>NZ_VIVR01000001.1:1211025-1513781 GCF_007828955.1 Kitasatospora atroaurantiaca | reverse complement strand
CACCAGCACCGTGACCTGCGTCGCGAAGAACGCACCGAGCCGCCCCAGCCACGCCTTCCAGCCGCGTCCGGCGAGCCTCGGCCAGAGCCACATGGTGGCGGCGAAGGCGGCGACCGCCAGGAGGGCGGCGACGATCTGGAGCGGAAGTCCGGTCAGGCTGGGCACCAGCTGATGGTAGATGACCGTTCGATGAGAGCCGGACGGCCCCCTCGGTCAGGTGCTCGCTGACGTGGCTCCGCCAGTAGGTGCACCAATCAGGATTGGGCATCCCAGGGGCGCGGGGAACTGCGCGAGACCGGAAGGCAACGGCCTGCAGCCTCCCGCCTCGCGCTGTTCCCCGCGCCCCTGTGGTTGGCCCACTGCTCTCACTTCCTGGCGGACGCTCTACGACGCGGTGCGTGGGATGCGGCGCTGCCAGTCACGGTCGAAGACGACGGAGCCGCCCTCCAGGGCCGTGAGGTGGTTGTGGGTGGTGAAGTGGGTGGCGTCGCAGGTGATCTCCGAGCGGGTCCGCAGGGTGACGTCCCAACCGATGTCGGGGCGCTCCAGGCGGATGGTCCAGTCGGAGCGGGTGACGGCGCTGAGGGGGTCGTCGGAGAGGATGCGGTACGCCTCGACGGCGTGCTCGTCGAGGACCAGGCCGTCGGGGTAGGTGCGGGTGCCGCCGTACCCGGGGTCGATCTCCAGCCGCCACTCGCCGGTGGCGACGTCCCGGAGCACCATGCGCTCGGGCCGGGCGGTGAGCGGTTCCGTGACGTGGACGGCCATCCCGGCGGCCTGCTCGGGGGGCTCGAAGGTGATCGGGGGGCTGCCGACGTCGGCGGCCAGGTGGCGGACGGGCACGGTGAGCGTGCTGTGGCCGGGGTCGAGCTCGAAGCCGCCGACCTCGGGCTGCGGCCAGATCCACGGCCAGTACGTGGAGGAGAGGGCAAGCCTGATCCGGTGGCCGGCCGGGAAGGCGTGGGCGATGCCGGCCAGGTCGAGGTCGACGTCCTCGACCGCACCCGGCTCCCACTCCGCCACCTGGCCGCGCCCGCGCCGGGAGGTGAGGTTGAGCACCCCGCGGGTGACCAGGGTCGACGACCCGTCCGGTGCGACGTCGCAGAGCCGCGCGATCACCTGACCGCGCCGCGCGTCGCACCGGACCCGCAGCCGTAGGCCGGGCCGTCCGAGGATCTCGACCGGTTCGGGCAGTGGGCTGGAGTCGAAGCAGACCGAGCGCCCGTCCTCCTCGCGCTGGTCCGGCGGCAGGTCCGAGTCGTTGCCGAACGGGAGGAACCGCCCGGCGTCCACCCCGGTGTGCTGCGGCGAGCGGATGTGGACGAAGCGGTCGTCGGAGGGCGTCCCGGCGGTGCGCAGCGCGTCGTCCAGGCCGTAGTGGATCTCGCGCACGTCCGGCGAGGGCCAGGTCTCGTCGCCGACCCAGCGCCCGGGCCGGTTGGCGTACACCGTCGCGGGCGGCACCGACTCGTTCATCCAGCTCCGCAGCGCGGGCTCCTTCATCACCCCGGTGTCGACGTCCTTCAGCCAGTGGTCCCACCAGCGCAGCGTCTCCTGCAGGAAGCCGATCGCCGGGCCCGGCGGCAGCCCGCGGTCCGGGTACTGGTGCGGCCACGGGCCGATCAGGCCGCGGACGGGCGCCTCCAGGTGCTCCACCAGCCGCAGCACGGCGTCCCGGTACGGGTCGGCCCAGCCGCCGACGGCCAGCACGGCGGCCTTGATCGCGCCGTAGTCCTCGCAGACGCTGCCGCGCCGCCAGTAGTCGTCGCGGGTCTGGTGGGAGAGCCAGGGGTGGATGAGGGGCTCGACCGCCTCCAGCCGCTCCAGCCACATCGGCCGCCAGTCGTCCCCGACGTACTTCGGGTCCGGGGGCCGGGCGACGAAGGCCAGCATGGCGGCCGACCAGGCGTGCATGTCGACGGCCAGCAGCGAGCCGCCCATGTAGTGGACGTCGTTGTCGTAGCGGTCGTCGGTCGAGCAGACCGTGACCACGGCCTTCAGCGCCTCCGGTGCGCGCGCCGCGATCTGCAGGCTGTTGAGACCGCCCCAGGAGACGCCGAACATCCCGACCTTCCCGCTGCACCAGGGCTGCGCGGCGAGCCACTCGATCACCGCGACCCCGTCGGCGAGCTCCTGCTCGGAGTACTCGTCACCCGGCAGCCCGCCCGAGTTCCCGTGCCCGCGGATGTCCACGCGGACGCCCGCGTACCCGTGCCCGGCGTACCAGGGGTGCCGCTGGGCGTCGTCCGGCGACGTCCGGTCGGTGAGCCGGTAGGGCAGGTACTCGAGCAGCGCGGGCACCGGCTTCTCGGTGACGGGGCGCCAGATCCGGGCGTACAGCCCGGTGCCGTCCGGCAGCGGGATGCGCACGTCCTCGCGGGTGGTCCGATGGGGGTAGGTGGCGGGGTGCTGCATCAAGGCCTGCCTCTCCGCTCCGGCGATCCACGAAATCCGACAATAGTGGACTTTATGCCCGATTTCCTGACCAGCCGTGATCTATGGGCCGTCAGAGCGGAGAGGCGGGTTGGCCGGGGTCAGCTGGCCTTGCTGAGCCAGGCGGTGGCGTTGAGGGCGAGGGCGGCGTTGGTGCCGGCGGGGTCGTCCCAGCCGTTGTAGAGGGTGTTGCCGGACTGGCCGGTGCCGTCGTCGGCGGGGGAGCTGTCGCCCCAGATGGCGACCCGGCCGCTGCCGAAGGTGCTGGTGACGAAGAAGGCACCGGTGTTGCCGCTGTACCCGGTGCGGTACACCAGGCCCTTGACGGAGGAGTTGTCCGCGGGCTTCAGGGTGAAGGTGGTGCCGGCCCGCAGGATGGACCCGGTGACGGTGCCGAAGCTGCCGTGCAGGACGGGGTTGCTCGCGTCGCTGACGGCTCTCGGGTTGTCGGTGGAGATGTTCTTGAGGTCCACCGAGAAGCCGAAGGGGTCGGTGCTGTCGACGCTGTTGGTGGTCAGCAGGTCGTTGATGATCGCGGGGGAGTCCCAGCCGTCGTTGTTGCGGTCGCTCTGGGTGTGGTCGGAGATCAGGAAGAGCCCGCCGCCGTTCTGCACGAACTTCATGATCGCGGTCTTCTCGGCGGTGCTGAACCTGATGTTCGGCTCCGGGATCACGAAGGTGTCGAAGTTGGCCAGGTCCAGCGCCGCGCCGGTGCCGTAGCTGATGGTGGAGCCCGAGGGGAGCGTCTTGAGGCTGTAGGAGCCGGTCTTCTGCAGAGCGACGCCCCAGGCGGAGATCGCGCCGGTCCAGCTCTTCTCGGTGGTGGGGTTGGCGTTCTGGCCGAGCGGGTCGGGGATGCTGGTGCTGATGATCCAGTCGGCGTTGCCGGCCGTCTCGGCCTTGCTGTTGTCGAACAGCACCCGGTGCGGGGTGGCCGCGACGGCGGGGGAGGCGGGGGTGGCGAGGCCCGTGAGGGTGGCCGCCAGGACCGCCGAGGTGGCGAGTGCCGCCTTGGTGCGGATGTTACGAGAGCCGGTCATCTGCCGTTCCTCCGTGGGGAGTTGAGGTGTGTGGGGCAGGGGTATCCGCGCGTAGATCCGAGTATCCGCGCGTAGAAGGAGCGGCGAAAGCGTCCGGGGGTTACAGAAATTTGTACGGCACATGACGAGCGCCGGACGGGGCGCTCCGATATGCATGCGGGGGGCGCGTAGTTGCATATGACTTGCAACTACGGCCGAGTACGGGGAAGGATGGCCCAGCTCAGCAGCTCCGTACCCGAGAGGACCCTCCATGCCAGCGCCCAGCCGTCTTCGTGACCGGCTCACCCGCGACGAGTGGATCCGCCTCGCCGGGATGGGCGTCTTCATCCTCGCGCTGCACGTCATCGGCTGGTTCACCCTGCTCGCGGTCATCGCGCCGAAGCACTACGACGTGGGCGGCCAGGTCTTCGGCGCGGGTATGGGCCTGACCGCGTACACCCTGGGCATGCGGCACGCCTTCGACGCCGACCACATCGCGGCGATCGACAACACCACCCGCAAGCTGATGGGCCAGGGCAAGCGGCCGCTGTCCGTCGGCTTCTGGTTCTCGCTCGGCCACTCGTCCATCGTCTTCGGCCTCTGCGCCCTGCTGGCCTTCGGCATCCAGTCCCTTGCGGGCCAGGTCGAGTCGGACGGGTCCACCCTGCACGCGGCCACCGGCCTGATCGGCGTCAGCGTCTCGGGGACCTTCCTGGTGCTGATCGGCCTGATCAACCTCGGCGCCTTCAACGGCATCCTCAAGGTCTTCCGCAAGATGCGCGAAGGCGAGTTCGACGAGGCCGAGCTGGAGAAGCAGCTCGACAAGCGCGGCTTCATGAACCGCATTCTCGGCCGCGTCACCAAGGCCGTCACCAAGTCCTGGCACATGTACCCGGTCGGACTGCTCTTCGGCCTGGGCTTCGACACCGCGACGGAGGTCTCGCTGCTGGTGCTGGCCGGCGGCGCGGCGGCCTTCTCGCTGCCCTGGTACGCGCTGCTGGTGCTCCCCGTGCTCTTCGCGGCGGGGATGAGCCTGCTGGACACCATCGACGGCTCGTTCATGAACTTCGCCTACGAGTGGGCCTTCTCCAAGCCGGTCCGCAAGATCTACTACAACCTCACCGTCACCGGCCTGTCGGTGCTGGTCGCGCTGGTGATCGGCGTGATCGAGCTGATCGGCCTGCTCGGCGAGAAGCTGGACATCACCTCGGGCCCGATCGGCTGGATCGCCGAGCTCGACCTCAACCTGGTCGGCTATGCGATCGTCGGCCTCTTCGTGCTGACCTGGGCGGGGGCGCTGGCCTTCTGGAAGTTCGGCAAGGTCGAGCAGAAGTGGTCGGCGGGGCTGCGGGAGCCGGCTGCCGCCGTGGAGGGTGAGTAAGGCAGCCCGAGCCGGTTGCACTATCAGGGGCGCGGGGAACTGCGCGAGATCGGAAGCAACGGCCCGTAGCCTTCCGCCTCGCGCAGTTCTCCCCCAGCCTTCGGCCGGGAGGTGCCCCCACGCGCCCTGTGGCCGGCCCGAAGCCTCACCCGCCGGTGGCGCCCCCGGGCAGGGCCTGGCTCAGCTGCAGGTGAGCTGGGGCGCAGCCCAGTCCGCATGGTCGGAGGTGGCGCCGTCACCCCCGTCGGTGACCACCAGCCGCAGCTCGTAGCCGCCGGTCAGGTCGGCCGTCAGGTGCTTCGCGGCGTCGTTGAAGGTCAGCACGCCGCTGTCGGCGACCTTGGTGGTGTCCCGGTAGATCTGGAAGACCACCGAACCCTTGCTCGTCGACTCGTCGTCCACACCCACGTCCGTACCGAGGCCGGTGCAGGTGCCGCCGAGGTAGTAGCTGACCTCGCTGTAGGCGTGGACGCCCAGGCCCTTGGCGTAGGGCGCACCCTGGACGGTGAGGGTGCGGCCGTCGCCGGCGGGCTGCTCGCCGTTGCTGCGGTCACGCTCCACCGGGCCCCAGCCGCTGACGGCGGAGGTCCAGGAGAGGTCGCTGAGCGCGCGGGTGCCGGCCGAAGGGCCGTCGCCGCAGGCCAGCTTGGGGTTGGCCCAGTCCGCGTGGTCGTAGTTGATGCCGTTTCCGCCGTCGGTGACCACCAGCCGTAGCTTGGTGCCGCCGGTGAGATCGGCGCTCAGGTGCTTCGCCGGGTCCTTTCCGGTGAGCACCCCGCTGTCGGCGACCTTGGTGCCGTCGCGGTAGATCTGGAAGACCACCGAGCCGTTGCCGTTGACCTCGTCGTCCACCCCGACGTCGACGCCGAGGTTCTTGCAGGTGCCGCCCAGGTGGTAGGTGATGTCGCTCTGGGCATGGACGCCGAGGCCCTTGCCGTACTGGGTGCCCCGGATGGCCAGCGTCCTGCCGTCGCCCGCCGTGCTCTCCCCGTTGCTCCGGTCGCGTTCGACCGGTCCCCAGCCGTTGACGGCCGAGTTCCAGGTCAGGTCGCTGAGCCGGCTCAGCCCGCTGGGCGGCGGGACGGGGTTGCCCGGGGTGATCCTGAGCATCACCGTGCCGTGCGCGGGGACGGAGGCGCTGACGGCGCCTGTGGTCGAGCTGCCCGCCTTGGTCCACAGGTCCTTGACGGCGTACGAGGCCGCGCCGCCGATGCCGAGGTCCTGCACGGTGGTGGAGACGGTGGCGGTGGAGGCGTTCTCGTTGGTCAGGGTGACCGCCCGGCTGCCGTCCGCCAGCGGCTTGGACATCACCACCTTGCCGCCGGAGCTCGAGACCACGGTGCCCTGCCGTCCGAGCGGGTCCTGGTCGACGGCGATGACATCACTGTTCGTCAGGATGTCCAGGGTGGCCTGGCTCGCGCTGCGCAGGTCGCTGCCGATCAGCAGCGGGGCCGCCATCTCGGCCCAGAGGCTGAAGTGGGTGCGGTACTCGGTGTCCGTCATACCGCCGTTGCCGACCTCCAGCATGTCCGGGTCGTTCCAGGCGCCGACGCGGGCGTAGGGGGCGAGCGGCTGGTTCGCGTGGGCGATGCCCAGCATGCTGGACCAGGAGTCGCCGATGTCCCCGGTGGTGCGCCAGGAGTTGCCCACCGGCTGCGCCCAGTTCCAGGGCTGGCTGGAGCCCCACTCGCAGATGCTGTACAGGATCGGGCGGCCGGTGGCCTTCAGGGCGTCGCGCATCGCCGTGTAGCGGGTCAGGACGTCCACGCCCTGGTTGTTGCAGTTGTCGTACTTGAGGTAGTCCACGCCCCAGGAGGCCCAGAGGTTGGCGTCCTGCTGCTCGTGGCCGAGGCCGCCGGGGAAGCCCTGGACGTCGCAGGTCTTGCTCCCGGCGCTGGAGTAGATGCCGAACTTCAGGCCCTTGCCGTGCACGTAGTCGGCGACGGCCTTGATGCCGTTCGGGAATCGGACCGGGTCGGGGACGAGGTTGCCTGAGGAGTCGCGGTTGGGCAGCGCCCAGCAGTCGTCCAGGTTGACGTACTGGTAGCCGGCCGCCTTGAGGCCCTTGGTGACGAAGAGGTCGGCGATGCCCTTGACCATCGCCTCGTTGAACTCGGCCCGGCAGTGGGTGGAGTTCCAGTTGTTGAACCCCATCTGCGGGGTGACGGCCAGTCCGTTGTCCAGTGCCAGCGCGGGTGGGGCGGTGGCGAGCTGGCCGGCGGCGGCGAGGGCGCCGCCTCCGGTCAGCAGGGCGAGTGACGTGAGCGCGGCGGCCGAGCGGCGGCGCCAGGAGGTTCTGCGGGACGGCACGGTGCGGCTCCTGCAGGGTGGTGGGGGCGGGGCGCGAAGGCAACCAAAGCCCACGCGTTCCAACGGAATGCAACACATGAGAGCGGCGTTTCAGGTTCGCGTCAAGACTCCACGCAGGGTCTCCGGCCCACCTCCTGACCAGATCTGACGGTAGATCAGTCCACACCGGTGCAGTCCCAGTCGGATGTTTGAAAATGTTGATCCTTGGCAACGGCTGGCCACGGATGGGAGGGCGCGATGCCGGGCGGCGGCCGATGGTGCGCCAAGTGTTAACGAACGATGTCTTGTCGCGTCATTTTCTACGCGCGTATCTTGGGCCCGTCCGGCTTCGCCCGGCTCGTGATCTACGCGAGTAGTGCACCGTGCTGCCTTGCCATGCCCGCACTCTGATCCACCCTCAGCTCCCGGCGACCCCACGAGCGCCGGGGGACCTTGCTGCACCCTGACGCCGGGTCACCGTGATGGCCCGGCAGCCGAAGGAGTCCTGTCCCGGTGACCAAGTCCACCGCTCCCCGCCCCCGCTCGCGCAGAACGCTGCTGCGCGCGACGATCCTCCCGGCCGGCGTCGCGGCCTCCCTGGTTCTGGTGCCGCTGCCGGGCGCCGTCGCCGCGCCCTCGGCCGACGCGGTCATCGCCGAGGTGTACGGCGGCGGCGGCAACTCCGGTGCCGTGCTGAAGAACGACTTCATCGAGCTGGCCAACAAGGGCGGCGCCGCCTTCGGCCTGGCGGGCTACAGCGTCCAGTACATCTCCGGCACGCCCGGCGCGACCTCGAAGTGGGGCGTGACCCCACTGACCGGCTCGATAGCCCCCGGCGGCCGCTTCCTGGTCGCCGAGGCGGCGGGTGCGGGCGGCACGGTGGACCTGCCCACCGCCGACGCCACCGGCAGCCTCGCGCTCTCCGCCACCAGCGGCACCGTCGCGCTGGTCGAGGGCACCGACCCGCTCACCTGCAAGACCGCCGCCGACTGCGCCGCCGACCCGCACGTCCGCGACCTGGTCGGCTTCGGCACCGCCGTGGTCCACGAGGGCAGCGCCTCGGCGGCCGGTACGAGCAACACCACCTCGGTGGCGCGCGGTTCGGCCCTCGCCGACACCGACGACAACGCGGCCGACCTGAAGGCCGGTGCCCCGACCCCGACCAACTCCCTCGGGGAGACCTCCGACACCGGCGGCACCTCGACCGGCCCGACCGAGCCGGGCAGCATCCGGATCCACGACATCCAGGGCACCACCCGGGTCTCGCCCAAGCTCGGCAAGACCATCGCGGGCGTCCCCGGCATCGTCACCGGCGTGCGCACGTACGGCTCCAAGGGCTTCTGGATCCAGGACCCGAACGCGGACGCCGACCCGGCCACCAGCGAGGGCATCTTCGTCTACACCGGCAGCGCGGTGCCCACCGTCGCGGTCGGCGACTCGGTGCTGGTCACCGGCAAGGTGGGGGAGTACTACCCGGCCTACAACGGTGGCGGACAGTCCGTCACCCAGCTCACCAACCCGTCCGTCACGGTGCTCTCCTCGGGCAACGCGGTGCCCGCCCCGGTCGTGCTGAGCGGCGCCGACATCCCCGCGGCGTACGCCCCGGACGCGGCCGGCGGCAGCATCGACGGCCTGACCCTGCAGCCCGGCACGTACGCGCTGGACCTGTACGAGTCGCTGGAGGGCATGAACGTCCAGGTCGGCAACGTCCCCGTGGTGCAGGCCACCGACAAGTACAACGAGCTCTGGGTCGACGCCCGTTGCGAGGACGAGCGCAGCGAGCGCGGCGGCGTCGTCTACCTCGGCTACGACAACCCCAACCCCGGCCGGCTGATGGTCCAGTCGCTCACCCCGGTGGCCCAGCAGCCCTTCCCGGTGGCCAACGTCGGCGACCGGCTGACCGGCACCACCGCCGGCCCGCTGGACTACAACCAGTTCGGCGGCTACACCATCGCCGCGGGCAGCATCGGCGCGGTCCAGGACAACGGCCTGAAGCGCGAGGTCACCTCGCGGGCCCTGCCCAGCGAGGTCTCCGTCGCCACGTACAACGTCGAGAACCTCGACCCGAGCGACTCCGACGAGAAGTTCGCCCAGCTCGCCGAGGGCGTCGTCACCAACCTGCGGTCGCCCGACGTCGTGACCCTGGAGGAGATCCAGGACAACAACGGCCCGACCAACGACGGCACGGTGGACGCCGACGCCACGGTGGCCAAGTTCGTCGCCGCGATCAAGGCGGCCGGCGGCCCGGCGTACGACTGGCGCTCCATCAACCCGGTGGACGGCAAGGACGGCGGCGAGCCGGGCGGCAACATCCGCCAGGTCTTCCTGTTCAACCCGGAGCGGATCTCCTTCGAGGACATCGCGGGCGGCGACTCCACCACCGCCGTGGACGTCACCGGCACCGGCAAGTGGGCCTCGCTCACCGCCTCCCCGGGCCGGATCGACCCCGGCAACGAGGCCTGGAACAGCAGCCGCAAGCCGCTGGTCGGCCAGTTCCGCTTCCACAACAAGAAGATCTTCGTCATCGCCAACCACTTCAACAGCAAGGGTGGCGACCAGGGCCTGGACAGCCGCTTCCAGGCTCCGACCCGCAGCTCCGAGGTGCAGCGCGTCAAGCAGGCGACGGTCGAGCAGGCCTTCGTCGCCAAGCTGCTGGCCGCCGACCCGGACGCCCGGGTGGTCTCGCTCGGCGACTTCAACGACTACCAGTTCTCCCCGGCGCTGGCCACGCTCACCAAGGACGGCGTGCTGCGCGACCTGGTCAACGACCTGCCGGAGAGCCAGCGGTACTCGTACGTCTACCAGGGCAACTCGCAGGTGCTCGACCACATCCTGGTCAGCCCGGCGCTGAAGCACGTCAAGTACGACGTGGTGCACATCAACAGTGAGTTCGCGGTCCAGGCGAGCGACCACGACCCGCAGGTGGTCCGCATCAAGCCGTGAGGCCGACGCGCAGCGGGGGCACGGCCACCTCCCCGGCCGTGCCCCCGCTGCGCGCTCTTCCGGTCGGTGCCCCGAGGTCAGTGGCCCAGGGTCTTCAGCACCGCGCCCGCCAGCGCCTGCTCCCCGGTGGCGTTGGGGTGGAACGGGACGGCGGGAGAGCCCGGGAGGGCGCCCTCGATCCACCGGTCGTCCGAGCAGACGTCGTGCCCCTTGGTCGCGGCCATGGTGTCCACGTAGGTGGCGCCGTTGGCTGCGGAGGTGGCGGCCAGCATGGTGTTGAGCTTGCCGAGGATGCCGCGCAGGTAGGCGACGTCCCCGACGGTGACGGGCTGGCGGCCGAGGCAGTCCCACTCGTTGTCGGGGAGCACCGACGGGTAACCGACCACCAGGATCTTGGCGTTCAGGGCCTTGGCGTGGATGCGCTGCAGCGCGTCGGCGAGCTGCGGGGCCGCGGCGTCGATCCGGTTGACGAGGTCGTCCTCGCCGTACTCCCAGGCCCAGTGGTTCCAGTCCCAGTGCCCGTGGCCGTAGACGTCGTGGCAGGGGGTGCCCAGCGGGTTGACCACGGCGCCCGCCACGCAGGTCGCGATCACCTCGCCGATACCCAGGTCGGAGGTGCCGAGGTCGTTGCCGCCGATGCCCAGGGTGATCAGACCGGTGTCGGCCCTGACCCCGTCCAGCTGTGGGTCGTTCACCCGGATGAAGGCGTCGTACTGGGCCGAGGTGATCGCCTTGACCTTGGCGGCCGAGCAGGTGACGTCCGTGTACGTGCTGCTCTTGAGTGCGGCGGCCACCAGATGGCCGTAGTTGTGGTCGGATCGCAGGCAGAGTCCGGCCGACTGGCCGGGCACGCCGGCGCCCGCGGCATAGGAGTCGCCGAGCGCGACGTAGGAGCCCGCGCCCTCGGTGGCGTGGGCCGCGGGTGCGGTGAGAGCGGTGAGCGCGGCGGCCATGACCACGCCGCTGACCAGGGCGGACGTACGTTTCAGGGCAGGGCTGAGCACGGTTCCTCCTGGGGGAGAGAAACGGGTGGGGTGGGTGGGGGTGCAAGCCGGGCCACAGCTACTACTGATCGGTAAGTTACCGTCAAGTTACATGCGCGTCCAGATAATTGACCGGGGAATTTCCGAATAGCCGTCAGGCGTATTCGGAATTACGCTCCACCGCGTAGCGAAGGACATTCGGAAACGGGGTGGAGCGTAATTCGGGCGGCGGCTTGTTACCGGCCGGTTGACTGGCAGGTTGGCAGGCCGCAGAATCCGACACACCCTGCTGACCCTGGAGGACCGCCCGTGGCACTCGACGCCGACGTCATCGTCATCGGAGCCGGCCTCGCGGGCCTGGTCGCCACCGCCGAACTGGCCGACGCCGGACGCAAGGTGATCCTGCTCGACCAGGAGCCCGCGGCCTCGCTCGGCGGACAGGCGCACTGGTCCTTCGGCGGCCTCTTCCTGGTCGACTCGCCCGAGCAGCGCCGGATGCGCATCCGCGACTCCCACGAGCTCGCCTGGCAGGACTGGCTCGGCACGGCGGGATTCGACCGGGACGAGGACCACTGGCCGCGCCGGTGGGCCGAGGCGTACGTCGACTTCGCGGCGGGGGAGAAGCGTGCCTGGCTGCACGCGCAGGGCGTGCGGTTCTTCCCGGTGGTCGGCTGGGCCGAGCGGGGCGGACTGCTGGCCAGCGGGCCGGGGAACTCCGTCCCGCGCTTCCACATCACCTGGGGCACGGGCCCCGGTCTCGTAGAGCCGTTCGCCCTCCGGGTGCGGGCCGCCGCCGCCCGCGGGCTGGTCGACCTGCGCTTCCGGCACCGGGTCACCGGCCTGGCGGCCACCGGCGGGGTGACCGACACCGTCAGCGGCGAGGTGCTGGTACCGAGCACGGTCGACCGCGGCGTGGCGAGCTCGCGCGAGGTGGCGGGCTCCTTCGAACTCCGGGCGCAGGCCGTGATCGTCACCTCGGGCGGTATCGGCGGCAACCACGAGCTCGTACGCAAGGCCTGGCCCGCCCGGCTCGGTACGCCGCCCGAGCGGATGCTCTCCGGCGTCCCCGCGCACGTGGACGGCCTGATGCTCGACATCGCCGGTGCCGCCGGCGGCCATCTGATCAACGGCGACCGGATGTGGCACTACACCGAGGGCATCGAGAACTGGGACCCGATCTGGCCCAAGCACGGCATCCGCATCCTGCCGGGGCCGTCCTCACTCTGGCTGGACGCGCGCGGGCGGCGGCTGCCCGTACCGCTGTTCCCCGGCTTCGACACGCTGGGCACGCTCGAACACATCATGACGACCGGTTACGACCACACCTGGTTCGTCCTCACCCAGAAGATCATCGAGAAGGAGTTCGCCCTCTCCGGCTCCGAGCAGAACCCGGACCTGACGGGCAAGAGCATCCGCGGGGTGCTCGGCCGGGCGCTGCCCGGGGCCACCGGGCCGGTCGAGGCGTTCAAGAAGCACGGCGCCGACTTCGTGGTGGCGGACGACCTCGGGGAGCTGGTCCGCGGCATGAACGCGAAGGCCCCCGAGGCCCTGATCGACGAGGCCGAGCTGCGCCGCGAGATCGAGGCCCGGGACCGCGAGATGGCCAACCCCTTCAGCAAGGACCTGCAGGTCACGGCCATCCACGGAGCCCGCCGCTACCTCGGCGACAAGCTGATCCGCACCGCTGCCCCGCACCGCCTGCTCGACCCCAAAGCGGGCCCGCTGATCGCCGTCCGGCTGAACATCCTGACCCGCAAGTCGCTCGGCGGGCTGGAGACCGACCTGTCCTCCCGCGTCCTGCGCGCCGACGGCTCGGTGCTGGACGGCGTGTACGCGGCGGGGGAGGCGGCCGGCTTCGGCGGCGGCGGGGTGCACGGCTACCGCTCGCTGGAGGGCACCTTCCTCGGCGGCTGCCTCTTCTCCGGCCGGGCGGCGGGGCGGGCGGCGGCCGAGGCCACCGGATAGCGCGCACGGCGCCCGGCACGGGGTGTGCCGGGCGCCGTCTCCGCGGTGGTTCAGCGCATCATGTAGACGCTGTCCATGAATTCCAGGATCTGCTGGTCCGTCACCCGGCTGCCCTCGCGGTGGCCCATGGCGAGGTCGGCCTCACTGATCATGCCGACCAGCTTCTTCTCGCTGTCGATCACCGGCATGCGGCGGATCTGGTGCTCTTCCATCTTCTTCAGCACGGTGTCCATGTCGTCATCGGCGCGGACGCAGTGCAGATGGCCGCCGAGGTCCATCGCCTTCATCATCGACGGGTCCTTGCCCTTGGCGATACATTTGGTGACGATGTCACGGTCCGTGACGATGCCCTTGAGCAGCTGGTCATTGCCGCAGATGGGGAGGGCGCCGACGTTCATGTCGGCCATCATCTTGGCGGCCTCCATCAGGGTCTGGTCCTGCCCGATGCACTTGGCGCCGGCGTGCATGATGTCGCTTGCCTTGAACACGGAAACTCCTTCGTGACCGCTCCGGAGCGGAAGCGGAATGTGATGGTGCGATCACCATATGCAGCCGGGCGGAGGCTCGCGACAGGGATCTTGAGCCGGTGGGGCAGAATCTGGTGATCATGGGGGCGCGGTTCCGCGACCCCGGAGCCTGTCGGAAGGAAGCTGATGGCCCGTCGTACCCGCAAGGAGCCCGCCGCCCCGGCCGCACCGGTCACGGTCACCGTCTGCCGGGGCTGCTGCTGCGGTGTGGCGGCCAAGCACCCGGGCGTCGACCACGCCGGGCAGCTGGAGCGTCTGAGGGAGGGCGTCGGCGACGCGGGCAAGGTCCGGGCGGTGCAGTGCCTCGACGCCTGCGACCACTCCAACGTGGTGGTGGTCAGCCCCTCGGCCGAGGGCCGGGCGGCGGGCGGCCGCCCGGTGTGGCTGGGGTGGGTGCTGGCGGACGACATGCTCGACGAGATAACCGCCTGGGTACGGGCCGGCGGGCCCGGCCTCGCCGAACCGCCGGGGACGCTCGACCTGCAGGCCTTCGCGGTGTCGCGCCGGGTCCGGGAGGGCCTGCCGGGCTGACGGCTCGGCGGGTCCGGCGGCTCGGCCGCGACGGCCTGCCGAGTCGGCGCCGGGATCGCCCCGGGCGGGTGACATGCTGGGCACATGGCGGAACTGAACGGCCGGCCGGTGAGGTCGGCGGAGCTCCAGACCCTCGCCCTCACCAACTACGGCCACTTCACCACGATGCGCGTCGAGGCGGGCCGGGTACGCGGGCTCGGGCTGCACCTGGAGCGGCTCGTACGGGACTGCCGGGCGGTCTTCGGGACCGAGCTGGATCCCGAGCGGGTACGGGCGTACGCGCGGCGCGCGGTGCCGGGCGACGGGCCGGTGGTCGTCCGGGTGACCGTCTTCGACCCGGCGCTGGACGTCGGGCACATCGGGGCGGACGCCCACCCCCGGGTGCTGGTGACCACACGTCCGGCGGGCAGTCTGGCGCTCCCGCCTCTGCGGGTCCGCTCGGTGCGGTACCTGCGGGACCAGCCGGCGGTGAAGAGCGTCGGCCTCTTCGGCGCACTGCGGCACCGGCGCGAGGCGCAGCGGGCGGGTTTCGACGACGCCCTGTTCGTCGACGCGGAGTCGGCCGTCTCCGAGGGCGGCACCTGGAACATCGCCTTCGTCCGGGGTTCCCAGGTGGTCAGGCCCGACGCGGACTGCCTGGTGGGCACCACGATGGAGCTGTTGCAGCAGGTCCGTCCGGGTGCCACCGAGCGGGTGACGCTGGAGCGGGCGGCCGGGTTCGACGCGGCGTTCGCCACCAACGCCGCGATCGGCGTACGGGCCGTCAGCGGGCTGGACGGACTGGCCTTCCCCGCCGACCACCCGGTGATCGCCGAGCTCGCCGGGGAGTACGCCGCACTGCCGGGCGAGCTGCTCTAGACGACGGGTCAGGAGGCCTCGGGCGACTGGTGGGCGGTCGGGCTCCCGGGGGCTTCGAGGGCCTTGGTGAGCCACTCGATCCAGAAGGTCTCCAGGCCGATGCCCGCCTGCAGCACGAGGTGCTGCAGGCGGTTCTCGTCGGCGGCCTTCTCGACCGGGAAGTCGCGTTCCTCGATCTCGGTGTACTCGGCCAACTGTCGTCGGTGCAGGGCCAGATGGCGCTGCAGCTCGGTGTCGAGCCCCTGCGTTCCGACCACCGCCGCCGCCCGCAGGCGCAGCAGGAGAGGTTCGCGGATGGGCTTCGGGTCCTGGCTCTCGGCGACCCAGCCGGTCAGTTCCTCGCGGCCGGCCGGGAGGACTTCGTACTCCTTGCGCTGTCCACGGGACGGTGCCTGGGGCAGGGCTCTGATGAGCCCTGCCTGCTCCAGCTTCCCCAGCTCGCGGTAGATCTGCTGGTGCGTGGCGGACCAGAAGAACCCGATCGACCTGTCGAAGCGCCGCGTCAGCTCCAGCCCCGACGACGGCTTCTCGAGCAGGGCGGTGAGGATCGCGTGCGGCAGGGACATGGGGCCAATCCTAGGCTCGGGCCGGTCAGATGACCGCGGCGAGCTCGGTCCCCTGGCGGATGGCCCGTTTGGCGTCCAGCTCGGCGGCGAGGTCGGCACCGCCGATGAGGTGGGGCGTGAACCCTTCGGCGACCAGGGCCTGGTGGAGGTCGCGGCGGGGCTCCTGGCCGGTGCACAGCACGACGGTGTCGACGGCGATGACGCGGCGTTCACCGTCGACGGTGAGGTGGACACCCTCGTCGTCGATGCGGTGGTAGGTGGCGCCCGCGGTCATGGTGACGCCGCGGTGCCTGAGCTCGGTCCGGTGGATCCAGCCGGTGGTCTTCCCCAGCCCGGCCCCGACCTTGGTGCTCTTGCGTTGCACGAGGTGGACCGTACGGGCCGCCGTGCGCCGCCGGGGCTCGCGGAGCCCGCCGGGCGTACGGTGCTCGGGGTCCACGCCCCACTGCGCGAGGAAGACGTCCGGGTTGAGGGCGGCCTGCTCACCCGGGTCGGTCAGGTATTCGGCGACGTCGAAGCCGATACCGCCCGCGCCGAGGATCGCGACCCGTTCCCCCACCTCGGCCTTGTCGCGCAGCACGTCCAGATAGCTGAGCACGCTGGGGTGGTCGACCCCGTCGATCTCGGGGGTGCGCGGGGTGACGCCGGTGGCGAGGACGATCTCGTCGAAGCCGTCGGCCAGGGTCTCGACGGTGACGGCGGTGCCGAGGCGCACGTCCACCCGCTGGACGGCCAGCTGCGTGCGGAAGTAGCGGATCGTCTCCGCGAACTCCTCCTTGCCGGGGACCTGGCGGGCGATGTTGAGCTGCCCGCCGATCTCGTCGGCGGAGTCGAAGAGGGTGACGGCGTGCCCGCGTTCGGCGGCCGAGACGGCGAAGGCGAGGCCGGCGGGGCCGGCGCCGACCACGCCGATGCGCTTGCGCCGCCGGGTCGCTGAGAGGACGAGCTCGGTCTCGTGGCAGGCCCTCGGGTTGACCAGGCAGGAGGTGATCTGTCCGCTGAAGGTGTGGTCGAGGCAGGCCTGGTTGCAGCCGATGCAGGTGTTGATGGTCTCGGCCCGGCCGCTCCGGGACTTGGCGACGAAGTCCGGGTCGGCCAGCAGCGGGCGGGCGAGGGCCACCATGTCCGCGTAGCCCTCGGCGATCAACTCCTCGGCCAGCTCGGGGGTGTTGATGCGGTTGCTGGTGACCAGCGGGATGCCGACGGCGCCCATGACCTTCCTGGTGACCCAGGTGAACGCGCCGCGCGGGACGGAGGTCGCGATGGTGGGGATGCGCGCCTCGTGCCACCCGATGCCGGTGCTGATGATCGTGGCGCCCGCCGCCTCGATCTCCCGGGCCAGGGTGACGACTTCGTCCAGGGTGGACCCGCCCGGGATGAGGTCGAGCATCGACAGGCGGTAGATGAGGATGAAGTCCGGGCCGAGCCGCTCGCGGACCCGGCGGACGATCTCGACCGGGAAGCGGATGCGGTTGCGGTACTCGCCGCCCCAGCGGTCCTCGCGCCGGTTGGTGGGCGCGGCGATGAACTCGTTGATGAGGTAGCCCTCGGAGCCCATGATCTCGACGCCGTCGTAGCCGGCGAGCCGGGCCAGTTCGGCGGCCCGGACGAAGTCCTCGATGGTCTGCTCGACCTCTTCGTCGGCGAGGGCGTGCGGGGTGAAGCCGCTGATCGGCGCCTGGATCGCGGACGGGGCGACCAGGTCGGGGTGGTGGGCGTACCGGCCGAAGTGCAGGATCTGCATGGCGATCCGGCCGCCCTCGCGGTGGACGGCGGCGGTGACGGCGGCGTGCTTCTCGGCCTCGGCCTCGGTGGTCAGCTTGGCGCCGCCGGACCACGGGCGCCCCTTCTCGTTGGGGGCGATCCCGCCGGTGACGATGAGCCCCACACCTCCCCGGGCTCGGGCCGCGTAGAACTCGGCCATCCGCTCGAAGCCGTTGGGGGCCTCCTCCAGGCCGACGTGCATCGAACCCATCAGCACCCGGTTGGGCAGCGTGGTGAAGCCCAGGTCGAGCGGGCTCAGCAGGTGGGGGTACTCGCTCATCCAGCGCCTCCTCGCGCGAAGTCGTCGCCACACGGTAGGCCGCTCCACCCTCACTATGCAACTAGTTGCACAATCGATTGGGTCACCAGGACCGGGCAGCCCCGAGGAGGTGCTCGCGGACCATCGCCAGCTGCGGGATGCCGACGGTGCCCGCGCGCTGGGCGAGAAAGGCGGTGTTGATGGGAGGATCCGCGGGGTCCAGCAGCGCCACGAGTGCCCCGGAGGCCAGCTCGTCCCTGCAGAGATAGCGCGGCAGGACGGTGATCCCGGCCCCGGCCACCACGGCGGACAGCACGCCGCGCAGATCCGGGACGACCACGGCCGCCGGCCCGGTCAGGCGGGTGCCGAAGACGTGCCGCCAGTAGCGGCGAGCGATGGGCAGGTCCTCGGCATAGCTCACCAGCGGCGCTCCGCGCAGCGCGGCCGCGCCCTGCCGCGCGACCTGCTCCGGGCCGATCCGCGCGGCCCAGACGGGCGAGGCCACCAGGACGAACTCCTCGTCCATCAGCGGGACGGCGGCGAGGGCGCGGCCCCGAGGCCGGGTGGTGGCGAGCACCAGGTCGAAGTGGCCCGCGCGCAGCCCGTCGAGCAGCTCGTCGGTGAGCCCGGTGGTGATCCGGAGCCGCAGGCCGCGCTCCACCAGCGGCGCCAGGGCGGGCAGCACGCGGACGCACAGCAGCTCCGCGGGGCCGGCCAGGTGCACCGGCTCGGCAGCCACCGTCCCGCCGGGGCGGCCCCGCTCGGCCACCGCGGCAAGGGCGTCCAACGGACCCGCCACCTCCGTAGCGAGCTCCTCGGCCACCGAGGTGGCGGCCACACCCCGCGGCAGCCGTTCGAAGAGTGGGCGGCCCAGCTGCTGCTCCAGGGCGCGCACCTGCGCGGTCACGGTCGGCTGGGAGAGCCCGAGCAGGCGGGCGGCGGCGGTGAAGGACCCGGAGCGGTGCACCGCGAGGAAGGTCCGCAGCAGGGTGAGGTCCAGGGGAGAGCCGGCGCGGCCGTAATCCGCAGGCTCCTCGGAGCCATCGGAAATCCTATGGGTCATGCAGGAGAGCCTATTGGATTCCGATGGATCGGCGGCCTACGGTCGAGATCGCACCGAGACCGCGCTCCGAGGAGATGTGATGGCAAGGATCCTGTTTGTGATGACCGGCGCCGAGTACTGGACGCTCGCCGACGGAACCAAGCACCCGACGGGGTACTGGGCGGAGGAGGTCGTGGTGCCGTACCGCGCCCTCACCGAGGCCGGTCACGAGGTCGTCGTCGCGACGCCCGGCGGCGTCGTGCCCGTGGCGGACGCCGCCAGCCTCACCCCCGAGGTGAACGGCGGGCAGGAGGGCGCGGACGCGGTGGCCGCCTCGCTCGCGTCGATCACGGCTCTGCAGCACCCGCTCAAGCTGGCGGAGGTGGACCTGGCTGACTACGCCGCCGTGTTCTACCCGGGCGGGCACGGCCCGATGGAGGACCTCGCCGTCGACGCCGACTCCGGCCGGCTGCTGACCGCCGCCCTGGACTCTGGCAAGCCGCTCGGCGTGGTCTGCCACGGCCCCGCCGCGCTGCTCGCGGCCCAGCGTCCTGACGGTACGTCACCGTTCGCCGGCTACCGGCTGACCGGGTTCACCAACGCTGAGGAGACCCAGGCGGGGCTCGCCGAGAAGGCGAAGTGGCTGCTCCAGGACCGGCTGGTCGCCCTCGGCGCGGACTTCCGGGAGGGCGCGCCGTGGGCCCCGAACGTGGTCGTCGACCGCAACCTCACCACCGGCCAGAACCCGGGCTCGTCCGGCGCGGTCGCCGCTGAGCTGCTCAAGGTGCTGGGCTGACCCGACACGCCTCGACCGGCCCGTTGCCCCGGCTCTGCCGGTGGGTGACGGGCCGGCCCGGGTTCGGCTCGTCAGGCGGTGTTCTCGGCCTGGGCCATCCAGGAGTACTTCTCCAGGTCGGCGGTGAGGCCGATCAGGATGTCCTGGGTGACCGGGTCAGGGCCGCCGGTGGCGTCGATGCGGGTGCGCATCCGGGTGATCACGGCGCCGAGCGCGTGGACCAGGGTGCTGACGGTGGCGGAGTCGGCCACCGCTCCCTCGGGGGCGGTCGCAATGCCGCTGGTCGCGGCCACGGTCTTGGCCCGCCCGTCAGGGGAGATGCCGATCGCGGCGGCCCGCTCGGCGACCGTGTCGGCGTGCCCGCGGGCCAGCACGACCACCTCGTCCAACTGAAGGTGGACGGACCGGAATCGCGGGCCGACCACGTTCCAGTGCAGCTGCTTGGCCACCAGTGACAGGTCGATCAGATCGACCAGCGCGCCCTGGAGCGCGTCGCCCACCACCTTGCGATCGGTGTCCGGCAGCGGGCTCTTGATTCCGTACATCGGCTCTGCTCCTCCTCGGCTCGACTCCGTCGGTCAGCATGGCACAGAGAGGGGCAAAACGGTCATAATGCTCGCTGTCAGGTCGCGCTCAGAGGCTCCGCCAGCAGGTGCAGCGATCAGGATCGGGCATCCCAGGGGTCGGCCCGGTGCCTCACCTCCTGGCGGGAGCCCTCAGCCAGCGAAGGCGATCTCCGCCAGGCGCAGCTCCCCACGCAGCGTCAGGCGGAGGTCCTGGACGCCGGATACGGGCTCCGTGAGATCGACGGTGACGTCCGTCCAGGCGTGCCGGCCGCCGGTCGGCGGTACCGGCGCGGTCGTGACCGCGCCGCCCACGTGGATCTCGACGCTGGCCCCGCCGGGCGCGGTCCGTGCGACGGTGAGCGTGACGCTCGTGGCACCGCTGCCGAAGTCCGTGTCCTGGAAGAGGAGTTGCCCGAGTGCCTGGCTCGCGACGGCCTCGCCCTCGGCCGGTGTGCGGTCCACCAGACGCACGCCGGAGCTCGCGTCGAAGTCGCGGGCCAGGACGGGGGACCGGAGCGCCGGGCGTGGCTCCGGGGCCGGTCCGGTGAGGGTCAGCTCGGCGGTCGAGCGCAGGTCGGCGCTGGAGGCGCCGGCCCACAGGGTGTACCGGCCCGGGTCGGTGGTCCAGCGGCCGTGTGCCACGTCCCAGTGGCCGAGGGCGGCCACCGGCACCCGGAAGGTCAGTACGCGCTCCTCGCCGGCCGCCAACTCGACGCGCTGGAAGTCCTGCAGACGACGCAGCGGGGTGGGCACCCGGGAGTCGAGCGCGTGCGAGTAGAGCTGGACCACCTCCGCGCCGTCCCTGGCACCGGAGTTGGCGATACCCAGCGTGACGACGGCCTCCGAGCCGTCCAGCACCGCCGCCAACTCCCCGTACCGGAACGAGGTGTAGGAGAGCCCGTGCCCGAAGGGGTAGAGCGGTTCGTCCTCCAGGTAGAGGTACGTGGAGCGGTTCGCGATGATGTCGTAGTCGAGCAGATCGGGCAGTTGCTGCCCGGCGCGGTACCAGGTCTGCGGCAGGCGGCCGGCGGGGGAGTGCTCACCCAGCAGGACGTCGGCGAGCGCGCGGCCGCCCTCTTGGCCGCCGTGCGCCGTCCAGAGCACGGCGGGGACCTCGCGGTCGGCCCAGTCGACGGCGTACGGGTAGCTGCTGACCAGGGCCAGCACGGTGCGCGGATTGGCGGCGCGGGCGGCGCGGAGCAGCTCCTCCTGCTGCGGGGGCAGCGCGAGGTCGGCCCGGTCCTCGGTCTCCCGGCCGTTGATGTGGGGGTCGTTCCCGGCCACCACGATCACCACGTCGGCCTCCGCGGCGATCCGTGACGCCGCCTCGGCCCCGGCCGAGACCGTACGGACGACGAAGGGCTCGGCGAGCTCCCTGGAGGGTGCGTACGTGGTGACGGCGCCGCTGCCCGCCGCGACCGCGACCCAGTGGCCGCTGCCGAGGTGCTGGATGCGGACCCGGCCGTCCTCGCCGCGCTCCAGGCGGAAGGTCTCCTGGACGACCCACTCGTCGGGGTGCCCGGCGGTCGCCGCGAGGATTCCGTAGTCGTCCTTGGTGAGGTAGCGGCCGTCGTGCGCCTGCAGGGTGGTGACGCCCTGGCCCCAGTCCTGGACGGCGAACTGCTCGGCGGGGCCGACCTGGTGGCCGGTCGCGGCCAGCAGGCCGTCGGCGGAGGTGCTGAGGTAGCCGCCGGTGCTGGTGGAGCGCAGGGCGATCCGGTCCAGCCCGTCCGTGTACGTGACGGCCTCGGCGCCCAGGCGCTCGCGCAGGGCGTCCAGCAGGGTCACGCGGTAGGGCAGCGAGCCGCTGTACCAGTCGCGCAGCACGTCGTCGCCGAGCGGCCCGACCACGGCGATCCTCGCGTCGGCGGGCAGCGGCAGCAGGTCGCCCTCGTTGCGCAGCAGGACGACGGCCTGCCGGGCGGCCTCGCGAGCCGGCGCCCGGTGGTCCGCGCAGGCGATGACCTCCTGGCCGGTCGCCGCGTACGGGTCGAGCTCGGGGTCGAGTTCGCCGACCATGATGCGCAGGGCGAGCCGGCGGGAGACGGCGGCGTCGATGTCGGCCTCGCTGATCAGGCCGCGCTCCAGTGCTTCGGTCAGGCGGCCGACGGTGACGGGGGAGTCGGTGCCGTGGTCGGTGAAGCTGTCCACGCCCGCGCGCAGGGCGGCCGCGTGGCCCGTCGCGTGGTCGGGGTACCAGCGCTGCGCCGCGACCAGGTTGGACGGCGCCTCGGCGTCGCTGCAGACCAGCAGGCCGTCGCCGCCCCGCCACTTCCGCAGCTCGTCGGCGATGAGGGGCGAGACGTGCGCCGGGCGGCCGTTGACCAGGTTGTACGAGGGCATCACGGCGGCCACCGCACCGGCCTCCACCGGGCCCCGGTAGCAGGGGAGTTCGTACTCGTTGAGGACCCGGGGGCGCAGGTCGCCGGAGGTCGAGGTGCGGTCGTTCTCGTTGTTGTAGCCGAGGAAGTGCTTCAGCGTGGGGGCCGTCCGCCAGTACACGGGGTGGTCGCCGCGCAGGCCGCGGGTGAAGGCGGTGGCGAGTTCGGCGGTCAGCAGCGGGTCCTCCGCGTAGCCCTCCTCGTTGCGGCCCCAGAGCGGGTGGCGCAGCGGATTCACCACGGGGGCCCAGACGTTGAGGCTGACCGGTGCGCTCCGGCCCTCGCGCGGGGGCCGCTCGTGGAAGGCGCGTACCTCGGTGCCGACGGCCTCGCCGACCCGGCGCAGCAGCTCGCGGTTCCAGCTCGCGCCCAGGCCGACGGCCTGCGGGAAGGAGGTGGCCTCGCCCAGCCAGGAGACGCCGTGCAGGGCCTCGGTGCCGGTGACGTGCGCGGCCAGGCCGAGCCGGGGGATCGCGGGCGCGTGCTGGTGCAGCAGGGCGATCTTCTCGGCGAGTTCGAGGCGGGAGACGAGGTCCTTGACCCGCTCGTCCAGGGGGGAGCCGCGCGTCTCGGTACGGGGCGTCGGGCATGGGGTGGTCCTCCGGTGCGGCGCTGGCGCTTCATGAGTTTCTTCGGAGCTTGTCGATCGAAGCGCTTCGAAGTTCGCAGCGAAGCGGGCCGCTGTCAAGGCGTCCGACGGCGGGGAGCCGGCCCGTTTTCCGGGCAATCCGGCTGGTCCGGACCAGTGTCACGGTCGCGGTGCAGCCTGTCCCGAACTGGCCGAAAGCCGTGTGTTGTCGTCAAGTCCTGAACTGTGAAGCTCGTGCAAACCCTTGTGCGGCGACGCCTCCTGGCCTAGCCTCGGCGCCACGTTGAAGCGCTTCGACAGCACGGACCGGACATCTGCACCACCCGCACCGTCGTTCTCACCGACCCCACAGCCGACGGCCGGGCGCCGCCCGCTCCCGACCTGACGCACCTGCACACGACGAAGGGCGCACCCCATACGGACCGAGGTCGGCCGTGCCGGCCCTGATCCCGGTGGTCTGCGTGTACCCGTTCGTCCAGAAGCACTTCCAGAAGGGCATGCTGATCGGCGCCGTCAAGGGCTGAGCAGCCGTCAGTGACCGCCGTCAATGACCAAGGAGCAACGCGTGCCTTCCCTTGCCGATGTGACCCGCGGCCGGATCCTGTTCGGCGGCGACTACAACCCCGAGCAGTGGCCCGAGGAGGTCTGGCCGGAGGACGTCCGGCTGATGCGGGAGGCCGGCGTCACCACGGTGACGGTCGGCGTCTTCTCCTGGGCGATGCTCGAACCGACACCCGGTGCACGGGAGTTCAGCTGGCTGCGGCGTCTCCTCGACCTGCTGCACGAGGGCGGCATCGAGGTCTGCCTGGCCACCCCGACGGCCTCCCCGCCGCCCTGGCTCGGTGAGCGGTATCCCGGCACGCTGCCCGTCACCGCCGACGGCACCACCCTGTGGTGGGGCTCGCGCAACCAGTGGTGCCCGTCCTCCGCCGACTACCGGGTGCACGCCCTCGCCCTGGTCGAGGACCTGGCCGCCGAGTTCGGCCACCACCAGGCCGTGCGGATGTGGCACATCTCCAACGAGTACGGCCCGGTCTGCCACTGCGAGGAGAGCGCCGAGCGCTTCCGGGCCTGGCTGCACAAGCGCTACGAGAGCCTGGACGCGCTCAACGCCGCCTGGGGAACGGCGTTCTGGAGCCAGCGGCACGCCGACTGGTCCACCGTGATCCCGCCGCGCAGCGCGCCGTACATCCCCAACCCGGCCCAGGTACTGGACTTTCAGCGGTTCAGCTCCGACGTCCTGCTGGAGTGCTTCACCGCCGAGCGTGACCTGCTCCGCCGCCACACCCCGCACCTGCCGGTCACCACCAACTTCATGACCCTCTACAAGCACGTCGACTGCTGGTCCTTCGCGAAGGAGGAGGACGTCGTCTCACTCGACAGCTACCCGGACCCGGGCGACCCGCGCGCCATGGTCCGGTCCTCGCTCGGGCAGGACATGACCCGCTCCCAGGCGGGCGGGCCGTGGATGCAGATGGAGATGGCGGCAGGCTCGGTCAACTGGCGTGGCGTCAACCGCGCCAAGCCGGCCGACCGGCTTCGGCTGGAGGCCCTGCAGGCGGTGGCCCGGGGCGCCGACGCGCTCTGCTTCTTCCAGTGGCGGGCATCCCGTGCGGGCGCCGAGAAGTTCCACTCCGCGCTGCTCCCGCACGCCGGTGCCGACACCCCGCACCACCGGGCCGTACGAGCACTCGGCCGCGAACTCGGCCTGATCGCCGAGGTGGTCGGGGCGAAGGTCGAGGCCGAGGTCGCGGTCGTCTTCGACTGGCCCAGCTGGTGGGCACTGGAGCAGCGCGGGCGCCTCTCCGACCGGGTCGACCTCGAGCCGATCGCGCTGGGCTGGCACGGCGCGCTCTGGGACGCCCACCTGACCGCCGACTACGTCCACCCGGAGGCCGACCTCAGCCGGTACCGGATGGTCGTGGTGCCCAACCTCTACCTGGCCTCCGACCGTGCGGTGCAGAACCTCACCGGCTTCGTACGGGCCGGCGGCACACTGGTCAGCGGCTTCTTCACCGGCGTCGCCGACGAGACCGACACCATCCGGCCCGGCGGTGTGGACGAGCGGCTGTGCGAGGTGCTCGGAGTCCATCCGCTGGAGTGGCGGCCTCTCGACGAGCCAGTCCCGCTGGGGGACGCCTCCACCGGGACGCTGTGGAGCGAGGAACTCGCCCTCGCCGAGGGCACCGAGACCCTGGCCACCCTGGCCGACGGCACCCCGGTGGTCACCCGCAACGGCACGGCGTACTACCTCTCCACCCTCCCCTCACCGGAGTATCTGCAGCGCCTGCTGGCCTCCGCCGCCCGTGCGGCGGGCGTGCAACCCGCCCTGCCCGGCCTCCCCGAGCAGGTGGAGGCCGTCCGCCGGGGCCCGTTGCTCTTCGTGCTCAACCACGGCTCCCAGCCCGCCGTCGTGCCGCTGCCTGCCGCCCACCATGAGCTGCTCACCGACCGTGCCGTGTCGGGCGACCTGGTTCTCCCGCCGCGCGACGCCGCTGTCCTCCGCCCACTCTGACCACCCCACAGGACGGTCCCCATGCCTCCGGCTGCCACCCCCACCCATGGCATCCACGACACCGCCCCCGCCACCCGCTGGGAGGACGCCTACCTCGGCGGCAACGGCCGCCACGGCGCCCTGGTGCACGGCCGAACGGAGGACGAGGCGGTGGTGATCACCCACCACGACCTGGTGTTCCCGGGCGCCGGCCCCGCCGTGGAGCCTCCGCACCTGGCCCCCGAACTCGCAGCGACCCAGGACGAGTTGCTGGCCGGGGACCAGGACGCCGCGGTCCGCCGCTTCGGGGGTGACTGGGAGCCGCGGCACGTCCAGCCCTTCCACCCCGGCTTCGCCGTCCGGCTGCGGCGAGCGGCGGCCGGGCCGGCCGAGGAGTACCGGCGCAGCCTCGACTTCCGTACCGGCGTCGCCACCGCCGCCTGGCGCGAAGGGGACGGGGAGTGGCGCACCGAGTGTTTCGTCTCCCGGGCCGACGACGTGGTCGTCCACCTGCTGACCGCTCCGGCGGAGGCCGTGGCCGAGGTCGAGATCAGCCTCGACGGGCGGCTGCCCGGCGCGCCGGAGAGCCTGCGGGCAGCCGTACGCTCCGTCTACCGCCCGGCCGAGGTCGCGGGCCCCGCCGAGCTGCCGCGTGACACCGCCCTGCTGCGGCTGCGGGCCCGCTACCCCGACAGCGAGTACGGCTACCGGGGCGCCACCCGGATCATCGCGCCGGGTGGGACGGTCCGCTGCGACGGCCCCCGGGTGTACGTCAGCGGCGCCCGCCAGGTGCTGCTGCTGACCCGGACGGCGCGCGGCACGGTAGGCGGCCCGGCCTCCGAGCTGAACCGGCTCGACACCGGTATGTACGCCCTGCCCGACGACTACCCGACGCTGCTGGAGCGCCATCTCGCCCTGCACCGCGAGGCGTACGACCGCGTGACCCTGGACCTCGGCGCCGACCCGGCCGACCGCGAGCTGCCGGTGGCCGAGCTGCTCGCCCGCCAGGCGGCCGACCCCGCCGCCCTGCAACTCGCGCTGCTGGAAGCGCTGTTCGCCGGCGGCCGCTACCACCTGCTGTCCGCCTCCGGGCACCGTCCGCCCCGGCTCTGCGGCCTGTGGGCGGGTGACTGGGACACCGCCTGGGGCGGCGCGTTCACCACCAACGCCAACCTCAACCTGCAGATCGCCTCGGCCGCCGCCGGTGCCCTGCCCGAGGCCTCGCTCGCGCTGGCCGAGCTGGCGCTCGGTCAGCTGGAGGACTGGCGGACCAACGCCCGACGGCTCTTCGGCACCCGGGGGGTCGTCGCCCCCGCCCACACCGACGGCACCAACGGCCTCCAGTACCACTTCAACCACAGCTGGGCCCACCACCTCTGGACGGCCGGTGCGGACTGGCTGCTGCAGCCGCTCGTCGAGTACGCCGAGACCTCCGGCGACACCGCCTTCCTGCGGGAGCGGCTGCTCCCGGCACTGATCGAAGTGGCGCAGTTCTACGAGGACTTCCTCACCCGGACCGGGCCGGACGGGCGGCTGGTCGTCGTCCCCTCCTACTCGCCGGAGAACCACCCGGGCGACCTGGCGAGCGGCCGAAGGCTGCCCGCCGCGGCCTCGGTGAACGCGACCATGGACATCGCCGCCGCCCGGCACGCCCTGACCACGGCCGCCGCTCTGGTGGACAGGACGCGCGCCGAGCGCTGGCGCAACCTCGCCCAGCGCCTCCCCGACTACCTGGTCAACCCGGACGGCGCACTCGCCGAGTGGGCCTGGCCCGGCTACCGCGACTCCTACGACCACCGGCACGTCAGCCACCTCTACCCCGTCTGGCCGCTGGACGAGATCACCCCCGAGGACACCCCCGAGCTCGCCGAGGCGGCCCGGACGGCGCTGCTGCTGCGCGGCGACGAGAACCACTCCGGCCACGGCCATCTGCACCGGGCGCTGGCCGCCGCCCGGCTGGACGACGCGGGCCTGCTCGGGCGACAGCTGGCCCAACTGCTGCTCCGGGACTTCTACTTCCGCTCCCTGATGAGCAGCCACTACCCCGATCGCAACGTCTACAACGCCGACGTCGCCCACGGCCTGCCCGCCGTGCTGATCGAGATGCTGGTCCGCTCCCGCCCGGCGAGCGGGAACCGCCCGGCCCGGATCACCGTCCTCCCCGCGCTGCCCGCCGCCCTCGCGCGGGGCAGTCTGCGCGGCGTACGGACCAGGTCCGGTGCCGTGGTCGAGGAACTCTCCTGGGACGCCGGGCAGGTCGCGGTGGTGCTCCGCTCGGCCACCGACCAGCGGGTCGAGCTGCGGATCGCGCCGCTGCACAAGCGCGAGGGCGAGCTCCTGGAGCTGACCGCCGGTCAGGCCCGAAGGCTGGTGGTGGGCCTGTAGGTCCTTTACGAACATATGGCCGAAACTTACTGGGCGGGAGACCGACACGACGACGGCTGTTCACCGAACGTCCGTGTGCGCGCCATCCGCCGCTGCGAATCTCCCCGGCATGGATATCCCACGCATGGGCGTGCCCGAGAAGCTCGCCGACCGTATGAGCATGGCCGAGCAGCACGAGTACCTGCGCAGCAAGTTCTCCCGCCGCAAGGCGCTGCGCTCCGGCGCGATCACCGTGGGCGCGCTGGCCGTCGGCGGCGTGCTCGGGACGGGCACCGCCTCGGCCGCTCCGGCCACCCCGGCTCCGGCCACCAAGTCGGCCACCGACGGCATCGACGGCTCGCTGGTCGCCCCGATCGGCCGTCACCTGGCGTTCGGCGCCGAGCCGGACACCCAGTTCCGGATCTCCTGGCAGGTGCCGGCCCCGGTCAAGAAGCCCTTCCTGCGCTTCGGCAAGCACCCGTGGGCCCTCAGCCACAAGATCGAGGCGGAGGTGCGCGCCCTGCACACCCCCGCACTCACGCCGACCGGCACCCCGGTCGACCAGTACTACCTGCACGTCTCGCTGGACGACCTGCACCCCGACACCACGTACTACTACGGTGTCGGCCACGAGGGCTTCGACCCGGCCTCGCAGCAGGCGATCTCCACCCTCAGCACCTTCCGCACCGCGCCCGCGCGCGACTGGCGCTGGGGCCGCCCGTACGAGCCGTTCACCTTCACCGCCTTCGGTGACCAGGGCGTCAGCGCGCACGCGGCCGGCAACGACCACGTGATCCTGGCCCAGAAGCCGTCCTTCCACCTGCACGCCGGCGACATCTGCTACGCCGATCCGTGGGGCCAGGGCCAGGACGCCGACAAGGCCGCGTACAACGCCACCACCTGGGACGCCTTCCTGGCGCAGACCGAGACGGTCTCCTCGAAGATCCCGTGGATGGTCTCCTACGGCAACCACGACATGGAGGCCTGGTACTCGCACAACGGGTACGGCGGCGACTCCGCCCGCTTCTTCCTCCCGGACAACGGCCCGGACCCGCGCACCGCCCCCGGCGTCTACTCCTTCAAGTACGGCAACGTCGGCGTCATCTCCCTGGACGCCAACGACGTCTCGTACGAGATCCCCGCCAACCTGGGCATCACGGCGGGCAAGCAGACCACCTGGCTGGACCGGAAGCTCCGCGAGCTGCGCGAGGACGACACCGTCGACTTCATCGTGGTGTTCTTCCACCACTGCGCCTTCTCGACCACCAAGGCCCACGCCTCCGAGGGCGGCGTCCGCGAGGCCTGGGTGCCGCTGTTCGAGAAGTACCGCGTCGACCTGGTGATCAACGGTCACAACCACGTCTACGAGCGCACCGACGCGATCCTCGGCAACAAGGTCTCCAAGGCCGTGCCGAGCGGCGAGACCATCGAGCCGGCCAAGGACGGCATCGTGTACGTGACGGCGGGCGCGGCCGGCCGCAGCCTGTACAGCTTCGACGCCCCCGACACCTACGAGGGCCACGAGCACCGGGTCGAGTCCATCGACACGTACCACTTCGGCAAGGGCCAGGTGAAGGTCACCGAGACCGTCGAGTGGTCCCGGGTCCGCTACACCGGCTACTCCTTCATCAAGGTGGACGTGACCCCGGCGTACCCGGGCCGCAAGTCCTCGATGAAGGTCACCGCGCTGGCCGAGGACGGCACGCAGATCGACCACTACACGATCCTGCGCAAGGCCGGCGAGTGCTGGGACGGCGACGAGGACGACAACGACGGCTGGGACTGGGGCTGGGGCCGCCGCTGACCCGCGAAAGAAGCCCGGGCCCGTACCGCGCCGGCGGTACGGGCCCGTTGCCGTCAGCTCTTGAGCGCGGCCAGCTGTTCGGCCAGGGTGTCGCTGTGCTGGAAGGTCAGGCCCGCGAGCGCCACGTGCTTCCAGCGGACCGTGCCGTCGCCGTCCAGGATGAACACCGACCTGCGGAGCCCGAGGCCCGGCACCGCGATCCCGTACGCCTTGGCGACCGAGCGGTCCGTGTCGGCGAGCAGGGGGAAGGCCAGGCGGTGCTTACGGGCGAAGCGCTCGTGGCTGTCGAGGTCCTGCGGGCTGATGCCCCAGACCGTCGCGCCCAGGTCCTTGAACCGGTCGAGGTCCGAGGTGTACGAGCAGAGCTGCTTGGTGCACACGGCGGTGTCGTCGCCGGGGTAGAAGACAAGCACCAGCGGGCCGTCTCCCTTGACGTCGGCGAGCCGGTACTCGCGCCGGTCGGCGGAGTCGTCGGTGAGCAGCAGACCGGGCAGGGTGAAGTCGGGGGCCTGGGTGCCGACCTCGGGGGGCTTGGGCATCGGGCTTCCTTTCGCGGAGGTGCCCCGATGTTACTGCCCGGTCGCCTGGCCCGGGCCCGCCGCGTTCTAAGCTCTGGGGCCATGACCGTCCTGCGTTCCGTCCTGCTCTTCCTGCTCGCCGCCGTCCTCGAGATCGGCGGTGCCTGGCTGGTCTGGCAGGGGACGAGGGAGAGCCGGGGCTGGGCCTGGATCGGCGCGGGGGTGGTCGCTCTCGGCGCGTACGGCTTCGTGGCGACGCTCCAGGCGGACTCGCACTTCGGGCGCATCCTCGCCGCGTACGGCGGTGTGTTCGTGGCCGGCTCGCTCGCCTGGGGCATGGCCCTGGACGGTTACCGGCCGGACCGCTACGACGTCATCGGCGCGCTGATCTGCCTGGCCGGCGTCGGCGTCATCATGTACGCCCCCCGGCGATAACCGGTTGCCGCCGGTACGGCGGGGCGACTACGGTCCCCACGCCGTGCCGTTCCGTCGGTGCCCTCTCGCTCCGGAGTCGTCTTGCCGATCCGTCTCACCCCGCTGTCCGATCCCGACCGCGGCCCGTCCGGCCACCGCCTGGCCTGGCTGGCGTCCGACGACACGGGCATCCCGGTGGGGTCCGCGTTCCTCCGGGTCTTCACCCGGGCCGGGCAGGACCACCTCGCCGAGCTCGAACTCCACGTCCACCCCGCCGAGCGCCGCAGCGGCACCGGTTCCCGCTTGCTGGAGGCGGCGGTGGCCGCCGCCGGGGAGGAGCGCCGACGCTGCGTCATCGCCCAGGCGGAGGCAGGATCGCCGGGGGAGGGCTTCCTCCGGGCCAGGGGATTCCGCCGGGTGCTCGGCCTCACCTACGCCCGGCTGGCACTGGCGGAGGCAGACCTCGGCGCGCTCTCCGAGATCGTCGCGCAGCCGCACGCCGGCTACCGGCTGGCCTGGTGGGACGGCACCGTCCCCGAGGAGCTCGCCCAGACCTTCACCGCGTCCCGCCGGGCCATGGACGACATGCCGATGGACGACACCGACTACGGCACGGTGATCTGGGACGTCGAGCGGGTCCGGGCGGCGGCGGAGGCCGTGGCCAAGCGCGGCGACCTCCTGCACACCGTGGTCGCGGTCGACGAGTCGGACGGCTCGATCGCCGGGTTCACCGAGCTGGTCGTGCCGGGCGACGGCAAGGGCGACGCCCAGCACTACGGCACCGGCGTGCTCCCCGAACACCGCGGCCACGGCCTCGCCCGCTGGATGAAGGCCGAGTCGATCCGCCAGGCCCGCGAGCGCCACCCCGAACTCGGCGGCCTGCTGGCCGACACCGCCGACAGCAACACCTACATGCGCGGCATCAACGACGCCCTCGGCTACCGGCCCACCCACCGGACGGTCGAGTACCAGGTCGACCTCTGATGCTGAGCCGCGGTCACTGCCGGTAGGTCGTCAGGAAGCGGCCGATGCGGCTGATGGCCGTCTCCAGGTCGTCGGCCCGGGGGAGGGTGACGAACCGGAAGTGGTCGGGGCGGGGCCAGTTGAAGCCGGTGCCCTGGACGATGTGGATCTTCTCGCGGAGCAGCAGGTCCAGGACGAACTGCTCGTCGTCGACGATCCGGTGGACGGCCGGGTCCAGCTTTGCGAAGGCGTAGAGGGCGCCCTTGGGCTTGACGCAGCTGACGCCCGGCAGCTCGTTGAGCGCGCGCCAGGTGACGTCGCGCTGCTCGGTGAGGCGGCCGTTCGGCAGGGTGAGGTCGTGGATGCTCTGGTGGCCGCCGAGGGCCGCCTGAACGGCGTACTGGGCCGGGACGTTGGGGCACAGGCGCATGCCCGCGAGCATGGTGAGCCCCTCCAGGTAGTCCTTGGCGTGCTGCTTGGGGCCGGAGACCACCAGCCAGCCGCTGCGGAAGCCGGCCACCCGGTAGGCCTTGGAGAGGCCGTTGAAGGTCAGCGTCACCACGTCGTCGGAGAGGGCGGCGAGGCAGTGGTGCTCGACGCCGTCGTAGAGGATCTTGTCGTAGATCTCGTCGGCGAGCACCATCAGGCCGTGCCGGCGGGCGAGTTCGAGGATGCCCTCCAGGAGCTCCTTCGGGTAGACCGCGCCGGTCGGGTTGTTGGGGTTGATGACGACGATGGCCTTGGTGCGGTCGGTGATCTTCGAGGCGATGTCGTCGAGGTCGGGGTACCACTCCGCCTCCTCGTCGCACAGGTAGTGCACCGCCTTGCCGCCGGCCAGCCGGACGACCGCCGTCCAGAGCGGGAAGTCCGGTGCGGGGACGAGTACTTCGTCGCCGTCGTCGACCAGCGCCTGGACGGCCATCTGGATCAGCTCGGAGGCCCCGTTGCCCAGGTAGACGTCATTGACCGTGACCCCGGCGACGCCGCGCTGCTGGTAGTACTGCACCACCGCCCGGCGGGCGGGCAGGATGCCGCGCGAGTCGCTGTAGCCGTGCGCGTTGGGGAGGTTGCGGATGATGTCCTGGAGGATCTCCTCCGGCGCCTCGAAGCCGAACGGGGCCGGGTTGCCGGTGTTCAGCCGGAGCACGCTGTGCCCGGCCTCCTCCAGTGCGTTCGCCTGGTCGACCACCGGGCCGCGGATCTCGTAGCACACGCCCGTCAGCTTGCTGGACTGCCGAAACTCCATCTGCGGCCTCCCGACCGTCACACCGCACCATCGTCTGGTTGCTTTGTTCTACCAAGTAACCACTTGGAAAGTCCAACCTTTTGGCTATGCTGATCCACATGTCACGCCGAAGCTACGACCAGTACTGCGCCGTCGCCCGCGCCCTGGACGCGGTGGGTGAGCGCTGGAGTCTCCTGATCGTCCGCGAACTCCTGGGCGGCCCGCGCCGCTACACCGACCTGCACGCCGACCTGCCCGGCGTCAGCACCGACATCCTCGCGACCCGGCTCAAGCAGCTGGAGGGCGAGGGCCTGGTCGTCCGCCGCAAGCTCGAGCGGCCCGCGAACGCCACGGTGTACCAGCTGACCGAGCGCGGGCTGACGCTCCGTCAGGTGGTCGACGCCCTCGGTACCTGGGGTCTGGACGCGCTCGGCGAACCCCGCCCCACCGATGCCGTGCGCGAGCACTGGTTCACCGACCGAGGGGCGCTGGAAAGGCAGCTTTGAACGAGGATCGTCCGACTATCGTCTGAGGCATGACGACTTCCGCCGGACACCAGCTCGCCCAGGTCAACATAGCCCGACTGCTCGCCCCGATCGACAGTCCGCAGCTGGCCGGCTTCGTCGCCGCCCTGGACCCGGTCAACGCCCTTGCGGACCGGGCGGACGGCTTCGTCTGGCGGCTCGTCGAGGGCGAGAGCGGGAACGCCACCGCGCTGCGGATCTTCGGGGACGACTGGATGCTCGTCAACATGTCCGTCTGGCGTGACCCGGCGGCGCTGGAGGCCTACGTCTACAGCGAGGAGCACCGTGCGGTGCTGCGCCGCCGCCGCGAGTGGTTCGAGAAGCCGGCCGAGGCGATGACCGCCCTGTGGTGGGTCCCGGCCGGCCACCGGCCCACGGGGGCGGAGGCCGAGCAGCGCCTCGTCACCCTGCGGTCCAAGGGCCCGACGGCGGAGGCCTTCACGCTCCGCGAGACCTTCCCGGCGCCGGACGCGCGGTCGGGGAGCTGACGTCTGTTCCGTCTGTCACGACCTGCTCGATCGCGAGCCTGAGAAAGGTGAGGGCCAGCTCCGCGCGGCGGGCGATCCACTGAGGCGAGGCCGGGCCGGGGGCGCCGTAACGGCGCTGCCTGATGTCGTCCACGACCTCTGCGGGGGCGCCCAGTTGGGTGAGTACGTCCAGCGCTTCGGCCTTGGTGATCAGCCTGCCGTCCTGCATGGTCACCGTCGCTCTGGCCAGGGTCAGCAGGCCGAGGTCGACCCAGACGTCGCGGTCCCACCATTCCGGGTGGTCCAGCGACGGCCGCCAGAAGCCCTCCAGGTCCTTGACGACGAACTCGGCGAGCTGCCGGTCGGTCACCCGTGGCAGAAGGGCAATTGGTGCCTCGCCGTACAGAACGAGTCCGAACTCGTGCAGCTCACGCCTGGTGACCGGGGTGACCGGACGGCTCGTGAGCTCCTCATGGGCCCAGGTGAGGTGCGATTGGGCCGGGTCCTGCACCTCCCCGGCAACGGGGTAGCTGCAGTGCAGCTTCGACGCGAGGGGGACGGTGCTTCCCAGGCTCTCGTGCACCTGCTCGAGCCGCTGTTCCTCCGCCGCCGTGCACGGCCGGTCGAGGACGGCGATCAGGTCGAGGTCGCTGCGGCCCGGCTGGTAGTCGCCTCCGGCGAGCGAACCGTGCGCCCACACCGCCACCAGCGGCAGGACCGGCCGGAGGTCGCTGATGAACCGGTCGAGCAGCCGGCTGGTCGCCTCATCCGTCATGGGGAGAGTCTCTCGCACAATGGCCGTTGGGGCAGGATGATCCCCCACGAGTGCCGAGAGTGCGGAGGAACGGAGGCAGCCTGGGCGTCGCCGTTCAGGGCGCCAGCACCTCCGTCCCGAGCCAAGGGCGCAGGACCTCGGGTACCACCACCGTCCCGTCCGGCTGCTGGTGTTGCTCGAGGATCGCCGGCAACAGACGGCTGGTCGCCAGCCCCGAGGCGTTGAGCGTGTGGACGAAGGCTGGCCGGCCCCCGGTGGGGCGGTAGCGGATGTTCCCGCGTCGTGCCTGGTAGTCGCGCGCGTTCGAAACCGAGCTGACCTCGACGTAGGCGTTGATGCTGGGCAGCCAGACCTCCACGTCGAAGGTCTTGGCCATCGCGGCGCTGGTGTCCTCGGCTGCCAGCCGCGTGATCCGGTAGTGCAGGCCCAGGGCCGACACCAGCTGCTCGGCCTTGGCGAGGAGCTCCTCGTGCGCGGCGTCCGAGGCGTCGGGGCGTACGAACTGGAACAGCTCGACCTTGTCGAACTGGTGACCTCGCAGCGTTCCGCGCTCGGTTGCGCGGTACCCGCCGATCTCCTTGCGGTAGCACGGCGAGTACGCGAAGTACTTCCTCGGCAGCTCCTCCTCGCTCAGGGTCTCGTCGCGGTGGAGGTTGACCAGGGCGGTCTCCGAGGTGGGCAGCAGGAACCGTCGTGGTCCGGCCTCGGCCGGCTCTCCGGGCTTCCCCGGCGCTGCGGGCTCGATGGCGAAGACCTCGTCGGCGAACTTGGGGAACTGGCCGGCCGTGTAGCCGGCTTCGTAGGTCAGCAGGTGCGGGGGCAGGACGAACTCGTAGCCGTCGCGCAGATGGGTCTGGACGAAGAAGTTGAGCAGCGCCCATTCGAGCAGCGCGCCGTTGCCGCGGTAGATCCAGTGGCCGCTGCCGCCCAGCTTCACCCCGCGCTCGTAGTCGATGAGCCCCAGGCGCTGGGCGAGTTCGACGTGGTCACCGGCCGGGAACGCGAACTGCGGTGGTGCGCCGACCGAGCGAAGGACCTCGTTGTTCTCCTTACCGCCGGCCACCACGTCGTCGTCGGGAAGGTTGGGCAGCTGGTCCAGGAAGTTCCGCCGGGCGGTGCCCAGTTCGGCGAGCTGGGTCTCCAACTCGTCCAGGTCCACGCCGACGGCCGTCGACCGCACGCGCAGAGCGGTCACGTCCTGGCCGGTGCGCAGAAGCCGGGCGACCTCGGCGGAGCGCTGCTTCCGCTCGGCCCGCAGGTTCTCCACCGCGGTCCGGGTGCGGCGGAACTCTTCGTCGAGCCGCAGGAATTGCGCGAGATCCACCTGGAGCCCTCGCTTGGCCAGGGCGCGCTCGACGAGCTCGGTGTGCTCTCGGATGAGGGTGACGTTCAACATGGCGACGGGTGCTCCGCTCGGTCGATCCGCGATGTGATCCCCAGGGAGCGCGGGCGAGCAGGGGACTCGCGGTGCCACCGCGCCTTCGCCGCCAACACACGGCGGCCTCAGCTTGGCTCGGTCACGGGAGCCGGCCGGCGGGGCATTGGGCCGCAGGGCCGTTCCTCCCCGCACTCGGGAGGGGATTCACCCCGGGGTGCGAGACTGCCTTTCCAGCTGCCGGCAGCTCTCTCGGCTCGCACGATCCCGCGGTTACTCGTCTCCGTCATCGCGTTGCCCCGAGGTTAGGACGGCTCGGTGAGGTCGGCAACGAAATTACGGCGCACGGCGTGGCGGGCGGCCGGGGTGTTCGCATTACCGGCCGGCGGCGGCCGACCGGACCGACCGGACCGACCGGACTCCGACCGGACTCCGAGCGGGCAACCGAAGCCCGGGGGTGGCATTACCGGCCAGTACGTCCTGCACGTACGATCGTCCCGCCATGGACAACACTGCCGCTTCCACCACGTACCGCAGCTACGTCGCCGTCGGGGACTCCTTCACCGAGGGCATGTGCGACGAGCTGCTTCCCGACGGCCAGTACCGGGGCTGGGCCGACCGCGTCGCCGCCGCTCTGGCGGCCGAGTCACCGGGGGAGGAGTTCCGGTACGCCAACCTCGCCGTGCGGGGCAAACTCATCGGCCAGATCCACGGCGAGCAGGTGGACCGGGCCGCCGCCATGGGTGCCGACCTGGTCACGCTGGCCGGCGGGCTGAACGACGTGCTGCGGCCCGGCTGCGACATCGCCCAGGTCAGGGACCTGCTGGGCCGGGCGGCCGGCAGCCTGCTGGCGGGCGGTGGCACCGTGGTGATGTTCACCAGTACCGACCCCACCCGGCGGCTGGCGGGCAGCGCCCGGCTGCTCCCCGCCATCCTGGAGATGAAGGCCTTCGTCGAGGGGCTCGCCAAGGACCACCCCAACGTGGCCGTGGTGGACCTCTTCTCCGCGCCGTGCTTCGACGACCGCCGGCTCTGGGACGAGGACCGGCTGCACCTCTCGCCGGAGGGCCACCGCCGGGTGGCCGAAGCGGTCCTGGAGGCCTTGGGCCGCCCCGCATCCTTCGACTGGCGGGCACCGCTGCCCCCGGCCGCCCCACGCGGCCGCACCGAGCGCCTGCGCGCGGACCTGCGGTGGCTGCGGATCCACCTCGGCCCCTGGATCGGCCGCCGCCTGACGGGCAGGTCGTCCGGCGACGGCCGCCCGCCCAAGCGCGCCGAGCTGCTCCCGTACGAGGGCTGACCGCCGGTCAGCTCGCCCAGGGCGGGGTGATCACCGATCCGTCCGCGAGCACGGCCTGCAGGCCGGTGCTGGTGGTCACCCAGGCCTCGGCGGTCTCCTCGCCCGGGTTGTCGATCTTCAGCGCGGCACCCGCAGGGGCGATCACGGTGTCACCGGGCGCGAGCCGGCTCGGCCGGCCGTCGATGGTGACCACCGGCGTGCCCGCCAGCAGATGCACGATCTCCTCGCGGCTGATGGTGTGCTCCACGCCCTGCGTACCGGCGGGGATCTCGACCCGCCACGCACAGAGCTCGCTGCTGCCGGTGGCGGGGGTGGCGTACGAGACGAACCGTGCGCCGTGGATCTCGTGGACGGTGGCTTCGCCGGACCGGACGACGGGCATGGCATACCTCCAGATGGACAAGTAGATTGACTATATGGTCAAGCAACTTGTCCATCTCGTCAAGGGGGAAAGGGTTTGGCAGACTTCCGGCATGACCGACCCCGACTTCGTCGCCCCGAGCATCCCGCCGCTGATCCTCGGCCTGGCGGCCGACCTGGTCCGCACCATCGACGCGGGCGTGCGCGAGCGCGGCTTCGGCGACGTCCGTCCGGCGCACGGCTTCGCCTTCGCGCGGCTGGCCCCGCACGGGGCGAGCGTCGGGGAGCTGGCAGAGCATCTGGGGGTGACCAAGCAGGCGGCGAGCCAGCTGGTCGAGGAGCTGGTCCGCAAGGGCTATGTGGAGCGGCAGCCGCACCCCGCCGACGCCCGCGCCAGGCTGATCGTGCTGACCGATCGCGGTTGGGCCTGCACCCGGGCCGCCGACGCGGCCGCGGCCGACGCCGTCCGCCCGTGGGCGGCCGCGCTCGGCGAGCGGCGGCTGCGGGAGCTGCGCGACGATCTGGCCAGGCTCGCCCCCACGGGGCAGCTGCGGCCCGTCTGGTGACAGTCCGCCAGGTACGCCAGGTACGCCAGGTACGCCGGCTCCTTCAGGTACGGGCTCAGTTCGCCAGGGTGATCCGGATCGCGATCGTGCCCGCCGTACCGCGCCGCAGGCGGCTGCCGAGCAGGGACAGCCGCCCGATCAGGCCGTACTTGCGCTGAAGCAGCTTGCGGTACTCGGCGGTCGTCGCGGCGTCGCAGATCTCGGCGGTGGCCGTGACCTGTTCGCCGGTGGCCTTCCCCCGGACGTCGCAGGGCCCGACCAGGACGTCCGCCCGGTTGCGGATCCGCTTGACCTTCCAGGAGTCGGCCACCGTCCAGACCCCCAGAGAGCGGTCGTCCCGGACCACCCAGACCGGGGTTGGCACGCCCGTCCCGTCCTTCTTGTAGGTGGTGAGGAGCAGGTACTTCCCGGCGCCGAGCTGCTCGAGCAGCGTCTCATCCATGGCGGGGAGTCTAACGACCACGCCCCCGGCGGGTGTTGTCGTGGATCAGGCGACGCGGATCGGGCCCCGCTGGACCTGCGGAGCCTGCTGCAGCGCGGGGACCGGGGAGACCGTGACGCGCCAGAGGCGGGCCGCGGACCAGAAGGAGGCCGTCAGCAGCAGCCCGTTCCGCACCACGATCACCGCCGTGGCCTTCCAGCCGCCCTGGATCAGCGAGTCGAAGAACAGCGGGTAGTCGATGGTGGTGACGCCGACCGCGAGCAGCAGCAGCAGGGCGACCGGCCGCTGGCAGGAGCCGCGGACCGTCAGGCAGACGGCTGAGAGCCCGATCAGCCAGATCAGGTACTGCGGGCTGATCACCCGGCTGGTCACGGTGAACAACAGGACGGCCGTCAGCGCCGCGTCGTACGGCGTGGCCGCGCTCCACCGCCGCGCGCGGAACCGCCACAGCATCAGCCAGCCGAACGCGGTGGCGGTGAGCAGCAGCGAGGCGCTGGCGATCATGTGGACGTGCGGCCCGAGGAACTCCAGCGAGCCGTAGTGCTGGTTGACGTCCCCCGGCCAGCCGAGCTGGCGGGCGACCTGCAGCACGCTGCCGCCGAGCGACTCGATCTCCACACCGCGGCCCTGCTGGGCGGTCAGGAAGTCGAAGGCCCCCCGGAAGAGGGTGGCCAGGACCAGCAGCAGCGCGGCCGCCGAGGCGCACATCGCCGTCCAGGCCTGGCGGCTGCCGCGCCCGCGCGGGGCACCGAGCACCACCAGCGCCGGCCAGACCTTGACCATCGCGCCGATCCCGGCGAGCGCCCCGCCCGCCCTCGGGCGGCTCGGCAGGAGCAGCAGCGAGGCCATCGCCAGCGCGGTGACCGGCAGGTCGTAGCGCCCGTACGGGAGGCCGAGCATCAGCGGGAGTGCCAGCGCCCACATCCAGGCCCCGGCGGTGGACCGGCCGCGGTGCACGCCGCCGTTGCGCCGCAGCGAGACCCGGACCAGTGCGGCCTGGGTGACGGCGTCGGTGATCAGCATCAGGACGGCGAAGGCCTGCAGGTAGGTCAGGAAGGGCAGCAGGCCGGGCGCCAGCATGGCCAGCGCGGCACCGGGCGGGTACTGCCAGGTGACGTCCCCGACCGGGAAGGTGCCGTCGCGGAGGATCTCGTACCAGTTGAAGTACGTCCGGTGGACCTCGATGGCCTGCTCGGCCTTGCCGGAGCGGAGCATGCCGACCATGACCAGCCGGCTGGCGACCCAGTAGCCCGTCAGGGCGAGCGCCTCGCGGGGCCAGGTGGTGGGCCTGGTCCAGCGGAACGGACCGGCCTGCGGGATGCCCCACTGGGTGACCGGGGTCGGGGCCTGAGCCACCATCGCCTCCACATGAAGGTTTCTGTGTGATCTATCTCATATCAGACAAATCTGGTCAGATGATCACCGCTGAGCTGCGTGTCACCGACCGTCAGCACAACGCGCCACGTGACCCGGAGGACACGGTCACACCTTTCACGGGCCCCGCACCTGCCAGAATGCAGGGCGAAACTCTGAGCTGAACCCAGGAGAAGGTGGCCGGCTTCGTGACCATGCCAGTCGAACGCAAAATCGCCGAAGAGCTGGGCGTCCGCGAAGGGCAGGTGAAGGCGGCCGTCGACCTGCTCGACGGCGGCGCGACCGTCCCCTTCATCGCCCGCTACCGCAAGGAAGCCACCGGCGAACTCGACGACGCCCAGCTCCGCAGTCTGGAGGAGCGGCTGCGCTACCTGCGGGAGCTGGAGGAGCGCCGGGCCGCTGTTCTCGAGTCCATCGAGGCCCAGGGCAAGCTGGACGACACCCTGCGCGCCCAGATCCTGGCCGCGGACTCCAAAGCCCGGCTGGAGGACATCTACCTCCCCTACAAGCCCAAGCGGCGTACGAAGGCGCAGATCGCCCGCGAGGCGGGCCTGGAGCCGCTGGCCGATGCCCTGCTCGCCGATCCCGGGCTCGACCCGCAGGCGGCCGCCTCGGCGTACCTGAACGAGTCCGTCGCCGACCAGGCCGCCGCGCTCGAGGGCGCCCGCGCCATCCTGGTCGAGCGCTTCGGTGAGGACGCCGACCTGGTCGGCACCCTGCGCGAGCGGATGTGGTCGCGCGGCCGCCTGGTCGCCACCGTCCGCGAGGGCAAGGAGCAGGACGGCGCCAAGTTCGCCGACTACTTCGACTTCTCCGAGCCGTACACCAAGCTCCCCTCGCACCGCATCCTGGCCATGCTGCGCGGCGAGAAGGAGGAGGCCCTCGACCTCGAGCTCTCCCCGTACGACGGGACCGAGGGAGACCTGCCGGGCGAGAACGACTACGAGCAGCGGATCGCCGCCCGCTTCGGCATCGCCGACCGGGGCCGCCCGGCCGACAAGTGGCTCGGTGACACCGTCCGCTGGGCCTGGCGCACCCGCATCCTGGTCCGGCTCGGCATCGACCTGCGCACCAGGCTGCGCCAGGAGGCCGAGGACGAGGCCGTCCGGGTCTTCGCCGCCAACCTGCGCGACCTGCTGCTCGCCGCCCCCGCCGGCACCCGCGCCACCATGGGCCTCGACCCCGGCTTCCGTACGGGCGTCAAGGTCGCCGTGGTGGACGCGACCGGCAAGGTGGTCGCCCACGACACGATCTACCCGCACCAGCCGGCCAACAAGTGGGACGCCTCGATCGCCACCCTCGCCGCGCTGGCCGCCAGGCACTCCGTCGACCTGGTCGCGATCGGCAACGGCACCGCCTCCCGCGAGACCGACAAGCTGGCCGAGGACCTGATCAAGCGCCACCCCGAGCTGAAGCTCACCAAGGCGATGGTCTCCGAGGCGGGCGCGTCCGTGTACTCCGCCTCCGCGTACGCCTCCCAGGAGCTGCCGGACCTCAACGTCTCGATCCGCGGGGCCGTCTCCATCGCCCGGCGCCTGCAGGACCCGCTGGCCGAGCTGGTCAAGATCGACCCCAAGTCGATCGGTGTCGGCCAGTACCAGCACGACCTCAGCGAGGTGAAGCTCTCCCGCTCGCTGGACGCGGTGGTCGAGGACTGCGTCAACGCGGTCGGCGTGGACGTCAACACCGCGTCGGCGCCCCTGCTCACCCGGGTCTCCGGCATCACCGCCGGACTCGCCGACAACATCGTGGCGCACCGCGACACCAACGGCCCGTTCCGCACCCGCCGCGCGCTCAAGGACGTCGCCCGGCTCGGCCCGAAGGCCTTCGAGCAGTGCGCGGGCTTCCTGCGGATCCCCGGCGGCGACGACCCGCTGGACGCCTCCAGCGTCCACCCGGAGGCGTACCCGGTGGTGCGGCGCATCCTCTCCGCCACCGGCGGGGACCTGCGCTCGCTGATCGGCAACGGCACCGCCCTCCGCGCGTTGCGGCCCGCCGACTTCGCGGACGACACCTTCGGCATCCCCACCGTCACCGACATCCTCGGCGAGCTGGACAAGCCGGGCCGCGACCCGCGTCCCGCCTTCAAGACCGCCACCTTCAAGGAGGGCGTCGACAAGATCGGCGACCTGGAGGTCGGCATGGTGCTGGAGGGCGTGGTGACCAATGTCGCCGCCTTCGGCGCCTTCGTGGACGTGGGCGTGCACCAGGACGGCCTGGTGCACGTCTCGGCGCTGTCCAAGAACTTCGTCAAGGACCCGCGCGAGGTGGTCAAGCCCGGTGACATCGTCCGGGTCCGGGTCACCTCGGTCGACGTGCCGCGCAAGCGCATCGGCCTGACGCTGCGTCTGGACGACGAGGTCTCACGCCCCGCTGCTAACGGTGGCGAGGGCGGGCGGGACGGCGGTGTCCGACGGGAGGGCGGTGGCCGGCGCGAAGGCGGACCGCGTCCGCCGCGCCAGGACCGGCGCGGTGGTGGTGGTGGCGGCGGTGGTGGCGGTCAGGCGCCGGTCGGCAACAGCGCGATGGCCGACGCGCTGCGCCGGGCCGGTCTGACCGGTGGCGGCAACTCCGGTAGGCGCTGAGGAAGTTGAGGGGGCCGGTGGCGCGTGTGCGCCACCGGCCCATCCCCCGCTCAGCCCCGGGCGCGTGACTCGATGGCCAGGGTGAGCAGTTCGCTCCACCACTCGTCGCGACCGCGCACCAGCAGCCGCCGGGCCTCGTCGGCGGTCATCGCCCGGACCTCGACCACCTGCTCGCCGTCGGCCGGATTGGTGGGCTCCGAGTCCACGGTCACCTCGGCCCAGCCCCACAGCCAGGCCTTCTCCGGGTGCGGCTGCCACGGGCGGTACGGCACCGGACTGTCCGTCACACAGCGGTGCGCCCCGATCCAGACCGGGGGCCCGGCCAGCCGGGCGCCGGCCTCCTCGCGCAGCTCACGGACGAGGCAGGACTCGATGCTCTCCGCGGCCTCGCGGGTGCCGCCCGGGAGGAACCAGTGGCCGCGCGCGTCCCGGCACAGGACCACCTTGTCGTCGGAGAACCCGACCAGGTGGATGTTGGTGATCAGCTCGTCCGGCGGCAGCTCCGCGGAGAACTGCGCGTCGATACCGCCCCAGGCCCAACGCTGGGGGGCGTGCAAGTGCGGGAACCGGGCCGCCAGGTCCGCGAGTTCCCCTGCTCTGTCCGTGGTGTCCGTCATTCAGTGATCGTAGTCCCAGCGATGGGCCGTGAGAGGGTTGACGATCCGTCCGGTGGTGCGGCTTCCGGCAGCGGGCTGGGCGGGCCCCTCGCCTAGAGGTTGATCTGGTAGAGGATGAAGCCCCGGTTCAGTGCCACCTGGTCGTAGAGGCGGCGGGCGGTGGCATTGGTCTCCTGGGTGGACCAGTAGACCCGGCTGCACTCCTGGGTGCGCGCCCACTCGGTCACCGCGGCGATCAGCGCCCGCGCCACGCCCCTGCCCCGGGCCTCCGGCGCGGTGAACAGGTCCTGCAGGTAACACACGTCCGGCGCCGAGGTGCTGGCGTGCACGAGGAAGTGCGTGATGCCGACCAGCCTGCCGTCGAGCCACGCGCCGAGAGCGTGCATCCGGGTGTCCTTCCGGAACTCCGTCCAGGCCCGGTCGTACATCTCGGGCGGGAGCGTGCGCTCGTAGAAGTCGATGTAGCCACGGAACAGGCTCTCCCAGTCGGCGCGGTCCTCCGGGGCGAGCTTGCCGATGCTGACCATGTGCTGCCTTTCACGCGCGGGCCTGGACGGTGAACCCTATCCCCGGGCGCCGCGGCCCGGCCGGAAGCTGCGTAGATTGGCCCCAGGCAATCGTGCAACGTTCAACCTGGAGGACTGGCATGTCCCACCCCCGGCCCAGCGTCCTCTACGTCACCGACCTCACCTACCCGGCCAAGGGGCGCCGGTACTGCGACGAGGACATCCACCTGTCGGCCCGGCTCCGGGAGGACTTCACCGTCGCCCTGTGCCACCCGCTGGACGCGGCCGCGCTGATGGACGGCTTCGACGTGACCGTGGTCCGCAACAGCGGGCCCGTCCTGCACTACCAGGAGGCGTACGACGCCTTCCGCGTCCAGGCACTGGACCGCGGCACCCTCGTCTTCAACCCGCTGACCGGGCGGGGTGACATGGCCGGCAAGCAGTACCTGCTGGACCTGAGCGCCGCCGGGTACCCGGTCATCCCCACCATCGACCGCCCGGAGGACCTCGACCGGCTTCCCGCCGCGGCCGAGTACGTCGTCAAGCCCAAGCTCGGCGCGGACTCCATCGGCATGGAGTTCGTCACCCCCGAGCGGCTGCCGGAGCTGGCCTTCGACGGCGCCCTCGTCCAGCCGCGGATCCGCTTCCGGTACGAGGTCTCGTTCTACTTCGTGGGCCGCACCTTCCAGTACGCCCTGTACGCCCCGCGGCCGGAGGAGCGCTGGGTCCTGGAGCGGTACGTCCCCAGCGCCGAGGATCTGGAGTTCGCCCAGAGCTTCGTCGAGTGGAACAGCCTGGACCACGGCATCCAGCGCGTGGACGCCTGCCGGACCCCCGAGGGCGAGCTGCTCCTCGTCGAGCTGGAGGACCTGAACCCCTACCTCTCCCTCGACCTCGTCGACCCCGCCACCCGCACCGCCTTCCTCGCGGACGTGACCGCCTCGGTGCGCTCCCTGCTCGGCTAGTGCACGGCGGTGGACCAGGGGTGATGTCAGTGGCACCCGGAAGAATGTTCCCCATGACGGACGCCACTGCTCTCGCCTCCCAGGCCGCCTATACCGAGGCGGTCGCCACCGCCGCCCGGGCCGCCGCGGCCTACTACGCCGACGGCGCCACACCGCTGGACGACGATGTGTACGACCAACTGGTGCGCGCCATCGAGTCGTACGAGACGGCCCATCCGGAGCACGTCCTGCCGCAGTCGCCCACCGGTAAGGTCGCGGGCGGGACGGCCTCCGGGGACGTCCCGCACTCGGCGCCGATGCTGAGCCTGGACAACGTCTTCTCGGTCGAGGAACTCGCCGCCTGGGCCGCCGGATTGGAGCGTCGGCTAGGGCGCCCGGTGGCCGCCTGGTGCGTCGAGCCCAAGCTGGACGGCCTGGCGGTCGCAGCCCGCTACCGCGCCGGGCGGCTCACCCGGCTGATCACCCGGGGCGACGGCCTCGCGGGTGAGGACATCTCCCACGCCGGCGGCAGCATCCTCGGTCTGCCCGAGACCCTCGCCGAGCCCGTCGACGCCGAGCTGCGCGGCGAAGTCCTGCTCACCCAGGACCAGTTCGAGCAGGCCAACACGACCCGCACCGCACACGGCGCCGCCCCCTTCGTCAACCCGCGCAACGGCGCCGCCGGCACCCTGCGGGCCAAGGACCGCCCGTACCGGATCGAGCTGACCTTCTTCGCGTACGGGGCGCAGGGCCTGGCCGGCGGCCTCGCCCACAGCGAACTGCTCGGCCGCCTCGCCGAGTTGGGTGCCAACACGGCGGCCTCGACGGCCGCACAGCCGCGCCGTTGTGAGACGGTGGCCGAGGTACAGGCCCGGATCGAGGAGATCGCCCGCATACGGGCGGAGCTGCCGTTCGGGATCGACGGCATCGTGGTGAAGGCCGACGCGGCAGCGGACCAGGAGCTGGCCGGGTCCGGCTCCCGGGCGCCGCGCTGGGCGATCGCCTACAAGCTGCCCGCCGTGCACCGCGTCACCAGGCTGCTCGCGGTCGAGTGGAACGTCGGCCGGACGGGTGTCATCGCACCCCGGGCCGTGCTGGAGCCCGTCGTGGTGGACGGCGCGACGGTCACGTACGCGACCCTGCACAACCCGGCCGACATCACCCGGCGCGGGCTGCTGATCGGCGATCAGGTCTCCGTCCACCGGGCCGGGGACGTCATTCCCCGGGTGGAGGCGCCGTTGGTCCAGCTCCGCACGGGGGCGGAGCAGCCGATCGAGTTCCCGGAGGTGTGCCCACGCTGCGGTGACGCCATCGACACCTCCCAGCAGCGCTGGCGCTGTGTGCGGGGGCGCGGCTGCCAGGCGGTGGCGTCGATCCGCTACGCCGCCGGTCGGGACCAGCTGGACATCGAGGGGCTGGGCGGGACACGTGCCGTGCAGCTGGTCGATCGCGGGCTGGTCGCCGACGTCGCGGACCTCTTCCTCCTCACCAGGGAACAGCTGCTGACGCTGGACCGGATGGGCGCGACCAGCTCGGACAACCTGATCGCCGCGATCGAGGCGGCCAAGGCGCAGCCGCTCCACCGGGTGTTCTGCGCGCTCGGCGTGCGCGGTACGGGCCGTTCGATGTCGCGGCGGATCGCGCAGCACTTCGGCAGCATGGCCGCCATCCGGGCGGCGGGCGTGGACGAACTCGCCGAGGTCGACGGGATCGGTCCGGAGAAGGCGGCGGTGGTCGTCGCGGAGCTTGCCGAACTCGCTCCGGTGCTGGACAAGTTGGCGCTCCTCGGGGTGGGGGTCGGCGAAGCCGTGACGGCTCGGCCCGGGGCAGGGGCAGGGGCAGGGGCGGAGGCGGTGGCCGAGGGGCCGCTGGCGGGCCAGGCGGTGGTCGTGACGGGCACGATGAGCGGCCCGCTCGCACAGCTGTCGCGCACCGAGGTGAACGAGCTGATCGAGCGGGCCGGCGGCAAGGCCTCCTCCAGCGTCTCCAAGCGCACTTCGCTGCTCGTCGCGGGGGAGAAGGCGGGATCCAAGCGCGCCAAGGCGGAGGAGCTGGGGGTGCGCGTGCTGAACCCGGAGGAGTTCGCGGAGCTGGTCGGGGAGTTCCTGAACTGACCGCCCGAAGGGTCCTGGCATCATGTGCGTCCGAGAGACGAGGGGGCACCATGAGACCGGACGAGCGGACCACCCGGAGCGTGCGCTATCTGCTGGGGCTGCTCGAGGAGCCGGCCGCCCGCCGGGTCTGCCACCGCCTGCGGATGCCCTTCGAGGGCGAGGTGGGGCCGACGCCGTCGTACGACTGGGACCTGACGTCGTTCCTGAATCAGCAGGCCCCGGGGTCGGCGGTGCTGTGGATGCTCCAGGAGGACGACCCGGAGGTCAACGCGGAGCTGTACACGGATGCGCTGCCCGTGGGCCTGCGGCGGGACATCCTGGAGGGCGTCTCCTTCGCGCCGGAGCCTGCGAAGCTGGCCGAGCCGGTGCCGGTGAGCCCTCACCTGTGGCGCTCCCCGTGGGACTGGCAGCAGAACGCGACGGACGTCCCGGTGGCCGATGTTCTCGACGCCTTGTACCAGGTCGGGGGCCGGAAGGCGTTCAGGCAGGCGCGGGCGGCTGCCGCGCGGATCCGCAATGAGCACTGGCCGGCCGTCGCGCAGGCCCACCGGGACGTGCCGCTCCCCGGCTTTGCCCGCTGGACCGTCAGCGTCCGGGCCGACTGCCCGGCGGATCTTCGAGAGGAGTTCGGCTCCCACGCCAAGTTCCGGCATCGGGTACGGCAGGCCGGGATCTTCGACGGGCCCGCCGAGTATCTGGCCGCCGCCGCACCTGCTGCCGGGCTTCACCGGCACGGTGGAGGCGCTCATCGGCGCGGCCGGCATGGCGCCCGAGCCGGCGTGCGAGGCCGAACGCGAGGCCGACCATGTGGCCGAGCCCGCGCCGCGTGGTGACGTTCGGCTTCGCACCAAGGTCCTCCGGTTCTTCGGACTGGCCTAGGCAGCCGAGAAACCACCACAGGGGCGCGGGGAACTGCGCGGAAGCGGTAGGGCAGAGGTCGTTGCCTTCCGATCTCGCGCAGTTCCCCGCGCCCCTCCTGTGGTTACCCGGTCACCACGCCGCCTCCTGGTAGTCCTTGAGGAACACGCCGGCCACCGGTGCCCCGGCCTCGCCGCGCACGATCGGGTCGTAGATCCGGGCTGCGCCGTCCACGATGTCCAGCGGGGTGCGGAAGCCCTTCGCCGCGAGGTAGGACTTCTTCGGGGCCGGGTTCTCGTCGGTGATCCAGCCGGTGTCCACGGCGCACATGTGCACGCCCTGCTTGGCCAGTTGGGCCGCGCTGGTGCGGGTGAGCATGTTGAGCGCGGCCTTGGCCATGTTGGTGTGCGGATGGCCCGCGGTCTTGTTCCGTACGGTGAACCGGCCTTCGACGGCGGTCACGTTGATGATGTACCTGCTGGGGTGCGGCGAGGCGAGCAGCAGGGGCAGCAGCCGGTCACAGAGCAGGGCCGGGGCGAGGGCGTTGACCAGCTGGGTCTCCAGCACCTCGGACGGGTCCAGCTCGCCGAGTCTCGCGGACCAGGAGTTGACCGGCGCGGTGTCGGGCAGCAGCCCGGCCTCGTCCGCCTCCCGTGCGACCTCGCCCGCCATGGCCGAGGGTTCCAGCCGGGCAGCGGGCCAGGCGGCCGTCAGCGCGGGCATGGGGCGGAAGCCGGGCGCGTGGAAGGCGGTCACGCCGGCCGGGAGTTCGGCGTGCTCCCCGGCCGTCAGCAGGGCGTACGCCTCGGGCGGGCGGCGCAGGGTCTGGGCGGCGTTGTTGACCAGGATGTCGAGTGGTCGTGCCTCCGTCCGCAGGCGAGCGCAGAGGCCGAGGACCTGGCGCGGGTCACGCAGGTCGATGCCGACGACGGTGAGCCGGTCGAGCCATTCGGAGCTGCCGGGGGCGGCCTGGAAGCGGCGTACGGTGTCGTGCGGGAAGCGGCTGGTGACGGTCAGCTCGACGCCGTCCCGGAGCATCATCAGCGCCAGCTGGAAGCCGATCTTCACCCGGCCGCCGGTGAGCAGGGCCCGACGGCCTCGCAGGTCGGTGGAGAGCGCGCGGCGGGCGGCGTTGTCGGCGGCGCAGTCGGGGCAGAGCAGGTGGTAGAAGCCGTCGAGCTCCCGGTATGTCGACTTGCAGACATAGCAGTGGCGCGCGCGCCGGAGCCGGCCGATCGACGTGAGCTGCTCCGGCAGTTCCAGTGGTGCGTCCTCGCGGCGGGCCAGAGCCCCGGTGACGGTCTCTGCAGCCAGTGCGGCGTCCGCCGCGCGGGCCTCGACACGCCCCATCGACCGGCGCTTGCGGCGGCCCTCGCGGACGAAGGACTCGGCGAGCTTCTCCGCTCGCAGCCGCACCGGATGGTCGGCGGGCAGCTGCCGCAGCCGGCCGACCGTTTCCGCGTAGGCGGCCAACTCCTCGGCCGTCACCCCGGTGTGCTGCACTGTCCCTCCCCGTGGGCCTTCGATGCTGCCCGGGGCCGGATTCGAACCGGCGTGTCCCCCGATGCGAACGGGGTGCGTCTGCCTCTGCGCTACACCGGGCAGCGACGTGGATCCTAGCGGGTTTCCTCGAACAGTCGCCCGGCCCGGCTGATGCTTGACATGGCCGCACTCAAGTCTTACGAGTTGTTGTGCGGGCCGGGCAGGACGCCGCCCGGCTCCCGGGCACAGGAGGGAGACCTGACATGGCACGCTCGGTCGGTATCGACCTCGGCACCACGAACTCGGTGGTGTGCGTCCTGGAGGGAGGCGAGCCCACCGTCATCGCCAACGCGGAGGGCGCCAGGACCACGCCGTCCGTCGTCGCCTTCGCCAAAGGGGGTGACGTGCTCGTCGGTGAGGTCGCCAAGCGGCAGGCAGTCACCAACGTCGACCGCACCGCCCGCTCGGTCAAGCGGCACATCGGCGAGGCGCAGTGGCACTTCCCCGAGGCGGGTGACGTGGACGGCAAGCGGTACACGGCGCAGGAGATCTCCGCGCGGGTGCTGCAGAAGCTCAAGCGGGATGCGGAGGCGTATCTGGGCGAGAACGTGACGGACGCCGTCGTCACGGTGCCCGCGTACTTCAACGACTCGCAGCGCACCGCCACCAAGGAGGCGGGTGAGATCGCGGGCCTGAGGGTGCTGCGGATCGTCAACGAGCCGACGGCCGCCGCGCTGGCGTACGGGCTGGACAAGGAGAACGACCAGACCATCCTGGTCTTCGACCTGGGCGGTGGCACCTTCGACGTGTCCCTGCTGGAGATCGGCGAGGGCGTCGTCGAGGTGAAGTCCACCAACGGTGACACGCACCTGGGCGGCGACGACTGGGACCAGCGCGTCGTCGACCACCTGGTCAAGCAGTTCAAGAACGGCTACGGCGTCGACCTCTCCAAGGACAGGATGGCGGTGCAGCGCCTGCGCGAGGGCGCCGAGCGAGCGAAGATCGAGCTGTCCTCCGCCTCCGAGACGACCATCAACCTGCCCTACATCAGCGCGTCCGCGGACGGGCCGCTGCACCTGGACGAGAAGCTCACCCGGGCCCAGTTCGAGCAGCTCACGGCCGACCTGCTGGAGCGCTGCAAGAGCCCGTTCCACAACGCGATCAAGGACGCCGGGATCAAGGTCTCCGACATCGACCACGTGATCCTCGTCGGCGGTTCGACCCGCATGCCGGCGGTGACCGGGCTGGTCAAGTCGCTCACCGGCAAGGACCCGCACAAGGGCGTGAACCCGGACGAGGTCGTCGCCATCGGCGCCGCGCTGCAGGCCGGCGTCCTGAAGGGCGAGGTCAAGGACGTCCTGCTGCTCGACGTCACCCCGCTGTCCCTGGGTATCGAGACCAAGGGCGGCATCATGACCAGGCTGATCGAGCGGAACACCACGATCCCGACCAAGCGCTCGGAGATCTTCACCACGGCCGAGGACAACCAGCCGTCCGTGCAGATCCAGGTCTACCAGGGCGAGCGCGAGATCGCCGCGTACAACAAGAAGCTCGGCATGTTCGAGCTGACCGGTCTCCCGCCGGCTCCCCGTGGCCTGCCGCAGATCGAGGTCACCTTCGACATCGACGCCAACGGCATCATGCACGTCGGTGCGAAGGACCTCGGCACCGGCAAGGAGCAGCGGATGACCGTCACCGGCGGCTCCGCGCTGCCGAAGGACGACATCGAGCGCATGATGCGCGACGCCGAGCAGCACGCCGAGGAGGACCGCCAACGACGCGAGGCCGCCGAGACCCGCAACCAGGCCGAGCAGTTCGTCTACGCCACCGAGAAGTTGCTGCGCGAGAACTCGGACAAGATCCCGGCCGAGGTCAGGACCGAGGTCGAGACGGCGATCGCCGACGTGAAGGAGAAGCTCAAGGGCGAGGACGTGGCGGCCATCCGCGAGGCCATGGAGCGGGCGACCACGGCCGCACAGAAGATCGGTACGGCGCTCTACTCCCAGTCCCAGGCCGGTGCGGGGCCCGAGCCCGGCGGCGGGGCTTCGGCCGGCCCGGGGCAGAGCGGTGACGAGGAGGTCGTCGACGCCGAGATCGTCGACGACAGTTCGAAGGGAGGCGCGGGATGAGCCGACCGGACGGTCCCCGGGCGGGGGATCAGCCGTCCGAGATCGTGATCCGCGACAAGCGGCGTATCGACCCGGTCACCCTGCAACCACGGGAGCCTGACCGGCCGACGAGGGAGCGTGAGCACGAGCGGGCGACGGGACAGGTCGCAGACGGCTCGGCGGGCGAACGCGCCCAGGTGGAGATGGACCGGACGACGGTGCTGGAGACGCTGCTCGCCGAGCGCACCGCCGACCTGCAACGCCTCAAGGCCGAGTACGACAACTACCGGAAGCGGGTCCGGCGCGACCGGCTGGCGATCCGCGAGATCGCGGTCGTCAACGTGCTCACCGGGCTGCTGCCGGTCCTCGACGCCATCGACCAGGCGCGTGAGCGGGGGGAACTCTCCGGCGGACTGGCGGCCGTCGCCGACGCGCTGGGGTCCCAGCTCGCCACCCTCGGGCTGGAGTCCTTCGGAGAACCGGGTGAGGCCTTCGATCCCACCCGCCACGAGGCGGTCACGGACGTGCTGTCCGCCGATGTCGACCGGCCCACCTGCACGGCAGTGCTGCGAGCCGGCTACCAGGTCGGACAGCACCTCCTGCGCCCGGCCCAGGTCGTGGTCAGCGAACCACGTACCGGGTCGGACGACGGGTGAGGCGCGACCACGGGTGAGGCGCGCTGCGGGCCCTTCTCGGAGCCGGTCCGGTCAGAGCCGGTCCGGGCGGGCGAAGAACAGGTCGTAGCCGGGCGGAAGCTGCAACAGCACGCGCTCCATCAGCTCCGGGTCCGCGGCCTCGGCGACGACGCTCAGGACGGCGCCCACGTCCCGGTGGACGGTCTCCTGGCTCGCGCCGTCGATCCAGGGGGCGGCGGCCCGGAGGAACTGCTCGGGTCCCAGTGGTTCGGCAGCCGCCGCCGGCGCGAGCAACAACATCGAGCAGCGCTGCGGCAGCGGGGCCGCGAGTTGGGCGCGCTCCTCACCCACCAGATGCGCGCCCAGCAGACCCAGGACGACCCGGACTGCCTCCTCGGCATGCTTCGGGTCGGGATACTCCCCACGCTCCTCGACCCGCTGAAGGAAGGACTCCCAGCGCATGGCCATCGGCCAACTCACCTCTTCAGGTCCCTGGCGTGCCGCTGCCCGGTCCGGGGGTGTCGCCGTGGGCAAGGCCTCCTCCCTCGACCGAAATCCCGGGCCGGACAGGTCTGTGGGTCAGCTCCCCCCGACTCCTGTATCCGTCCTTACCGGTCCATATACCTCAAAACGGCCGACTTGACAAGACCCTGCCGGGGGAGCGGGCTCGAAGAGGTTCTCACCGCGCACGCCACGCTCCCGGCGGAGTCGAATACATGCGCGAAGAGATGCGTGGAGGTGTTAGTTTCACGGGCGGTACGCAGGTCAGCGGTATGCATGCCAGCGGATGAGGGGGACGGTGTGATCGGCGTTGGAGCGATAGCGGGCATCGCAGCGGTGTCACTGGGGATGGTGCTCACGCCGGGCCCGAACATGATCTACCTCGTCTCCCGCTCTGTGGCCCAGGGCCGCCGGGCCGGGCTGATCTCGCTCGCGGGCGTCGGTCTCGGCTTCCTCACCTACCTGGTCGCGGTCACCGCCGGGATCGCGACCGTCTTCGCGCTCGTCCCGGAGATCTATCTGACGATCAAGCTGGTCGGCGCCGGCTACCTGCTCTGGCTGGCCTGGAAGGCCGTCCGGCCTGGTGGCAGGTCGGCCTTCACCCCGAAGGAGCTGGCCGCCGACCGTCCCGGCCGGCTGTTCCTGATGGGCCTGCTCACCTGCCTGCTCAACCCCAAGCTCGCGATCCTGTACGTCTCGCTGCTGCCGCAGTTCGTCGACCCGCAGCGCGGCCATGTGGCACTGCAGAGCCTGCTGTTGGGCCTGACCCAGATCGCCGTGGGCCTGACCGGGAACACCTTCTTCGTCCTGACGGCCGGCTCGGTCTCCGCCTTCTTCGCCCGCCGTCCGCTCTGGCAGCGGGTGCACCGCTACGCGATGGGCACCGCCCTGGCCGCGTTCGCCGTACGGATCGCCGCCGACCGCTCACGCGTGGTGCTCGCCGCCCCCTGAGGGGTCACCAGCCCGGTGCTCCCGGAGGACTCACCAGGCCGGTGCTCCTCGATGGCTCACCAGGTCGGTGCGGGGACGCTTCCGATCCCCAGCGTGCCCTGCATGGGCAGCAGCCCGGACTGCAGGACCGCGACGAACAGCGGCAGGACGAGCTCCACGAAACGGGCCGCCCCGGCCGCCCCCAGCGCCTCCCAGGGCCCGGCCGCCAGCTGGTCCGTGAGCCGCTCGACCTCGTTGCGCCCGGCCCGGCCGAGCTCGGTCGCCCGGCCCTCCGCGTCCAGCCAGCCGCGGGCCGTCAGGCGCTCCCGGGCGCCGGCCCACTCCTCCGCGCTCCAGCCCCGCCCGGCGAACGCCTCGTCCGGTGCGGCGCCGATCCCGGCGAAGGAGACCAGCGACTCGCACGGGTCGAGACCGGCGGCGAGCAGGGCCGCGAGATGGCCGTCGCCGCGGTGCTCGCGCAGGATCGTCACGGCGTGCCAGAGTGCGAGATGCGGCTCCTCGGGCCAGTCCAGCGCCGCGTTGGCGGCGGCGAGCGGCCGGCCGGCGGTGACCGCGGCCTCGGCGGCGGTCCGCGCCAGCCGGGCGAGTTCGGCGAGCTCGGGCCCGTCGACCTGGGCGCCGAACAGGGCCCGGTACGTCCGGTCCACGGCCCGCCACCGCGCCTCCAGCACCTTCGCCGGGTCCGCCGTCGACCAGGCCGCCGGGATGTACCGGGCGACCGTGTCCGGGCTGAAGCTGTAGAAGGCCGCCGTCACCAGTTCGCGGCTCGCGGCCCCCAGCGGAGCCGCGCGCCAGGCGAAGTAGCTGGGCCAGCGGCTCTCGACGTCGTACCCGAGGGCCGCTGCCTCGGCGAAGGCCTCGGGCGCGAAGTACAGCACCGCGTGCACCGCTTCGAAGTGGTGCCACACCGTCCGCGGCAGCGCTCGGTCCTCTGTCACGGCAGCCCCCTGAACCTGATCGGCGAGCGGTGCGACGAGTGCCGCCCGGTAGAGGCGTACTCTACCGGGCGGCCATTTCGAATGACGATCAGTCAGCCCGCGTACTGGGCAAAGATCTTCGAGAACTCGTACGGCGTCTGCGGGATGTTGGTGCACTTGTACAGTGCACCGGTGCACGCGTTGGCGTCCCGGGACATCTCCCAGAAGGCCAGCACGCCGAGGTGGTGCTGCTTGGCGAAGGCCACCAACTGCTGGGCGTCCGCCTGGTTGTAGATCTGGTGGTCGTCGTTCTCCCCGAGCATCGGGGTCACGCCGGTCAGCCTCCACAGCTGGGCGTCGGTCTTGGCGGGGTAGAGCGTCTTGAGCTGGTCGTGGGTGCTCTGCCCGGCCTGGACGGCCGCGTCGCCGTAGTCGCTGCTCGGCCGTCCGTAGTCCATCGCCATCACGTTGACCAGGTCGACGTTCACCCCGGCGTCCCGGGCCGAGCGGACGATGCTCACGCCGTCGGCGGTCAGGCCCTCCGGTAGGACGGGCAGGGTGAGCGAGACCTTCAGGCCGGGGTGCGCCTGCTGGAGCTTGGCGAGTGCGGCCGAGCGGCGGTCGTTGGAGGCTTTGTCGGCGACCGCCGCGCCCTCGATGTCGAAGTCGACGTACGTGAGGTTGTAGGCCTTCACCACGGCGTCGTACTCGGCGAACAGCGAGTCCACCGTGCCGCAGGCGGCGGCGAGTTCGGTGCCGGAGGCGCCGCCGAAGGAGATCTTGACGTCCCCGCCGGCGGCCCGGATCGCGTCCACCTGGTCCTTGGCCCAGCCGCTGCGCGGATCGTACGCGTTGAACCAGCTGGCCTTGCAGCCGACCGAGGTGACGAAGGCCAGGGTGAACGACTTGAGGTTGCCGCGGCTCGCCATGTCCGTGAGTACGGGAGTCGGCCAGGCGCCCATGTCGACGTACGGGGCCACCGGGACGGCCACGTTGGGCGGCGGGGTCTGGGTCTGCGTCGCCGTGGGGGAGGGGGACGGTGACGGGGAGCTGCTGGTCGGCGGCGGCGTGGTCGGCGGGGGAGCGCCCGGGCCGCTCAGCACGACGTCGTCGGCGAGGTAGGCGCCCTGCCCGTACCAGCCGTGCAGGTAGACCGTGACGCTGGTGGTGCTCGCGCCGGTGGTGAAGCTGGTGCTGAGCTGCTGCCAACTGCTGCCGCCGGGCGTCCAGGTGGCCGGATCGGTCACCCCGGCGCCCGTCGCGCCCAGGTACACGTACTGGCCCTGGACCCAGGCGCTCAGCGAGTACTTGGTGTTCGGCTGCACGCTGACGGTCTGGCTGCACTGGGCGGTGTCGCTGTTGCTCGCGGCCCCCTTGAGTGCGTAAGAACCGGAGTGTGCGGGGCTGTTGACGACGGACCCGGTGCCGGCCGAGCAGCTCCAGCTGCCGAGCGATCCGCTCTCGAAGCCGGGGTTGGCGAGCAGATTGCCGTCGGCGGCGTTGGCGCTGACGGCCAGGGTGGTCAGCGCGCCCGCCGCGAGGGCGGCGGCGCAGCCGAGAGGTATGAGTTTCGCCCGCCGTGGGGCGGCATGGTGATTGAGCGCGCGTGGCATGTGGGGTGCCTTTCGGGACGGTGCCGTCGCCACCCGGCGCTGGTCGTGGGGGTGCACAGGTGACGGGCTGTGGAGTGGTCCTGAACGTGCGTGAGCGCGGTGCACGGGCGTGGTGCCTTGACTTCAAAATGGACTAGACCAACTGGGCACGTCAAGAACCCCGGGCGCGGTTTACGCCAGCCTTAAGGTTCGAAGCGGAGCTGAAGCGGTGGGGGCGAGGTCAGGCCGGGAGACCCGCGCGGCGGCGGGTCGCCTCGGCGACGGCGGACCAGTCGCGGTCGGCGTCGCCGTGGGCGACCGCGTCGAGGAAGGCGTCGCGCAGGACGCTGCCGAAGGGGAGCGGCACGTGGGTCTCGGCGCCGGCGGCGAGCGCGAGGTTGACGTCCTTGAGGCCCAGGGCCAGACGGAAGCCGGCGGGGTCGTAGCGCCGTTCGGCGACCATCGCGCCGTACCCCGAGTAGATCGGGCCGGGGAAGACGGTGCCGGTGAGCATCTCGACCAGGTCGGTCGGCCGGACGCCGTTGGCCTCGGCCAGGCTGCAGGCCTCGGCCAGCGACTCGATGGCGCAGGCCAGCAGGAAGTTGGTGCTGATCTTGGCGGTGTTGGCCTGCAGCGGCTCCGTGCCGAGCCGCCAGGTGCGCCGGCCCATGGCCGCGAACAGCGGTTCCACCCGGTCCAGCAGCGCGTCGGGACCGGCGGCGAGGATGTTGAGCTCCCCAGCCGCCGCCACCATCGGCCGCCCGAGCACGGGCGCGGCGACATAGCCGACCCCGTGCTCGGCGTGCAGCGCGGTCGCGCGGCGGGCGAGCTCGAGGGAGACCGTGGCCATGTTGACGTGCACGGACGCCCGCGCGGCCGCGAGCAGGGCCGGGTCGTGGAGCACGGCGTCGACCGTGGCGTCGTCGGGGAGCATCGAGACGACGACCTCGTTGGCGAAGACCTCGGCGAGGTCCGCCGCCGCCGTGGCGCCCTGCTCGGTCAGGGCGCGGACCGGCTCCGGAGAGCGGTTCCACACCTGGACCTGGAAGCCGGCCCGGAGCAGGTTGGCCGCCATACCGCGCCCCATCGCACCGAGACCGACGAAGCCCACCTTCTGCACGGTCACCGCTCGCTCCTCCGCCTCGGCACGTGATCACCCTGACTGTACGTCACCCCGCGCGGGCGAGCCGGGCTTGACCTCGAGTGCACTCCAAGGGGCAGGGTGGAGCCCACGACCCGCCGCACCCCGAAGGAGCAACACTCATGCGTACCACCACACTCGGCAGCAATGGCCCCGAGGTCGGCGTGATCGGCCTCGGCTGCATGGGCATGACCTGGGCGTACGACCCGAACGGCCGGGACGACACGACCTCGGTCGAGGTGCTGCGCTCGGCGCTGGACCTCGGCGTGACGCTCATCGACACGGCGGACATCTACGGTCCGTACGACAACGAGGAGCTGGTCGGCCGTGCGCTCACCCCGCCGTACCGCGAGCGGGCCGTGCTGGCGACCAAGGTCGGCCTCGTCCCGGGCACCGGCGGTGCGCGGGTGGGCAACGACGGCCGTCCGGAGCACGTCCGGCGGGCGATCGACGACAGCCTGCGCCGGCTGGGCACCGACCATGTCGACCTCTACCAGCTGCACCGGGTCGACCCCGAGGTGCCGATCGAGGAGACCTGGGGCGCGCTCGCCGAGGCGGTCCAGGCGGGCAAGGCGCTGCGGATCGGTCTCTCGGAGGTGACGGTCGAGCAGATCAAGCGGGCGCAGGCCGTCCACCCGGTCGCCTCGGTGCAGTCCGAGCTGTCGCTGTGGACCAGGGACCCGCTGGCGGAGGTGCTCCCCTACACCGAGGAGCAGGGCATCGCGTTCCTGCCGTACTCGCCGCTCGGCCGGGGCTTCCTGACCGGTCGCTTCAGCTCTGCGGCAGAGCTGCCGGCCGACGACTGGCGCTCCACCCTGCCGCGCTTCCAGGCCGAGGCGCTGCAGGCCAACCTGGCGCTGGTCGAGAAGGTGCAGCAGATCGCCGCCCGCACGGGCGCCACGGCGGCTCAGGTGGCGCTCGCCTGGGTGGTCGGGCAGGGACGGTACGTGGTGCCGATCCCGGGCACCAAGACGCCCAAGTACCTGGCGGACAATGCGGCCGCGGCCGAGCTCACGCTGACCGCCGCGGACCTGGCCGAGCTGGACGCGCTGCCGGCGCCGGTCGGCGGGCGGTACTGACCGGACGGTGGTTCCCCGGGCATCAGAGCCCGGGGAACCACCGGACACCGATCAGGACGCTCGCGTCCTGATCCAGATCAGCTTCCGCCCGGTCTCGGCCGGGGCGGTGGGTTCGAAGTCCACCACCCGGTCGAGCCGGTAGCCGAGCTTGCGCGGGACGGCGGCGCTGGCCGCGTTGCCCTCGTCGCAGTGGATCTCCACCCGCTCGATGCCCGGCAGGGCCAGCGCGGACGCGGTCAGCGCCCCGGCCGCGGCGGTCGCGATGCCCCGGCCGGCGTGGTCGGCGGCCACCCAGTAGCCGATCTCCAGTGCGCCCGCGCCGATCCGCCCGTGCAGGCCGAAGGCGCCGATCACACTGCCCGGCCGGGCGTCCAGCCCGGCGAGGTACATGAAGTCGGTGCCCGCGTCCCATGCTTCGACACCGGCCTGGGCCATCTCCGTGGTGTGCGCGAGGGTGGGCGCCGAGACGGCCCACTCCATCCACGGCCGCAGGTGGTCGAGGTTGGCGGTCACCGCGGTGTTCAGCTCCGGAGCGTCCGCGAGCGCACGGCGGCGCAGCGACACCCCGCCCGCGATCGCGATCACCTCGGGTGGGCGGCCGTGCGTGATGGGGGAGGGGGTGGCCTCTTGGGTGGTGTGGCTCATAGCCGGATTATCCCTGTCACCGACGATGCTCACCAGCGGTTTTGTCCGGGTGCTGTCAGGCCGTCAGAGCCGGACCAGCACCTCGTCCAGCGGTTTGCGGTGCAGGTCGGGTACCCGCGCGCCGTCGGCCGGGTAGCCGACCGGGATCACGTACGCCGCCCGCTCCTCCGCCGGCCGTTCGCACACCTCGTTGAGGAAGCGCATCGGGCTCGGGGTGTGGGTGAGGGTGGCCAGCCCGGCCTGGTGCAGGGTCGCCAGCAGCAGGCCGACGGCGATGCCGACGGACTCCTTGGTGTAGTAGGGGCGGGGCGAGCCGGGGCCCTTGTGCACCTCGAACACCACGATCACCGCCGGGGCGTCCTCGAGGAAGGGCTTGTGCCAGTCCGTCCCGATCGGCGCCAGCGCGGCGAGCCACTCCTCGGAGGCCCGGTGCGCGTAGAACTCGCGCTCCTCCGCCTCGGCCGCCTCGCGCAGCCGGCGCTTGCGCTCGGGGTCGGTGACCACCACGAACCGCCAGGGCTGAACGTGCGCCCCGCTGGGGGCGGTTGACGCCGTACGGACCGCCCACTCGAGGACCTCGTCCGGGATCGGACGGGTCGAGTAGTCGCGGACGGTCCGGCGCCTGGCCATCACGTCGTGGAAGGACCTGCTGCGGGCCGCAGCCTCGTGGGCGGGCACCGTCATGGGCCGGAGCGGCACGGTCGGGTACGACGAGGCCGCTGCCGATGCACTGTCAACCATGCTCTCCAGCAGAGCACATGACGTCCCCGCAGCGGAAGGCCTCAGCGCTCGTGGACCAGACCATTCGCGACCTCGATCCGCCGGTTGACCGTCACCGCCTCCAGCATCCGCCGGTCGTGCGTCACCAGCAGCAGCGTGCCGGTGTACGAGGCGAGCGCCGACTCCAGCTGCTCGATGGCAGGCAGGTCCAGGTGGTTGGTCGGCTCGTCGAGCACCAGCAGGTTCACCCCGCGCGCCTGCAGCAGGGCCAGGGCCGCCCTGGTCCGCTCGCCGGGGGAGAGGGTGGCGGCCTGGCGCAGGACGTGCGCGGCCTTCAGCCCGAACTTGGCCAGCAGCGTGCGGACCTCCTCCGGCGAGAGGTCCGGCACCGCCGCCGCGAACGCCTCCGCCAGCGGCTCGTCCCCCAGGAACAGACCGCGCGCCTGGTCGACCTCCCCGACCACCACGCCCGAGCCCAGGGACGAGCTCCCGCCGTCCGGTTCGAGCCGCCCGAGCAGCGCGGCCAGCAGCGTGGACTTGCCCGCGCCGTTGGCGCCGGTGATGGCGATCCGGTCCGCCCAGTCGATCTGCAGGTCCACCGGGCCGAGGGCGAAGTCGCCGCGCTGCACCGAGGCCCCGCGCAGGGTGGCCACCACCGAGCCGGAGCGCGGCGCGGTGGCGATCTCCATCCGCAGCTCCCACTCCTTGCGGGGCTCGTCGACCACGTCCAGGCGCTCGATCATGCGCTGGGTCTGCCGGGCCTTGGAGGCCTGCTTCTCGGTCGACTCGGCGCGCATCGCGCGGCCCATCTTGTCGTTGTCGCCGGACTTGCGGCGGGCGTTGCGCACGCCGTGCTCCATCCAGCCGCGTTGCATCCGGGCCCGCGCCTCCAGGCCCGCCTTGGTGTCGGCGTACTCCTCGTACTCCTCGCGGGCGTGCCGACGGGCGACCGCCCGCTCCTCCAGGTACGCCTCGTAGCCGCCGCCGTAGAGGTTGATCTGCTGCTGGGCGAGGTCCAGCTCCAGCACCCGGGTGACGGTACGGGCCAGGAACTCGCGGTCGTGGCTGATCACCACCGTGCCGGCGCGCAGGCCCTTCACGAAGGACTCCAGGCGGTCGAGCCCGTCCAGGTCGAGGTCGTTGGTGGGCTCGTCCAGCAGGAAGACGTCGTACCGGGAGAGCAGCAGCGAGGCCAGCCCGGCGCGGGCCGCCTGGCCGCCGGAGAGCGCCGTCATCGGCAGGTCCAGGCTCACCTTGAGCCCGAGCGAGCCGGCGACCTCCTCCGCCCGCTCCTCCAGGTCGGCGCCGCCGAGATCCAGCCAGCGGTCCAGGCCGGCGGCGTACGCGTCGTCCGCGCCGGGGCGACCCTCGACCAGGCCCTCGGTCGCCTCGTCCAGCGCCGCCTGCGCGGCCGCGACGCCGGTACGGCGGGCCAGGAAGTCGCGGACCGACTCGCCCGGACGGCGCTCGGGCTCCTGCGGCAGGTGGCCGACGTTGGCCGTCGGCGGGCTCAGCCTGAGCGAACCGCCCTCGGGAGTGTCCAGCCCGGCCAGCAGCCGCAGCAGTGTCGACTTGCCGGCCCCGTTCGCCCCGACCAGACCGATCACGTCGCCGGGGGCGACGACCAGGTCCAGGCCGGAGAAGAGGGTGCGGTCGCCGTGGCCGGCGCTCAGGTCCTTGACTACGAGAGTGGCGCTCATGATGCCCCGATCCTAATGGGCCTCCGGAAAACCCTTTGCGGGCCCGCAACGGCTCCCCTACCTTCGATCCCGGCCCTGCAAGCAGAGGAAGACTGGAGAAGGCCGTTGCTCTACTGAGGTCATGAGACACCGCCCCCCGCGCCGTTCCGAGCGCGGCGTGTGAGCGTGCGTGCGACCTCAGTGGTGAGTTGATCTCCCGAGATCTTTGTCCCGCACCCGCGGTGTCTCCCGTGTTGCTACCTCGTCCGCCACAGCAACCACCCCGGGAGGCCATCCATGGCTCAACCGACCACCTCCATCCTCTGCACCGACCTGGGCTTCGACTGGCCCGACGGCACCACCGTGCTCGACGGCTTCCACCTCGCGGTGGGCCCCGGCCGCACCGGCCTGATCGGCCTCAACGGCGCCGGCAAGTCCACCCTGCTCCGCCTGCTGGCGGGCGAGCTCACCCCGGCCTCCGGCACCGTCCGGGTCGGCGGCGAGCTCGGCTACCTGCCGCAGGACCTCACCCTCGACACCACCCAGAGGGTCGACGAGGCGCTCGGCATCCGGGCGGCCCGCGAGGCCCTGCACGCCATCGAGTCCGGTGATACCGACGAGCGGCATTACGCGGCCGTCGGGGACGACTGGGACGTCGAGGAGCGCGCCCGCGCGACCCTCGACCGGCTCGGCCTGGCCCGCCTGGACCTGGACCGCACCACCGGGGAGCTCTCCGGGGGTGAGGCGGTGCTGCTGCATCTCGCGGCCCTGCTGCTGCGCCGCCCGGACGTTCTGCTGCTCGACGAGCCGACCAACAACCTGGACCGGCACGCCCGTTCACTCCTCTACGAGGCCGTGGCGAGCTGGCACGGCGTGATGGTGATCGTCAGCCACGACCGCGAGTTGCTGCAGCACGTCGACCAGATCGCCGACCTGCGGGCGGGCTCGGTCACCTGGTACGGCGGCAACTTCGCCGACTACGAGCGGACGGTCGCCGCCCAGCAGGAGACCGCCGAGCGGCTGGTCCGGGTGGCCGAGGCCGATGTCCAGCGGCAGAAGCGGGACTTGATCGAGGCCCGCACCAAGCTGGAGCGCAGCGCGAGCTACGGGAAGAAGCGCTCGGAGAGCCGCAACGACCCGAAGATCATCTCCGGCAAGCTCAAGCGGCAGGCCCAGGAGACGGCCGGCCGGGTGCGCGGCATGCACACCGAGCGCCTGACCGAGGCGAAGGAGCGGCTGACGGCGGCCGAGGAGGCCGTCCGCGACGACGCGGAGATCCGCATCGACCTGCCGCGCACCGCGGTCCCGGCCGGGCGGACGGTGCTGAACCTCGACCACGTCCGCCTCCCGTACGGCACCCGGGCCCACCTGGAGCTGCGCGGTCCGGAGCGGGTCGCCCTGGTGGGCCGCAACGGGTCGGGCAAGTCCACCCTGCTACGAGCCGTCGCGGGCGAGATCGGCCCGCTGGAAGGGGAGATCAGCACGCCCGTACCGCTGCGCCACCTGCCGCAGCGTCTGGACCTGCTGGACGACGGGCTGACCGTGGTGGGCAACGTGAAGTCGTACGCCCCGGCGGCCGACGACAACGCGATCAGGGCACGGCTGGCCCGCTTCCAGTTCCGGGGCGGGCGCGCCGACCAGCTCGCGGGCACGCTCTCCGGCGGCGAGCGCTTCCGGGCGACGCTGGCCGCCCTGCTGCTCGCGGACCCGCCGCCGCAGCTGCTGATGCTGGACGAGCCGACCAACAACCTCGACCTCGCCAGCGTCCGCCAGCTCACCCAGGCGCTCGCCGCCTACCGGGGCGCGCTGATCGTGGCCAGCCACGACCTGCCGTTCCTGCGAGGGCTCGGGATCACGCGCTGGCTGGAGCTGGACGGCGAGCTGCGGACGATCGACCCGATGTAGGGACCGGTCAGGGTGGTGACGGAGGCCCCTCCGTCACCACCTGCGGGTCAGGCGGTGGCGGGCTTGAGCCTCCGGGCCACCGTCGTGCCCAGCCGGTCGAGGCCGACCACGGCTGCGCCGAGGGCGATGAACTCCACCGTCAGCTGGACGATCTGGCCGGCCACCCAGCCGTAGCCGTTCTCCGTCGGGTCCAGGAAGAAGTACGGGTAGGCGTTGGGGAAGTGCGGGAAGACCGCCGCGCGCAGCAGCGTCAGCCCGGCGTAGCCGAGCGGGAAGGAGAGCCAGACCGGCAGGTCCCGCCACTGCGAGGCGTTCCGCGGCTTCAGGCAGAGCCAGTCGAGCATCACCATGACCGGCGTGACGTAGTGCAGGAAGAAGCTCGACCAGTGCTGCAGCCGGTCCGGGCCCGAGACCAGGCCGGGCAGCGGGTTCTCGCCGTGGTTGAGCAGGATGTGGGCGACCAGGCCGGTGATCGTGATGTAGAGCACCGCGGCTCCGCGCAGTCGCGGCGCCGGGGCGTCGGTGGTGCCGCGCCTGGCCATCCAGTAGACCGCGCCCGCGAAGTAGCCGAGCACGATGACGTTGCTCTCGATGGTGAAGTACACCAGCGAGGCGGTGCCGAGGATCAGCCCGAGCCCGGCCGAGATCACGATGGCAAGGCGCCACCAGAGTGCGGGGCGGGTCCAGACTGACATGCGTTCACCAGTTCTTGTCGTACGGTTCGCGGATTTTTCGAACTCTACCCATGGGTAGCCTTCGGACGGAAGCTATCCGGCCTGCACGAACCCGGACTCGTACGCCACGATCACCGCCTGCGTACGGTCCCGTACGCCCAGCTTGGCGAGCACGCTCCCGACGTGCGTCTTGACCGTCTCCGGGCTGACCACCAGCCGTTCGGCGATCTCGCCGTTGGTCAGCCCGGCCGCCATCAGCCGCAGGACCTGCCCCTCCCGGTCGGTCAGCCGCGACACCGGCCCGGCGTGCGGGCGGCGGCGCTCACCACCGCGCTCACCACCACGCTCACGGCTGCGCAGCGCCAGCTCGCGGACGGCGGACGGGAAGAGCAGCGAGTCGCCGTGCGCCACCAGCCGGACGGCCTGCACCATCTCCTCCGCCCTGGCGCGCTTCAGCAGGAACCCGGCGGCCCCGGCGCGCAGCGCGTCGTACACGTGGTCGTCGTTCTCGAAGGTGGTGACCACCAGGATCCTGGGCGGCGGCTCCATCGTGGCGACCAGTTGCTCGGTGGCCCGGATGCCGTCGACCCCCGGCATCCGGACGTCCATCAGCACCACGTCCGGCCGCAGCTCGCGGACCAGCGGCACCACCTCGGCGCCGTTGGGCGCCTCGCCGACCACGGTCAGGTCCGGCTCGGCGTCCAGGACGACCCGCAGGCCCATCCGGACCAGGCGCTCGTCGTCCGCGACCACCACCCTGATCACAGGTTTCCCCCTATCGGCAGCCGGACGGCCAGCCGCCAGGTGTCGCCGTCCGGCCCGGCCGCGCAGTCGCCGCGCAGAGCGGTGGCCCGTTCGGCCACGCCGCGCAGGCCGCGCCCGCCCCCGGGACGGCTCGGCCGCCCGGCGCCCATCGGATTGGTCAACTCCACGTCCAGCCGCCCCTCGTGTATCTCCAGCCGCAGCCTGGCCGGCACCGGGCCGGCGTGCCGCAGCACATTGGTCAGTCCCTCCTGGACGATCCGGTACGCCTCGCGCGAGAGCTCCGCCGGCAACTCGGCCAGGCCGGGCCCGGCGAGTGACTCGACCGCGACCCCGGCCCGGCCCATCTGCCGCAGCAGGCCGCCGAGTTCGGAGAGCGTCGGCCCGGCTCCCGGGGCCGGTCCCGTCGGCTCCTCGCGCAGCAGCCCCAGGACGGTGTCCAGTTCGGCCACCGCGGCACGTGCGGTCTCCTCGATCGCCCGCAGGGCCTCGGCGGCGAACTCCGGGTCGGACCCGAGGACCTTCCCCGCCGCTGCCGCCTGAATGGACACCGCGCTCAGCGCGTGCCCGACCGAGTCGTGCAACTCCCGTGCCAGCCGGTTGCGCCGGGCGAGCTCGACGGCCCGCCGCTCCGCCGCCGCCAGGCGCTCGGCCGGCGTCGGGCCGAGCAGGGCGGGTGCGCTGCGCGCCAGCAGGGCCCCCGCGCCGGCGTTCACCGCGAGCAGCAGAGCCAGCAGGGCGGGGCCCAGCAGCAGCCCCGAAGGAAGCTCACCGTAGGTCTGCCGTATCAGGCTCCGCCCGGGGTTGCCGAGCGAGTCGATGGGGGAGAGCAGCAGCACCACCACGGCGGGCGGCGTCGCGAGGGACATCCCGCTGACGATGCCGCCGAGGAACAGGTGCAGCACGAACCACGCGGCCGTCCGCCGCCGGGCCGCCCACGAGTGGGACGGCGTACTGGCCAACTCGCCCGCGGCGCCTGCGCACAGCGCACGTGCCGCAGTGCCCTCGAGTGCGCGTACCACGGGGACGAGCGCGGTGATCGCGGCCATCGGCAGCGACAGGGCGAAGGCGGCGAAGTTCAGTGCGAGCCGATGGGCGGCGTCGTCGCCCGGCAGGGCCACGGACAGCAGCACCTGCGAGAGCAGCCAGTAGGGCATCAGCAGGGCGCCGCCGAGCACCAGGTGCACCCAGCGCAGCGCGGCCCGCCGTCCGATCAGTGCACTCATCGCCCTGACTCTACGTCGGTCCCCGCGGACGCCGCGGTCGAGGAGAGGTCCATGGGCGCGACTCTGCCACCGAGTGCCCGGCCGATGCATCGGCCCTGGTCGGGATCCGGCTCCCCCGCCCGGGGGAGCCGGTCTCATCCCGAGGGGTCAGAGCACAGTGCAGGCGGTGCCCCCAGGGTGATGGCGGTCGCTGCGGGGTTGGCACTACCGAAGGCGCCGTTGAAACCGAAGCTCGCCGAGCCGGCCGCCGCCACCGCCCCGGCCGTCACGGCGCGGTGGTCGGCGGCCTGCTGGGAGGCGGGGCGGACGGGGCCTCCGAAGGCCGCCGGAGACGCTACGACGCTCGCGCCGAGGCGTCAACGGGGCCTGTCCTGCCAAGGGTGAGCGGTCAGAAGATCAGGTGGGCTGCTTCGTGGGTGCGGGTCTCGATTCCGGAGGCGGCCTTGTTGATGAGCTCGTGGGCCAGGTTGGAGCAGGCGCGCGCGGCGGCGAGCTCTTCACCGATCGTGGAGTCGGGCGAGTCGTCGGGGTTGCGCCGGGCGATCCCCACACCCTTGACGCCCGGAGCGCTGAACCCGTTCAGGGTCGCGGTGCAGGCGGTGCGGTTCTCGTCCTCCTCGAAGTTCAGATCGATGATCCAGTGGTTGTGCATGACGGATCACCCCATCGGTGTCGGAGCGGGTACTTAGAGCATGTGCGCGCCCCGGGCTGCTCGCAAGCTCCAGCCCGTCTCACCCTTGTTACCGGCGGGTCGCTTGCCTATCATCGCCAGTGTTACAGCTTTACTGTCAAACCTCTCTCGGGGGCAGCAGGTGACGGAGACGACCAGCCATGGGCCGCTGGCCGGGGTGCGCGTGGTGGAACTGGCGGGCATCGGGCCCGGACCGTTCGCCGCGATGCTCCTGGCAGACCTGGGCGCGGACGTGGTGCGGGTGGACCGCCCGACGCCGCCGACGCTCGGTGTGGACCCGGCCTTCGACGTCACCAACCGCAACAAGCGCTCCGTGGTCATCGACCTGCGCGCCCCCGAGGGCCCCGGCCTGGTGCTCGACCTGGTCGAGCGCGCCCAGCTGCTGATCGAGGGCTTCCGCCCCGGCGTCGCCGAGCGGCTCGGCGTCGGCCCCGAGGCCTGCCTGGCCCGCAACCCCGCCCTGGTCTACGGCCGGATGACCGGCTGGGGCCAGGACGGCCCGCTGGCACCCAGCGCCGGACACGACATCGGGTACGCCGCCACCGCCGGGGTGCTCGGCCTGATCGGCGAGCCCGACCGGCCCCCGGCCATCCCCGCCAACCTGCTCGGCGACTACGCCGGCGGGTCGCTCTACCTGGTGGTGGGCCTGCTGGCCGGCCTGCACCACGCCCGCGCCACCGGCACCGGACAGGTGGTGGACGCCGCCATCGTGGACGGCGCAGCCCACCTCACCTCGATGCTCTGGGGCCTGCGCGCCACCGGCCTCTGGCAGGACCGGCGCGGCACCAACCTGCTGGACGGCGGTGCCCCCTGGTACTCCGTGTACCGGACCGCCGACGGCGGCCACATGGCCGTCGGCGCGCTGGAGCCCCAGTTCTACGCCGAGTTCGCCAAGCTGCTGGGCCTGGGCGAGGACGCCCCCGGCCAGTACGACACCGCCCGCTGGCCGGAGCTGCGCGCCGAGATCGCCGCCCGATTCGCCACCCGGACCCGGGCCGAGTGGACGGAGCTCTTCGAAGGCACCGACGCCTGCACCTCGCCGGTGCTCACCCTCGGCGAGGCCGCCGACCACGAACACCTCAAGGCACGCGGCACCTACACCACCCGGGACGGCGTTACCCAGCCCGCGCCCGCCCCGCGCTTCTCCGCCACGCCGGGCGCGCTGCGCCGACCGCCCGCCCGACCCGGCGCGGACACCGCCGAGGTCGCCCGGGACTGGGACCTGCCGCACCTGGGCTGACGACCGCCCTCGCGTAACGACATCAAAGGAGATCTCCGTGCAACGCGAGCTCTACACCGAGGACCACGAGGCCTTCCGGGAGACCGTCAAGGCCTTCCTGGCCAAGGAGGTGCTGCCGCACCACGACCGCTGGGAGCAGGCGGGCATCGTGGACCGGGCCGCCTGGCTGGCCGCCGGGAAGCAGGGCCTGCTCGGGCTCGCCGTGCCCGAGGAGTACGGCGGCGGGGGCGAGCCGGACTTCCGCTACGCCGCCGTCCTGGCCGAGGAGTTCACCCGCGCCGGAGTCAGCGGGCTCGCCGTCGGCCTGCACAACGACATCATCGGCCCCTACCTGACCTCCCTCGCCACCGAGGAGCAGAAGCGGCGCTGGCTGCCGGGCTTCTGCAGCGGCGAGCTGATCACGGCCATCGCGATGACCGAGCCGGGCGCCGGATCGGACCTGCAGGGGATCCGTACCGGCGCGGTCGACCAGGGTGACCACTACCTGCTCAACGGCGCCAAGACCTTCATCTCCAACGGCATCCTGGCCGACCTGGTCGTGGTGGTCGCCAAGACCACGCTGGAGGGCGGCTCCAAGGGGCTCAGCCTGCTGGTCGTCGAGCGCGGGATGCCCGGGTTCGAACGCGGCCGCAACCTGGACAAGATCGGCCAGAAGGCCCAGGACACCGCCGAGCTGTTCTTCAACGACGTCCGCGTCCCCAAGGCCAACCTGCTCGGCACCGAGCACGGCGCCTTCCTCCACCTGATGCAGAACCTGGCGCAGGAGCGGCTCGCGATCGCCGTCTCCGCGATCGCCGGCGCCGAGCACCTGCTGGAGCTCACCACCGAGTACGTCAGGCAGCGCGAGGCCTTCGGCCGTCCGCTCGCCAAGCTCCAGCACGTCCGGTTCGAGATCGCCGAGATCGCCACCGAGTGCGCCGTCACCCGGACCTTCGTGGACCGTTGCATCATCGAACTGGGACGCTACGCGCTCACCCCGGCCGACGCCTCGATGGCCAAGTGGTGGGCCACCGAACTCCAGAAGCGCACCGCCGACCGCTGTCTCCAACTCCACGGCGGCTACGGCTACATGACCGAGTACCCGGTCGCCAAGGCCTTCACCGACGGCCGCATCCAGACCATCTACGGCGGGACCACCGAGATCATGAAAGAGATCATCGGCCGCTCCCTCCTCGGCTAAGACCACGGCTATGACCACGGCTACGACCTCGGTCAAGACCCTCGAAAGGCACTCACCGTGACCACCGAAGCGTACGTCTACGACGCTATCCGCACCCCACGCGGCCGGGGCAAGGCCAACGGCTCGCTGCACGGCACCAAGCCGATCGACCTCGTGGTCGGCCTGATCCACGAACTGCGCCGCCGCTTCCCGGGCCTGGACCCGGCCGCCATCGACGACATCGTGCTCGGCGTGGTCAGCCCGATCGGCGACCAGGGCTCCGACATCGCCCGGATCGCCGCGATCGCCGCCGGGCTCCCCGACACGGTGGCCGGCGTACAGGAGAACCGCTTCTGCGCCTCCGGCCTGGAGGCCGTCAACCTGGCCGCCGCCAAGGTCCGCTCGGGCTGGGAGGACCTGATCCTGGCCGGCGGCGTGGAGTCGATGTCCCGCGTCCCGCTGGGCTCCGACGGCGGTGCCTGGGCGATGGACCCGATGACCAGCTTCGAGACCGGCTTCGTCCCGCAGGGCGTCGGCGCCGACCTGATCGCCACCATCGAGGGCCTCAGCCGCACCGACGTGGACGCCTTCGCCGCCGAGTCCCAGGCGCGCGCCGCCAAGGCCTGGGCGGACGGCAAGTTCGACCGCTCGGTCGTCCCGGTCAAGGACCGCAACGGGCTGGTCGTCCTGGACCGCGACGAGTTCATCCGCCCCGGCACCACCGTCGAGACCCTGGCCGGCCTCAAGCCCTCCTTCGCCGCGATCGGCGAGGCGGGCGGCTTCGACGCCGTCGCCCTGCAGAAGTACCACTGGGTCGAGTCCATCGACCACGTCCACCATGCGGGCAACTCCTCCGGCATCGTCGACGGCGCCGCCCTGGTGGCCATCGGCAACCGCGAGATCGGCGAGCGGTACGGGCTGCGCCCGCGCGCCCGGATCGTCTCGGCCGCCGTCTCCGGCTCCGAGCCGACCATCATGCTCACCGGCCCCGCCCCCGCCACCCGCAAGGCGCTGGCCAAGGCCGGGCTGAACGCCGCCGACATCGACCTGGTCGAGATCAACGAGGCCTTCGCCGCCGTCGCGCTGCGCTTCATGCGCGAGCTCGGCTTCAGCCACGAGCAGGTCAACGTCAACGGCGGTGCGATCGCCATGGGCCACCCGCTCGGCGCGACCGGCGCGATGCTGATCGGCACCCTGATCGACGAGCTGGAGCGCCGAGACCTCCGCTACGGCCTGGCCACCCTCTGCGTCGGCGGCGGCATGGGCATCGCCACCGTCATCGAGCGCATCTGACTCCCGGGAGACCTTTCCTCATGTCTGACAACACCCCCGTCATCCGCTGGGAGCAGGACCAGGACGGCGTGGTCACCCTCGTCCTCGACGACGCCTCGCAGTCCGTGAACACCATGAACGGCGCCTTCCGGGACGCCCTGGAGGAGGTGATCCCCCGGCTGGCGGCCACCGAGGGCCTGCGCGGCGTGATCATCACCTCCGCCAAGAAGACCTTCTTCGCCGGCGGTGACCTGCGGCTGCTCTCCGCGGTCCGTGCCGAGCAGGCGGGCGAGTTCTTCGAGGCGTCCATGCGGCTCAAGCAGCTGCTCCGCACCCTGGAGACGCTCGGCAAGCCCGTGGTCGCGGCGATCAACGGCAGCGCCCTCGGCGGCGGTCTGGAGATCGCCCTCGCGTGCCATCACCGCATCGCGCTGGATGCGCCCGGCAGCCGGATCGGCCTGCCGGAGGTCACCCTCGGCCTGCTCCCCGGCGCGGGCGGCGTGGTCCGCACCGTACGGCTGCTCGGCATCACCGACGCGCTGCTCAAGGTGCTGCTGCAGGGCCGCCAGTACCGGCCCGCGCAGGCCCTGGAGAACGGCCTGGTGCACGAACTGGCCACCACCCGCGAGGAGATGCTCGCCAAGGCGCGCGCCTTCATCGAGGCCAACCCCACCGCTCAGCAGCCGTGGGACGCCAAGGGCTACAGGATCCCCGGCGGCACCCCGTCCACCCCCGCCTTCGCCGCCAACCTCCCGGCCTTCCCGGCCAACCTGCAGAAGCAGCTCGCCGGCGCGCCGTACCCGGCGCCGCGCAACATCCTGGCCGCCGCCGTGGAGAGCGCCCAGGTGGACGTGGACACCGCGATGGCGATCGAGGCCCGCTACTTCACCGAGCTGGCCTGCGGGCAGACCGCCAAGAACATGATCCAGGCGCTCTTCTTCGACATGCAGGCGGTCAACTCCGGTGCGGGCAGGCCGAAGGGGATCCCGGCCCGCGAGGTGCGCAGGGTCGCGGTGCTGGGTGCCGGGATGATGGGCGCGGGGATCGCGTACTCCTGCGCCAGGGCCGGCATCGAGGTGCTGCTCAAGGACGTCACCCTGGAGGCCGCCGAGCGCGGAAAGGCCTACTCCGAGGGGCTGTTGGACAAGGCGGTGGCGCGCGGCCGCTCCACCGCGGCCCAGCGCGACGAGCTGCTTGCGCGGATCACCCCGACCGCCGACGCGGCCGACCTGGCCGGCTGCGACGCGGTGATCGAGGCGGTCTTCGAGAACCCGGAGCTCAAGCACAAGGTCTTCCAGGAGGTCCAGGACGTCGTGGCGCCCGACGCGCTGCTCTGCTCCAACACCTCCACCCTCCCGATCGGCCTGCTCGCCGAAGGCGTCGGCCGCAGCGCGGACTTCATCGGCCTGCACTTCTTCTCGCCGGTCGACAAGATGCCGCTGGTCGAGATCATCCGCGGCCCGCAGACCGGTGACGAGGCACTCGCCCGTGCCTTCGACCTGGTCCGCCAGATCAACAAGACCCCGATCGTGGTCAACGACTCGCGCGGCTTCTTCACCTCCCGCGTGATCGGCCAGTTCATCAACGAGGGCGTCGCGATGGTCGGCGAGGGCGTCGACCCGGTCTCCGTCGAGCAGGCCGCCGCCCAGGCCGGCTACCCGGCCAAGGTGCTCTCCCTGCTGGACGAGCTCACCCTCACCCTGCCCCGCAAGATCCGCAACGAGGCCCGCCGCGCCGTCGAGGAGTCCGGCGGCAGCTGGACCGAGCACCCGGCCGACCGGGTGATGGACCGGATGCTCGACGAGTTCGAGCGCCCGGGCCGCAGCGGCGGGGCCGGCTTCTACGACTACGAGGACGGCCGCCGCACGCGCCTCTGGCCCGGCCTCCGTGAGCACTTCACGAAGCCGGACGCGCAGATCCCGTTCGAGGACATGAAGGAGCGGATGCTCTTCGCCGAAGCCCTGGACTCGGTGCGCTGCCTGGAGGAGGACGTGCTCACCTCCGTGGCCGACGCCAACGTCGGCTCGATCCTCGGCATCGGCTTCCCGGCCTGGACGGGCGGCGTGCTGCAGTACATCAACGGCTACGAGGGCGGCCTGCCCGGATTCACCGCCCGCGCCCGCGAGTTGGCGGCCGCGTACGGCGAGCGGTTCACCCCGCCGCCGCTGCTGGAGCGCCTCGCCGCGGAGGGCGGCAGCTTCAAGGACTGAGCGCCGTCGGGGCCGCGCGTCACTCCGCCGAGGGGCGCGCGGCCAGCTCCTCCGCGAGCGAGCGCTGGAAGGCCGTCACCAGGGCCTGCACCACCATCGGCTGGATCTGGTCGGCGAGCAGCTTCATCCGCTCCAGCTCCTCCGGCGCCGGGTCGCTCTCCCGGTACGGCTTCCAGACCGTCTCCCGGAACAGCCGGTGCAGGTCGTGGGCTGTCGCCTGGCTGTGCAGGCGCACCACGGCACGCGCGGCGACCAGGGTCTCCAGCGGGATCGGCACGTCCAGGACCCGTACGCCCAGCGGGAGCAGACCCGGGTCGATCTTGAACACGTCCGGGTCGTCCGTCCGGTGCAGGGCACCCATCGCGGCCAGCCGGTCCACGTCGGCGTCCGAGAGAGCACGCCCCGCCCGGCGCTCCAGCTGGCCGCGGTGTGCCTCCTCGGCGGTCTCCGGGGTCCAGGAGGCGACCAGGGCGCGGTGGATGGCCAGGTCCAGCGAGCTGATGTCCTCGGGGAGTTGGGCCAGATACCGCTCGATCGCGGCCAGGGTGAGGCCCTGGCGCTGCAGCTCCTCGATGAGCTCCAGCCGGTCCAGGTGGGCGGACCCGTACAGGCCGACCCGGCGCGGGCCGAGCTCGGGCGGTGGGAGCAGGCCCTTGGTGCTGTAGAACCGCAGGGTGCGCACCGTCACCCCGGCGCGGGCGGCAAGCTCGTCGACGGTGAGCTGCGGGGGTGTCGCCATGATGCCGTCTCGCCTTCCGCCGGTCGCTGTCACACCACTGCTGTGACAGCAGCAGTGTGACAGCGCCGTGCCCGGTCGGTCTAGGAGGCGAGCGGCAGCAGGTCGGCGTGGTGCCTGCGGGTCACCTCGGGGTGGGCCCGCAGATAGCCCTTGAGCTCGTTCCGGCCGAACTCCGCGAAGAGGGGGTTGCCCGGGTCCTGGGTGGCGCCCGGCGCGTGGTGGGCGTGCGGGAACTCCAGCGGCTCGATGTGCGCGTCCAGCCGGGGGTTGTAGAAGAACGGCACCGAGAAGCGCTCCCGGGCGCCGGGCGGGCTGACCACCCGGTGGCTGGTGGCCTTGAGGTACCCGTCGGTGGCCACCTCGAGCAGCTCGCCCAGATTGACCACGAAGGCGCCCTCCAGCGGCGGGACCTCCAGGAAGGAGCCGTCCGCGCGCTCCACCTGCAGCCCGCCGACGGAATCCTGCAGCAGCAGCGTGATGAAGCCGTAGTCCTTGTGCGCGCCCACGCCCTGGCCCGCGCCGTCGGGGGCGGTGCCGGGGTAGCGGACCAGCTTGAGGCGCAGGTGCGGGTGCCCGGCGAAGGCGTAGTCGTAGAAGTCCGGCTTGGCGCCGATCGACGCCAGCAGCTCGTGCAGCAGCCGCCCGGCGACCCCGTTCAGCCGGTCGATCCAGCCCAGCGTCGCCGTCCGCAGTTCGGGCAGCGCGGCCGGCCACTGGTTCGGGCCCTCCAGCCACCAGTACGGAGGCTCGCCCGCGGCCGGGACGTGCGGCGGCAGCTCGGCGCCGATGTCCAGCTGGTCGCGCCAGTCCTGGCTGCCGCCGGTGCGCTCGTCGCCGGTACGGGTGTAGCCGCGGAAGTGCGGGGAGTTCAGGTTGCTCACGGCCAGTCTGTCGGCCTCGGGCAGCTCGAAGAAGGCTCGCATCGCGCTGGTCAGGGCGGCCGTCTCGGCCGGGGTTATGCCGTGGCCGGTCAGCTGGAAGAAGCCGACCTCGGTCGCGGCGGCGCGCAGGGCGTCGTGCAGCCCGGTCCGGTCGGCCGCGCTGCCGTCGGCGAGCGAGAGGTCGATCACGGGGAGGCCGGTGAGGGGGTACTGCTGCGTCATGGGTGACATCCACGAGGTTGGTGCCCGGGCCGGTTCCGGCGGGTCGCCGGGGACGCCGCAGCTACCACGCGGGGTGGGCGGGTGCTGCGAGGCCGGGGGAAGGATGTGTCGGGAGGGAGGGTCAGCCGGAGCGTCGACAGGACATGCTCGTGACGCGGAGCAGGTCCACGTGGCGACGGCTGACGAGAATGAGCACGCCACCAGGTTAGCGCGGGCGGTGAACGAACACGGGGCCCCACCGTTACCGGCCCCGGGCCGCCAGCTCGCGCAGTTCGTTCTTTCTGACCTTGCCGCTCACCGTCATCGGGAAGGACGACATCACGCGCACCTCGCGCGGCGTCTTGTAGCGCGCCAGCCGGCCCCGGCAGTACTCGGCCAGTTCCGCCTGGGTGAGGGTGCCCGCCGGGTCGCGCAGGATCACGAAGGCGCAGATCTCCTCGCCGTACCGCTCGTCCGGCACGCCGACCACCTGGACGTCCGCGATCCCGGGGTGGCCGTGCAGGAACTCCTCGATCTCGCGCGGGTAGATGTTCTCGCCGCCCCGGATGATCATGTCCTTGATCCGCCCGACGACGGCCAGGTACCCGTCCTCGCGCATCACCGCGAGGTCGCCGGTGTGCATCCAGCCCTCCTGGTCGACCACCTCCGCCGTCCGCTCGGGCTCGTCCCAGTAGCCGAGCATCACCGAGTAGCCCCGGGTGCACAGCTCACCCGCCTCACCACGCGGCACCGTCCGCCCACTCGCCGGGTCGACCACCTTGACCTCGACGTGCGGGAGCACCCGGCCGACCGTCGCCGTACGGTGCTCCAGGTCGTCGTCCCGGCGGGTCTGGGTGGAGACGGGCGAGGTCTCGGTCATCCCGTACGCGATGGCGACCTCGGCCATGTGCAGGTCGGTCATGACCCGCTTCATCACCTCCACCGGGCAGGGCGAGCCGCCCATCACGCCGGTCCGCAACGACGAGAGGTCGAACTCGGCGAAGTCGGGCAGGCCGAGTTCGGCGATGAACATGGTCGGCACGCCGTACAGCGAGGTGGCCCGCTCGGCGGCGACGGCCCGCAGGGTGGCGGCCGGGTCGAACCCCGGCGAAGCGATGACGACACAGGCACCATGGCTGAGGGCGGCCAGATTGCCGAGCACCATGCCGAAGCAGTGATAGAACGGCACCGCCACGCAGACCCGGTCCTGCTCGGTGTAGCCCAGCAACTCACCCACGCAGTGGCCGTTGTTGAGGATGTTGCGGTGCGACAGGGTGGCGCCCTTGGGGAAGCCCGTGGTGCCGGAGGTGTACTGGATGTTGATCGGCTCGTCACAGCTCAGCTCCGGGAACTCCCCCTCACCGTCCAGGAGTTGCCATTCGCCGATCCACAGGGTCTCGCGCAGCCCGGGGCACCGGCCCTCGGCCTCCTCGACCATCGCCCGGTAGTCGCTGTCCCGGTACGTGCTCTGGGAGACCAGCAGGCTGACCCCCGACTGGTTCAGCACATAGATCAGCTCATGGGTGCGGTAGGCCGGGTTGATGTTCACCAGGATCGCGCCGATCCGGGCGGTGGCGTACTGGACCAGCACCCACTCCGGGCAGTTGAGCGCCCAGATCCCCACCCGGTCACCCTTGGCCACCCCGCGCGCCAGCAGATCCCGGGCCAGGCGGTCGACGTCCCGGCCGAGCTCGGCGTACGTCCAGCGGCGGCCGCTCGGGACGTCGACCAGCGCCTCCCGCTCGGGGAACTCGGCGACGGCCCGGTCGAGACGCCGGCCGAAGGTGTCGGTCAGCAGCGGAGAGTCCGTGCTGCCGCGTGTGTAGGACGCCTGCTCGGTCACCGTTGACCCCCGCATGTCGGCACCCGTCCAGGTTTCGTCACCGCTGACGGTTCGTCAAGGCAGCGCACGGCCCGAGCCCAGCTGTTCGATTTTCCACCGCCAACACGGAGCGTAATCGAACAATCCGCCACCGCGACATTTCCCCAGGTCAGAGCTTTTCTATCACCCCGTCAGATATTCGGACTTGAATATTTGCGAACAGATGTTCGATCCTGAAGTGTGCCCACTTTCGATTCCACGCTCCTCCGGCCGGCCGAGGGCGGCCTGCTGCCCGTCCTCCCGGCGCTGGCCCCGCTGCTGCCCGGCGGCGGGCTGCGGCGCGGCGCGGCGGTGTCGGTGCACGGCGACACGGGCCTGCTGCTCGCGCTGGCGGCCGGCGCGGCGACGCTCGACGGGACCTGGTCCGCAGCGGTGGGCCTGCCCGACCTCGGCCTGGCCGCAGCAGCCGGCTACGGCATCGACCTCCGCCGTCTGCTGCTCGTGGACGACCCCGGGCAGCACTGGCCGGAGGTCGTCTCGGCCCTGGCAGGGGCGGTCGGACTGATCCTGCTGTGCCCGGACGGCCCGGTGCCCCCGCAGCTGGCGGCCAGGCTCACCGCCGTGCTGCGGCGCGGCGGCTGCGCGCTGCTGGTGGCCGGGCCCTGGCCGGGCGCCGTACTGCGGCTGAGCGTGAGCTCCGCCCGCTGGTTCGGGCTCGGCGCGGGGTACGGGCAGCTGCAGGGGCGCCAGGTCGAGGTGGCCGCCGAGGGGCGTGGTGCCGGGGGCCGGGCCCGTACGGCACGGCTGTGGCTGCCGGACGAGCACGGAACGGTACGGGCGGCGGAGGCCGAGCAGCCGGCGGTGGCCCTGCCCGGTCTGGCGGCGGTGTGACATGACGACGTCGGAAGCGGGTGCGCCCCGGGCGCTGGTGGTCTGGTGCCCGGACTGGCCGGTCGTCGCCACGGCCCCGGACGCCGGGGCGGACCGTGCGGTGGCGGTGCTGGAGTCCGGACGGGTGCTGGCCTGCTCGGACGCGGCCCGCGCCGCCGGAGTGCGCCGTGGGCAGCGCCTGCGGCTGGCCCAGCGGCTCTGCCCGGACCTGGAGCTGCGGGACCGCGACCCGGAGGCCGAAACCCGGCTGTTCGAACCGGTCGTCGCAGCCGTGGAGGCCTTCACGCCCCGGGTGGAGGTCCTACGCCCCGGGATGTGCGCGATCCCCGTGAAGGGCCCCAGCCGCTACTTCGGCGGCGAGGAGGCCCTCGCGGCCCGGATCCACACCGCGGTGGCGACAGCGCTCGGCAGGCCCACCCCCGAGGCGCATCCGCTGCCCGAGGGGGTGGCGAGTGACCACCCCGGTAGCCGCCCCCGCCCCCAGCCCCAACCGGACGCCGCGACGCCGCGAAGCCAGGTCGGGGTGGCCGACGGTCTGTTCGCCGCCGTGCTCGCGGCCCGCGCCGCCGTACTCGTCCCGGCCGGGCGGACGGCGGAGTTCCTCGCCCCGTACCCCGTGGCCGCGCTCGGTGACGAGCCGCTGGCCGACCTGCTGGTCAGGCTCGGCATCCACACCGTGGGCGATTTCGCCGAGCTCTCCGGGCCGGCCGTCGCCGACCGGTTCGGCCCGACCGGAGCGGCCGCGCACCGCCGCGCCCGGGGCCTGCAGTCACGCCCGCTCGCCCCCCGCCCCGAGGGCCTCGACCTCACGACGGAACAGCTCTTCGACCCGCCCGAGCAGCTCGCCGAACCCCTGGTCTTCGTCGCCCGCACCCTCGCGGAACAACTCCACACCCGCCTCGGCGCGGTCGGCCTGACCTGCCACCGGGTCGCCGTCGAGGTGACCTGCGCCGACGGCCGCACCGCCTCCCGCCTCTGGCGGCACGAGGGCCGGCTGGGCGCCTCCGCCCTCGCCGAACGCGTCCGTTGGCAGCTGCAGGCCTGGCAGAGCGCCGCCACCTTCCCCGACGAGGCAGGCGGCTTCACCGCGCTGCGCCTCGTCCCCGACGGCCTGGTCCCCGACCAGGGACGCCAGCTTGCCCTCTGGGGCCAGGCGGTCGCCGAGGACCGGGTGGAGCGCGCCGTCGCCCGGGTGCAGGCGGTGCTCGGGCACGCGGGGCTGCGCCGGATCGAGCCCGCCGGCGGCCGCGGCCCGGGCGAGCAGGCCGTACGCGTCCCCTGGGGCGAGGTGTACGAGGCCCCGGCCCCCGCCCCCTGGCCCGGCCGCCTGCAGGACCCGCCGCCCTCGGTGGTGCCCCGTACCCCCGTCCCGGTCGCCGTTCTGGACGCGGGCGGCACCCCCGTCACCGTCAGCGGCCGGGCCGAGGTATCCGCCCCGCCGTCCCGGCTCACCCTGGACGGCCGGCTCCTCCAGGTCACCGGCTGGACCGGGCCCTGGCCCGCGGTCGAGTACTGGTGGGACCCGGCGCGCTCCCGGCGCCGCGCCCGCTTCCAGGTCGCGGTCGCCGACGGCCGGGCCCTGCTGCTCACCGTCGAGGGCGGCCACTGGTCCGTGGAGGCGGCCTACGACTGAGACCCAACTGCCGGGGGGCAATGACGAGAACCGAACCACCCCCGAGACGGAGCAAGACCCGCGATGGGATTCACCAGCCACCCCTCGCTCCCCTGGAACGAGCTGCACCGCCGCCTGGCCGGCCGCCCGGGCCACACCGGCGCCGACGTCGTACCCCTGCGAAGACGCCCGACCCCACCCCCACCTCGACTCACCCCCGAACCATGGGCCGAGCTGCACACCCACTCCGCATTCAGCTTCCTCGACGGGGCCAGCGACCCCGAGGCCCTGGCCGAGGAGGCCGCCCGGCTCGGCATCGAGACCGTCGGGCTCACCGACCACGACGGCCTGTACGGAGTGGTCCGCTTCGCCGACTCCGCACGCGACCTGGGGCTGCGAACGGTCTTCGGCGCCGAACTCACCCTGAGCCCCGACGAGCACCTGCTGGTCCTCGCCCGCAACCCGGAGGGCTACCGCCGCCTGTCCGCCGCGATCAGCGCCGCCCAGCTCGCGGGCGGGGCCAAGAACCGCCCGGCGTACGACTTCGAGGCGCTCGCCGAAGCCCACCACGGCCAGTGGGCGGTGCTCACCGGCTGCCGCAAGGGCCGCGTACCGGCCGCGCTCGCCACCCACGGCGCCGCCGCAGCCGAACGCGAACTGCACACCCTCACCGAGGCGTTCGGCAAGGCCAACGTCTTCGTCGAGCTCATCGACCAGCGCCTGCCCGGCGACGACGTACGCAATGACCGGCTGGCGGCCCTGGCCGCCAAGCTCGACCTGCCCGCGGTCGCCTCCAACAACGTCCACCACGCCTCCCCGGCCCAGGGCCAACTCGCCCAGGGGCTCGCCGCGCTGCACGGACGGCGGACCCTCGACCAGGCCGCCGGCTGGACCGGCGCCGCCGGCACCGCCCACCTGCGCTCCGGCCGCGAGATGGCCGCCCGGCTCGCCCGCCGCCCCGGCGTCCAGCAGGCCACCGTCGAACTCGCCCGCGCCTGTGCCTTCGACTTCGGCGGCCTGGAGCCCAGGCTCCCTGGCTTCCCCGTCCCCGAGGGCCACAGCGAGATCAGCCACCTGCGCACCCTGGTCGCCGAGGCGGGCCCCGTCCGCTTCGGCGCCGGCAACGAACCCGCCCTGCGCCAGCTCGCCCGCGAACTCGACGTCATCGAACAGCTCGAACTGGCGGGGTACTTCCTCATCGTCCACGACATCGTCGTCTTCTGCCGGCAGCAGGACATCTGGTGCCAGGGCCGGGGCTCCGCCGCCAACTCCGCCGTCTGCTACGCCCTCGGCATCACCGCCGTCGACCCCATCCACTACGGGCTGCTCTTCGAACGCTTCCTCAGCATCGCCCGGGACGGCCCGCCCGACATCGACCTCGACATCGAGCACCGCCGCCGCGAGGAGGTCATCCAGTACGTCTACCGCCGGTACGGCCGGGAGCACGCCGCCCAGGTCGCCAACGTGATCACCTACCGCCCCCGGCTCGCCCTGCGCGACGCCGCCCGCGCGCTCGGCTACCCGCAGGGCCAGATCGAGGCCTTCACCCGGCAGAGCGACTTCCGCGGCCCGCCCGGCGCGGACGCGGTGATCCCCGCCGACGTCATCGCCCTGGGCCGGCAACTCCACGGTCTGCCACGCCACCTGGGCATCCATTCGGGCGGGATGGTGCTCACCCGGGAGCCGATCGGCGAGATCTGCCCGACCGAGTGGGCCCGGATGCCGGGCCGCTCGGTGCTGCAGTGGGACAAGGACTCCACCGCCGGCGCCGGGCTGGTCAAGATCGACCTGCTCGGCCTCGGCATGCTCTCCGCCCTGCACGACACCTGCGACCTGATCGCCGCCCACCACGGCGTCCGCTACGACCTGGCCTCCATCCCGGACGACGACCCCGACGTCTACGCGATGCTCTGTCGGGCCGACACCGTCGGCGTCTTCCAGGTCGAGTCGCGCGCCCAGATGGCCACCCTGCCCCGGCTGAAACCGCGGAAGTTCTACGACCTGGTGGTCGAGGTCGCCCTGATCCGCCCCGGCCCCATCCAGGGCGGCTCCGTCCACCCGTACCTGCGCCGCCGCGCCGGGGCCGAGCCGGCCCACTGCCCGCACCCGCTGATGGAGAACGCCCTCAGCAAGACCCTCGGGGTGCCGCTGTTCCAGGAGCAGATGATGCAACTCGCCATCGACTGCGCCGGGTTCAGCCCTGCCGAGGCCGACCGGCTGCGCCAGGCGATGGGCTCCAAGCGCTCCCACCAGCGCGTCGCCGAGCTGCGGCAGCGCCTGCTCGAGGGAATGGCCCGGCGGGACATCCCGGCGGACATCGCCGAGGACGTGTACACGAAGATCGAGGCCTTCTCCAACTACGGCTTCCCGGAGAGCCATGCGATCAGCTTCGCCTACCTGGTGTACGCCAGCGCCTGGCTCAAGTACCACCACCCGGCGGCCTTCACCTGCGCCCTGCTGGCCAACCAGCCCATGGGCTTCTACTCACCGTTGAGCCTGGTCTCCGACGTCCGGCGGCACGGTGTGCAGGTCCGCGGCGTCGACGTGAACGCCAGCGGGCCCGGGCCCACCCTCGAGCCCGATCCCGACCCCTCCGACCGCAACCCGATCCCGCAACCCGCCATCCGCCTCGGCCTCACCACCGTACGGGGGCTGGGCGTCCCGCAGGCCGAGGCCGTCGCGGCCGGCCGGCCGTACGCGGACCTGGAGGACTTCGCCCGCCGTACCGGCCTCCCGGCCCCCGTCCTGGAGGCGCTGGCCACGGCGGGCGCCTTCGGCTGCTTCGGCCTGAGCCGCCGCCAGGCCCTGTGGTCCGCCGGGGTGTACGCCACCGCCACGCCCGACACTCTCCCCGGTACGGCCTCCGGGGGCACCGCGCCGCCGCTGCCGGCGATGACCCCCGTCGAGGAGACCATCGCCGACCTCTGGGCCACCGGCACCTCGGCCACCAGCCACCCGGTGCAGCACCTGCGCGCGGCCCTCGACCGGGGCGGGGCCCTGCCGGCGTCCGCCCTGCACACCGTCGAACCCGGCACCCCGGTCCTGGTCGGCGGTCTGGTGACGCACCGCCAGCGGCCTCCCACCGCCGGAGGGGTCCTCTTCATCAGCCTGGAGGACGAGACCGGGCTGATCAACGTCATCTGCAGCCGCCCGGTCTGGGAGCCGCAGCGCCGCACCGCCCTGGACCGGGCCGGCCTGCTCATCCACGGCCACATCGAACGCCACCACGGCGCGACCAACCTGGTCGCCACCCGGCTCGCCCCCCTGCGGATCGGCGTCTGAGCACCGCCTCCCGGCCAGGACGTCCGTGGTGACTCTGCGTACCCACTCGGAAGAGAAGCTCCGGCCCCTGCCCCGCTCGACCACTGCCGCCACGCCCACGGCGGAAGCGATACGGCTCCCGTGCGATCCGCAGGTGAGACGCTGGTGAGGGAGGTGATCGGTTGCCATGACGGGTACATCGGAAGGGCCGACTACTCCCGGGCCGCGCGGCGAGGATCCGACCGGCGCGGGCAGCCGTACGGGCGCCTCGCGCTCGGGCAAGCTGCCCGCCCGGCACCGTTCGCGTGCCCTGGCCGTGCGGGTCTGGCGTCAGGGCCGCGAGCTGGAGCTCATGCACCGGGCGATGGGCTTCGCCGCCCTCGCCTTCGTGACGCTGATCCCGCTGCTCATCGTCGTGGCCGCCGCCTCGCCGGTGCACGGCAGCGGCTTCGCGAACTGGGTGATCGAGGGCCTCGGCGTCTCGGGGTCACCCGCAGAGGCGGTCCGTGAGCTGTTCTCCTCACCACGCCAGGCGCTCAACACCACCACCGGCCTGAGCCTGGCGGCAGTGATCCTCTTCGGGGTCACCTTCATGTCCGCCGTGCAGAACGGCTACGAGCGCATCTGGCGCCTGCCACCGGCCCCCTGGCACGCCGCCTGGCGGCAGGCCATCGGCCTGGCGGCCCTGATCGGCTATCTGCTCGCGGCCTCCTGGAGCGAAGTCCCGGGGCAGGGCACGGCAGCTCAGCCGGTGTTCCATCTCACCGCCATCCTGGGCGGCGGCCTGCTGTTCTTCTGGTGGATCCAGCGGCTGCTGCTGGGCGGCCGGGTGCGATGGCGGGCGCTGTTCCCGGGGGCGGTGGCGACCGTCGGCGCGCTGGTGGGTCTGCGGGTGTTCTCGCGGCTGGTGTTCGCCCCGCTGATCGTCTCCAACGCGCTGTCCTACGGTGCGATCGGTACCGTCCTGGTGGTCCAGTCCTGGCTGATCGGTGTCGGCTTCACCGTCTTCGGGGGTGCACTCGCCGGTCACGGCCTGTGGGAGGGGCGTGACCATCTGCACCTCCACCTCCCCGTTCACCTCCACCACAACCACCGCCCGCCGGGCTACCACCACCCGGGCCACCACCCCCCGGAGCGGGACAAGTAGGCGGCGCCGTCACCGCCCGAGCGCTGCGGCGACCGCGGCCTCCGCATGGAGGCGGGTGGTGGCGAAGACCGGGACGGGGCTGTGCTCGGGGCCGATGAGGAGCTCGATCTCGGTACACCCGAGAACGACGCCTTCGGCCCCGCGCGCCACCAGCTCGTCGATGACGGCCCGGTACGCCGCCCGCGACTCCTCCCTGATCACGCCCCGGCACAGCTCGTCGTAGATGATCCGGTGGACGACGGCCCGGCCGTCCTGGTCCGGGACGAGCACCTCCAGGCCGTGGCCGGCCAAGCGGCCGCGGTAGAAGTCCTGCTCCATGGTGAAGGCCGTCCCCAGCAAGCCCACCCGTCGCAGCCCGGCAGCCCGGACGGCTGCCGCCGTGGTGTCGGCCAGGTGCAGCAGCGGGACCTGGACGGCGGCCTCGACCTGGCCGGCGACCTTGTGCATGGTGTTGGTGCAGATCAGCAGCAACTCGGCGCCCGCGGCCTCCAGCGCCTTGGCGGCGGAGGCGAGCACCTCGCCCGCCTCCGCCCAGCGCCCCTCCACCTGCAGCCGCTCGATCTCCGCGAAGTCGACCGAGTAGAGCACGCACTTCGCCGAGTGCAGCCCGCCCAGCCGGTCCCGCGTGAGTTCGTTCAGCAGGCGGTAGTACTCCGCCGTCGATTCCCAGCTCATCCCGCCGAGCAGCCCGATGGTCTTCATCGCGCCACTCTGGCACACGCGTCGGACTAGCCGCGGACGGTGGGCATCCCCATGAGCACCGGGCCGTCGGCGCCGCCCTTGGTGCAGGTGTCGTGGCAGTCGGCGTCCAGGCTGCAGCAGAGCGAGCAGATGGTGCCCTCGTGGAACGGGCAGTGCGCGGTGTCGGGCACCTCGTAGCTGCCCTCGCAGACGGTGCAGACCCGGGTGACGACCGGGTCGGTGAGGGCCAGGTCCGCCTCGGGGTTCGGCCGGGCCAGGTAGTAGCGGCCCTTGGTGGCCCAGGCGATCAGGGGGCTGCAGGCCATCGCCAGGACGAGCGCGATGAACGGGCTGAACGCCTCCGCGTAGGTGCCGAACCAGCCGAAGAAGGCGGCGATCGAGACGGCGGCGGCGATGCACATCGCCCCGAAGCCCGCCGGGTTGACCGGGTGCAGGTAGGCCCGCTTGAACTCGATGTACTTCGGGCTGAGGCCCAGCGGCTTGTTGATCACCAGGTCGGCGGTGACCGCGCCGATCCAGGCGATCGCGACGTTGGAGTAGAAGCCCAGCAGCGAGCCGAGCGCGCTGAACATGTTGAGTTCCATCAGCAGCAGCGCGATGCCGCAGTTGAGGAAGATGTACCAGACCCGGCCGGGGTGGCGGTGGGTCAGCCGGGAGAAGAAGTTCGACCAGGAGAGCGAGCCGGAGTAGGCGTTGGTCGAGTTGATCTTCACCTGGGAGACGATCACGAAGAGCCCGGCCAGCGGCAGCGCCGCCGCGCCGAACCACGGCCGCAGCGACTCCACGTACGGTGCGATGGGCTCCAGCGCCTTGGTGTTGCCGACCACGTCCAGTGCGGCGAAGGCGAGCAGGGCGCCGCCTAGTTGCTTCAGCGCGCCGATCACCACCCAGCCGGGGCCGGCGGCCAGTACGGCCAGGTCCCAGCGCCGGGCGTTGGCCGGCGTGCGCTGCGGCATGAACCGCAGGTAGTCGGCCTGCTCGCCGATCTGGGCGATGAGCGAGAGGGCGACGCCGGTGCCGAGACCGAAGCCGAGCAGGGTGAAGCCGGAGCCGACGCCGTGGGTGCCGCCGAAGTGGGTGAAATCGGCGAAGGTGCCGGGGGAGTGGAAGGCCAGGATGACGAACGGGCCGACCAGGCCGAGGATCCACAGCGGCTGCGTCCAGGCCTGCAGCTTGGAGATCCAGGTCATGCCCTTGAAGACGATCGGGATCACGATCAGCGTGGTGATCAGGTAGCCGACCGGCAGCGGGATGTGCAGCACCTCGTGGAAGGCCTGCGCCATGATCGAGCCCTCGAGGGCGAAGAAGATGAAGGTGAAGCTGGCGTAGACGAGCGAGGTCAGGGTGGAGCCGAGGTACCCGAAGCCGGAGCCGCGGGTGAGGAGGTCCATGTCCACGCCGTTGGCGGCGCAGGCCCGGGCGATGGGGATGCCGGTCAGGAAGATGACGGTGGCGGCGGCGAGGATCGCGGCCAGTGCGTTGGTGAAGCCGTAGGACATCGCGATCCCCGCGCCGATCGCGTAGTCGGCGAGGTAGGCGATCCCGCCCAGTGCCGTGGAGGCCACGGACAGCGGAGACCAGCGCCGGAAGGAGTGCGGCGCGTAGCGGAGCGAGTAGTCCTCCAGGCTCTCGTCGGCGGCGGACTTGGCGTACGAGCGGCGGGGGCCCGGGAGCTCAGGGGCGGACGTCGGTGGGCTGGTGGTCTCGGTCATCACCGCTCCTGGTGGTCGTGGCGTTGTGAGCGGTGACGTTAGGGAGCGAGTGTGAAGCACACGGTGCCCGCGCGGTTTCGGCGACGTAACCGGCTGACCGGACGTCAAGCAGGCTCGCCCAGAGCGATGATCCGCAGGTCGGCGGGCCGCACGACGTACCGGACGTCCTGACTCCCGCCCTCGTACCAGGTCTCGGTGAGCACGACGGCATTGCCGCCGGCGGGGCGGACGGACCACGACCGTGGAATGTTGTGGGCGCGGAACACCGGGTCGGCCTCGTTGGCCGCGCCCCAGACGCTGAGCCGGGCGTTCAGCACCGGCTCCACGAACCGCCTTCGGACATCGCGCGGTTGGTCCTCGATCTCCCCGAGAACGGCCAGGCGGTACTCCGTGAAGAAAGCGTCGACCCGGCCCTCGGCCGTCGTCGCCGAGGCGGGCACGGGAGCGGCGAGAGACGCCATGAGACCTGCCGTGGCGGCGAAGAGTCGTACACGTTTCGTCATGACGGACAGGGAATCAGTTCGGCGACGAACCTGTACATCGCTCGGGAGGGTGATTCAGAGCCGCGCTCGTCCCGCCCCCGGTGCGCCTGCGAAGGCCTGGGCGATCGGCAGCCAGGACGCCGCCACGGCACCCGTTGTGTGCAGGTCGAGGTCCTCGCGATGGCGGCGCTGGGTGACCAGGAGGCAGAAGTCCAGGGCGGCGCCGCTCACTTGATCCGCAGCGTCCTCCGGCCCCCAGGTCCACAGCTCGCCCGAGGGCGCGGTCAGTGACACCCGTACGGGCTGCTCCGGCACCGGCAGCCCGTGCAGGGTGAAGGCGAAGCCCATGGTCCGTACGCCCAGATGGGCCACGTGCCGCAGCCGCGCGGTGGGCTTCCGCTCGACGCCCAGCGCGTCGGCCACGTCCTGCCCGTGCGCCCAGGTCTCCATCAGCCGGGCCGTGGCCATCGTCGCGGGCTTCATCGGCGGGCCGAACCACGGCAACCGGGCATCGGCCGCAGCCGCGGCGGCCAGCGCGTCCGACAGCTCCTCCCGCCCTGCCCGCCAGCGCCCCAGCAGCGCCGCGGGTTCCTCGCCGACGCCCTCCGCCGCACCCTCCTCGATCGGGTCGCCGCCGGCGCCGAAGACCCGCTGGGCGGCGGCCGCGAACTCCCCGGGCTCCCGTGCCGCGAGCAGAGACCAGCGGTCCGTCCAGGCCAGGTGCGAGAGTTGGTGGGCGATCGTCCACCCGGCGGCCGGGGTGGGGGTGGCGAGGCCTTCGCCGTCCAGGCCCGCCACCAGGGAGTCCAGATCGGCGCTCTCGGCCCGAAGGTCGTCCAGCACGGTGGTGAACCCTGCCATGTGTTGTCCCCTTCCTCGGAGTTGTTCGCAGCGTAACGGCCCGGCCGGGCCGCCGGAATGGTCGTGTCGCGGCTCTCCCCTCCACGGGAGGGCCGTGTGAGAATCGCCCGGTGACCCCGATGACGAGGGCTGAAGCGACCCCTGACATCGACGCGAGCGCCGCCGAACTGGTCCGTTCCGCGGTGCTGGGAGACCTTGCGCGCCGGGTGGTCGCCGACTGCGGCGCCGATGTCGGCCTGGTCGGCGTCCCGGACCGCTCGGACCGGCCGAGGCGGATGGTGCTGCGCCACTGGGCGGGCACCCGCGCCGATCTGCTGCACGACCTCGAAGTCCCGGTCGGCACCGGACTCGGCGGCCGCGCACTCGCCGAGCGAGCCCCCAGCTGGGTCCCCGACTACCGTGCGGCGACGACGATCTCGCACCACTACGACGCCGCCGTGAGCGCCGAGGACCTGTACGCGATGCTGACCGTCCCGCTGATCCACGAGGGCACCGTGCACGGCGTGGTGTACGCCTCGCTGCGCGCGGTGGTCTCCTTCGGCGACGCCCGGATCGGCTCGGTGGCCCGCCTGGCGGCGACGGCGACCCGCGCCCTGGCCGGGGCCGCCGCCTGGCAGCGGCCGGATCCGAAGCCGGTGAGGGTACGGCTGACGCCCCGGGAGCACGAGGTGCTCCGCTGGGCGGCGGCCGGCCGGACCAACCCGGAGATCGCCGCCCAACTCGGCCTCACCTGCAACACCGTCACCGGCTACCTGAAGAGCGCGATGCACAAGCTCGGCGTCCGCAATCGCGTCGAACTCGCCATCACCGCACGCGAGTTCGGCCTGATCAGTTGACCTCGCGGGCGCGCCCCGCCCAGTAGGGCTCCCGCAGCCGGAACTTCTGCAGCTTGCCGGTGGTGGTCCGCGGCAGGCTGTCCCGGAACTCCACCGAGGTGGGCGCCTTGTAGCCGGCCAGCCGCTGCTTGCAGTGGGCGATCAGTGCGGCCTCGTCGGCACTCTGCCCGTCCTTGAGCACCACCAGGGCCTTGACCGTCTCGCCCCACTTGCGGTCGGGTACCCCGATCACCGCGACCTCGGCGACGGCCGGGTGGCCGTACAGGCAGTCCTCCACCTCGATCGAGGAGACGTTCTCCCCGCCGGTGATGATGACGTCCTTCTTGCGGTCGGAGATGGCCAGGTAGCCGTCGGTGAGGGTGCCGCCGTCACCGGTGTGGAACCAGCCGCCCTTGAGCGCGGCGGCGGTCTCGTCCGGCTGCTTCCAGTAGCCCTCCAGCACCGTGTTGGAGCGGACCAGGACCTCGCCCTGCCCGTCCACCCGCACCTGGCTGCCGAGCGCCGGTGAGCCGGCCTGCACCAGCCGTTCGGCGCGCTCGGCCGGCGGGAGGGCATCCCACTCGGCGCGGCCGCGGTTGACCGTCACCACGGGGGAGGTCTCGGTCAGGCCGTAGATCTGCATGAACTCCCAGCCCAGCTCGCTCTCGATGCGCTGCACCACCGAGGTCGGCGGGGGCGCACCGGCCACGATGATCCGCACCCGGTCCCGCCCGGGGACCGGGCCGTCCCAGTCGGCGGCGGCGTCCAGGACGGCGGTGGCGACGGCGGGCGCGCCGCACAGGAAGGTCACCCCGTGCCGCTCGACCCGGCGGAGGATCTCCGCGCCGTCCACCTTGCGCAGCACCACGTGCTGCGCGCCGAGCCCGGTCAGCACGAAGGGCAGGCCCCAGCCGTTGGCGTGGAACATCGGCAGCGTGTGCAGGTACACGTCCCGGTCCCCGGCCCCGAAGTGCAGGCCCATCAGCACGGCGTTGAGCCAGATGTTGCGGTGCGTCAGCTGAACACCCTTGGGGCGGGCGGTGGTTCCGCTGGTGTAGTTGATGGTCGCGGTGTCCGACTCGGAGATCCGGTGCCGGACGGGCTCGCGGTCGAAGTCGTACAGCTGCGCGTCGCTCTCGGCGCCGAGCACGAAGCGGTGCTTGACCGGCACACCGGCCAGCGCCTCGTCCAGTTCAGGGTCGACCAGCAGCACGGATGCTCCGCTCTGCTCGACGATGTACGCCACTTCCTCGGCCTTCAGGCGGAAGTTGACCGGTACCAGGACCCGGCTGTGGCCGCTGACCCCGTACAGCGAGGTCATCAGCCGGGCCGAGTTGTGCGAGACGACGGCGACCCGCTCGCCCGGTCCGACGCCGAGCCGGTCCAGCCCGGCGGCCTGCGCACGGGCGAGCTGAGCCATCCGACGGTACGTCACCTCGCCCCAGGAGTCGGCCGGTTGCACCGGCTCGTCGACCAGTCCGACCCGGTCGCCGTAGACCAGCTCGGCCCGGTCGAGGAAGTCCATCACGGTGAGTGGAGTCTGCATGCCGCCCACTGTGCCCGCCCCCGCACCCCGCAGGACACCCCCGATCGGGGGTGTTACCCGAATGGTCGCGCGCGGGGCCTTTTTCCGGCAGTGGTCGCGATGCCCTCCCGAAGGGCCGCGGCGTCCGGCGGCGAGGGCTGGGCCATCGAGGCACAAGACCTGGTCCGGGCGGGTGATTCAGGCCGGGGAGTGGTCATAGCCCTGCCGCGCGATGCCGATCATTCATCCGTCCCGTACCAACCTGGAGGATTGATGCGCACCACCATCGCCAAGATCACCGCCGCGACGGCTCTCACCGCCTTCGCGCTCCTCGCCGGCAGCGGAACGGCCTCGGCCTACGCCCATCACTGTCCCAAGAAGCACCACCCGCAGGGTGCCCTCGCCGTGGGCGGCGACGCCGTGAGCCACGACGACGGTTCCGCGCTCGCGGTCGGCGGTGACGCGACGGCGTGGGACGGCGACGCGCTCGCCGTGGGCGGTGACGCGACCGCCTGGGGCGGCTCCGCGCTCGCGGTCGGCGGCGACGCCACCAGCCACGACGACAAGGACAAGGACGACGACTGCTGAGCCTGGCTCAACGGCCGGGTGCCCCTGCGGGGCGCCCGGCCTCGGCACGCTCGGAGCCCGGCGGTGACGGTACGGCGGTCGCGGGGGAGGAGCGTCAGCCGAGCTGGATCGAGCGCTTGGCGAGGCCCATCCAGAAGCCGTCGATCACGCTGCGCTGGGTGGCGAGGTCGGCCTCTCCCGCGCCGAGGGCGACGAAGAGCGGCGCGAAGTGCTCGGTCCGCGGGTGGGCCAACCTGCCCGCCGGCGCCTTGCGTTCGAAGTCGAGCAGCGCGTCGAGGTCCTGGGCGGCCAGCGCGCGGCGGCCCCAGTCGTCGAACTCGGCCATCACGGGGGTCACCCGGCCGTCCATACTGAGTGCCCGCAGGTTGTGGGTGAAGAAGCCGCTGCCGACGATCAGTACGCCCTCGTCGCGCAGCGGAGCCAGCTTGCGGCCGATCTCCATCAGCCGCTGCGGGTCGAGGGTGGGCATCGACACCTGCAGCACCGGGATGTCGGCGCCCGGGAACATCTCGACCAGCGGCACGTACGCGCCGTGGTCCAGGCCCCGGTCCGGGATGTCCTGCACCGGGGTGCCGGGAGCGCGCAGCAGCTTGCGCACGCTCTCGGCGAGCTCGGGTGCGCCCGGCGCGGCGTACCGGACCCGGTAGTAGTGCTCCGGGAAGCCCCAGAAGTCGTAGACCAGTGGCACCGTCGTGGTGGCGCCCAGGGCGAGCGGCGCCTCCTCCCAGTGCGCGGAGACCATCAGGATCGCCTTGGGCCTGGGCAGGTCGGCGGACCAGGCGGCCAGCTCGCCGGGCCAGATCGGGTCGTCGGCCAGCGGCGGGGCCCCGTGGGAGAGGTAGAGGGCGGGCATGCGCTCGGGGGCGGCGGTGCTCATCGGATCTTCCTCGGTTCGAATGGCGATCTGTTGTTCAAATTTGAACCGTACGTCTTCGATGGTACGCCTTGGTTCGAATTTGAACAACCGGGTACCATTTCCCCATGGATGAACCCCGTTGGCTGGACGAGCATGAGATGGCCGCTTGGCGGGGTTTCGTGGCCGCCAGCAATCTGATCGAACGGCGCCTGGAGCAGCAGCTCAAGGAGAGCGCCGGTCTCTCCCACACCCAGTACGAGATCCTGGTGCAGCTCTCGGCGGCCTCGGACGGCTCCCTGCGAATGACCGACCTGGCCGACCGGCTGGTCACCTCCAAGAGCGGCCTGACCTACCAGGTCACCCAGCTGGAGAAGGCCGGGCTGGTGTTTCGCCGCTCCTGTCCCAGCGATGTGCGCGGTGTGTTCGCCGAGCTGACGGAGGAGGGCTGGCGGGTGCTGCGCGAGGCGGCACCCGGGCACGTGGCCACCGTCCGCGAGGTACTGATCGACGTCCTCAGCCGCGAGCAGCTGGCCGTACTGGCCGAGAGCCTCGGCGAGGTCAGCAGCCGGCTGCGCGCCGCGGACCGCTGAACCGCGGAACGCCCGAACCGCCTAGGCACCTCGCCCGGGTGAGCAGAGCAGTGCCGCCCGCAGGTCCAGCCGGTCCTCCAGGCGGCCGAGGCTGCGCCCGGTGAGCTCCTCGATCCTGCGGATCCGGTAGTGGACGGTGTTCACGTGGATGTGCAGAGCCTCGGCCGTACGCGCCCATGAGCCGTCGTGGTCCAGGAAGGTGCCGAGGGTGCCGAGCAGCGAGACGCCGTTCTCGCGGTCGTGGTGCGCCAGCGGTGCCAGCAACCGGTCATGGAAGGCCGCGGTGACCTCGGCCGGGATGCCCCGTAGCAGTGCCGCCAGCGAACCGAGCTCGCCACTGCTGCCGACCGTCCTGTCAGTGCTGTCCGCCGCGGCGGACAGCGTGTACGAGGCCTGTACGAGCGCGCCGCGCAGCGGCCCGCTTGCCGGTGCGGTGGACGGGCCCACGCCGGCCCGGAGCCGCCGCCGGCCCGTCAGCTCGGCCTGCAGCGCCGGCCAGGCCGCCCGCAGTCCGGCCGTCACCGCCGCTGCGGGTGCGGCGACCAGCGCGGTGGCGCCCCCGTGCCCGTCGGTGGCCGCCGCGAAGGGTGCGCCGACCCCGTGCAGTGCCTCCGCCAGCGCGGTCGCGGCCCAGGACGCCGCGCGCGGCTCCGCGGCGCCGTCGATCCGTGCGGTCACCGGGACGAGCGGTCGGCCCGAGGGCAGCCCGCAGGCGGCCATGGCGTCCGCGAGACCGGGGCCGTCCTGGGCCAGCAGCTCGACCAGGTGGGCCGCCGTCTGGCGCTGGGCGGAGGCGGTGGCCCGCGCCCGGGTGGCCAGCGGGGCGAGCAGTTCGGCCAGGCCGTGCAGCACGGCGGAGGCGGAGAGCTCCGGTTCGGTGTGCGGCCGGAGCAGCCAGCCGTCGAACGGGGAGCCGTCCTGCGGTCCGACCGCGATCCCCTCGCGGGTGCCGGTGCGGCCGGGCGCCGAGGAGGCGAGCACCCGGCCGGCGGCCGTGACCATCGAGCAGTCCGGCACCCCCAGCCGGGCCACCGCCAGAGCCAGCACCTCGCCGAGCGGGGCCCCGGTGTGCAGCAGCGTGAGCAGCTCGTGCCGTGCCGCGTCCGGGATCGCCGCGACCCCTTCCGAACGCGCCTGCAGATCCCCCCAGAGCCGCAGGTAGACCCGGTCGGTGACGGCGCGGAAGCTGGTGCCCGCCGGTACCGAGAGCAGCGGGATGCCGTGCATGCGGCAGGCCTCCACCAGGCTCTCGGGCACCGCTCCGTGGGTGCCCTCGCCCGCCAGCAGGGCGGCCACCCCGGCACTGCGCAGCGAGGTGGCGAAGCGCAGCGCCGCCGAGGACTCGTCCGGCTGCCACCAGACCAGCCCGGTCAGCACCAGCTCGCCGGGCTGCAGATAGCGGGCCGGGTCCTGCAGGTCCGTGGAGGTCACTCCGGTCACCTGCCGGCCGAGCAGCGGGGCCGTGCCCCAGGCCAGCCCGATGTGCAGGTCGTCCAACTCCAGCAGATCCCCGACGATCACGTTCGCTCCCTGTGCTGTGCAGCGCCTTTCCTGCCTCTCGCTCAAGCAAGGGCAAGGTGCGCACAGGCATCGTAAATGCAAGAGCGAACTGCTCCATCTCCTCTTGTCCGATCACCCAGGGGCGACCGCCCGGCCTGGTGGTCGGGACCAGTCGTCCGCCCAGTTGTGCCGTTGCTACATCCGGTCCGTCGCGGACCGAAAGCTCGGCAGCACCTGCAAGGGATGTAATCACCCATCCATCGCGCACGCCGCTGAAAATCGGCCTTCAGGCTGGAATGTGCGAATGGATCGAGCTGTCATCGGGTACCACCCCTCCCGGGCCGCACACCGCGCCGGCCCGGGAGAGGTATCGCCGATGAGTAGACCTGCCACCACCACGGGCGCCGTCCTGTTCCACGGCCGGCTCGAAGAACCCCTCGAACTGACGGTGGAGGAGCTGCGGGCCCTGCCGTCCCATCGGGTCCGGGTCAGCTTCGACTGCCTGAGCAGCGGGCAGCAGCACCACGGCTTCGAAGGGCCGAAGCTCTGGGACGTGCTCCGCGCCGCCCGGCCCCGGGTGGACTTCAAGGGTCGTAAGCAGCGCCTGCGCCACCTGCTGACCGTCACCGGGGCCGATGGCCACTGCGCGGTGCTCTCCTGGGCCGAGATCGACCCGGACTTCGGCGGGCAGCAGATCCTGCTCGCCACCAGCATCGACGGCACACCCCTGGACGAGACGGGCCCCCAACTGGTGATCCCCGCCGACCACTGCGGGGCGCGCTACGTCAGCGGGATCACGGCGGTCTGGCTGGGCTCGGTGCCCGAGTAGGCCCTCAGGCGGTGGCGAGGGAGATCTCGGTCGACTTGATCAGCGCGACGACCGGGGACCCGGCCGCCAGGGCCAGCTCGGTGGCGGCGTCCGCGGTGATGGCGGCGGTCAGCTCGCCGCCGTCCACGGAGACCTTGACCCCGGCCATCGCCCCGCCGGTGGCGACCTCGGTGACCGTGCCGGGGATCTGGTTACGGATGCTCAGCCCGGCGACCGGCGCGGTGGCGAGTGCGACCTCGGTCGACTTCACCAGCGCCCGGACCGCACTGCCCGCGCCGATGCCGAGCTCCTTGACGGCATCCAGGGTCACCGCGGCGGTGAGCTCCCGGCCGCCCGCCAGGCGGACCTTGACGGTGGCCATCACCTCGCCCTCGGCGACGGAGGTGACGGTGCCGGGAAGCTGGTTGCGGATGCTGAGGCTCATGCGGGTGCTCCTATTCGGTAGTGCGGAAACCTAGAAGGACCGGGTGTGGTTGCTCGTGCGGCGTCACGACAGCGCTGCGGCCCGGACGCAGAGCACGTCCGGCAGGTGGGAAGCCAACAGCGACCAGCTGTCACCGTCGTCCGCGCTGCCGTACACCTCGCCGTTCCGGTTGCCGAAGTACACCCCGGCCGGCTCCGCGTCGTCGGTGCAGAGGGCATCGCGCAGCACCACGCCGTAGTGGTCCTCCTCGGGCAGCCCCCGGGAGAGCGGCTGCCAGCTCTCACCCGCGTCCTGGGTGCGGTAGACCCGGCAGCGGCGGTCCACCGGCAGCCGTGCGTAGTCCGCGTCGAGTGGGAAGAGGTATGCGGTGCCGGTGCGCCGGGGGTGCGTGGCGAGGCCGAAGCCGAAGGTGGCGGGCAGGCCGCCGCCGATGTCCTGCCAGCGGGAGCCGCCGTCGTCGCTGCGGTAGACCCCGCCGTGGTTCTGCAGGAAGAAGCGGTCGTGGTCGACCGGATCCGCCGCGACCTTGTGCACGCACTGGCCGAACTCCGGGTACTCGTCCGGCAGGAAGGGGGCGCGGATGCCGGTGTTGGCGGGGTGCCAGTTCTGCCCGCCGTCGGTCGTCCGGTAGACGCCGCCGGTGGAGACGGCGACCGTCACCGTCGACGCGTCCCGGGGGTCGGTGATGACGGTGTGCAGACCCTGTCCGCCGAAGCCCGCCGCCCACTCGGCGCGCTGGGGGTGCGACCAGAGGGCCTCGTCCAGGGCGAAGCTCTCGCCGCCGTCCGTCGAGCGGAACAGTGCGGCCGGCTGTGTTCCCGCGTACACGACGCCCGGGGCCTCGTCACCGGCCGGATGCAGCTGCCAGACCCGCTCCAGCGAGGAACCGGTGTGCTCGGGGAACCGGACCGCGGGCCTCGGTGGCTCGTTCCACGTGCTGCCGAGGTCGTCCGACCACCACACCGAAGGGCCCCAGTGGCTGCTGTCGGCACCGGAAAGCAGCCGGACCCGGCCGCCGCGCCGGTCGATCGCCACCGAGTAGATCGCGTTCATCTGGAAGTGCGGCCCGGTGAACTCCCAGGTGGCCCGGTCGGAGCTGCGCCCCAGGAAGAGGCCCTTCTGTGTTCCGACGGCCAGCAGCACTTCGGTCATGGATACCACCTGGTCAGTGACGTGCGACCCCCGCCGTCAGTCTGCTCCGAGGCGGCGGGCGTCGCACGTCACCGCGCCGGGAATGGCGGGGACTCCCACGTGGTTTAGGATTCAACAAGTCCCACCCGAAGGAGTGTTTCCGATGGTCCACACGATCGACGTCCGCCGCGCGGGCGAGCGCTTCCACACCCAGGCGGGCTGGCTCGACTCCTGGCACTCCTTCTCGTTCTCCCGGCACTGGGACCCGAAGAACACCCACTTCGGCCTGCTGCTCGTCTCGAACGACGACATCATCGCGCCCGGCACCGGTTTCGAGACCCACCCGCACCGGGACATGGAGATCATCACCTGGGTCCTCGACGGGGCGCTGGTGCACCAGGACTCCGAGGGGCACAACGGCATCATCTACCCGGGCCTGGCCCAGCGGATGAGCGCCGGCACCGGCATCCTGCACAGCGAGAAGAACGACTCCTGGACGCTCACCGGCGAGCCCGAGCACGGCAACCCGGTACGGCTGGTGCAGATGTGGACCGTCCCGGACGCCGCGGGCATCGCCCCGGGCTACGAGCAGCTGGACATCAACGACCAGCTCTCCCAGGGTGGCTGGACCACGCTGGCCTCCGGCATGCCCAAGCACGCCAACCAGCGGGCGATCGGGATCCGGCAGCAGCACGCCGCCCTGCACGTGGCGCGCCTGCGCCCCGCCGAGACGCTGGAGATCGCCACCGCGCCGTTCACCCATCTCTTCGTCGCCCGTGGCGAGTTGACGCTGGAGGGTGCCGGCCTGCTGGGCGAGGGCGACGCCGCCCGGATCACCGGCGCCGAGGGTCAGCGGGTCATCGGCGGTCCCGAGGGTGCCGAGGTCCTGATGTGGGAGATGAACGCCGCGATCACCGTCTCCTGAGGTCTCCTGAGGGTGCCCCGGCGGCGTCCTGAGGCGTCCCGAGGCCGGTCACCGGGCCGCGGTGGCGTCGCGGCAGCCCTCCAGCAGGCGCAGCCACACCTCGCTGATCGTCGGGTACGAGGGCACCGCGTGCCAGAGCCGGTCGACCGGCACCTCGCCGACCACCGCGACGGTCGCGGAGTGCAGCAGCTCCGCGACCGACGGCCCGACGAAGGTCGCGCCGACCAGGAGCCCGCGGTCCAGGTCCACCAGGACCCTGGCCTGCCCCCGGTAGCCGTCGGCGTACAGGGACGCCCCGGCCACCTTGCCGAGATCGTGGTCCACCGCCCGGACGCGCAGGCCCGCCCGTTCGGCCTGACGGAGCGTCATGCCGACGGACGCCGCCTCCGGTTCGGTGAACACCACCTGCGGCGGCCCGGCGGTGTCCGCAGAGGCGCTGTGCGCTCCCCACCGCTGGGTGTCCAGCTGCTCGCCCCGGGCCCGGGCGCCGATGGCCGCGCCCGCGATCCGGGCCTGGTACTTGCCCTGGTGGGTCATCAGCGCGCGGTGGTTGACGTCCCCGGCCGCGTACAGCCAGCCGCCCGCCACGCCACGTACGGTGCAGCTGTCGTCGACCTCCAGCCAGGAGCCGGGGGAGAGACCGACGCTCTCGAGCCCGATGTCGTCGGTGCGCGGTGCGCGGCCCGTCGCGTAGAGGACCTCGTCCGCCTCCAGCCGGTCGCCGCCACCGAGGGCCAGGGTGACCGGACCGCTGCGGTGGAGTTCGACGATCGGGCCGCTGCGATGGAGTTCGGTGACCTCGGTGTCGAAGCGGATGTCCACCCCGGCCTCGGTCAGCGCCTCGGCGACCAGCTCCCCGGCGAACGGTTCCATCCGGGGGAGCAGGCCCGGTCCCCGTACCAGCAGGGTGACCTCGGAGCCGAGGGAGCGCCAGGCCGTCGCCATCTCGACGGCCACCACGCCGCCGCCGACCACGGCGAACCGGGACGGGACCCGGGCGGAGCTGGTCGCGTCGCGGCTGGTCCAGGGGTGGGCCTCGGCCAGGCCCGGCACGTCGGGCAGGTGGGGCCGGCTGCCCGTGCAGACCGCGACGGCGTGCCGGGCCGTCAGCAGCCGTTCGCCGTCGACCAGCACGGCGCGCTCCCCGGCGAGGCGCCCATGGCCCCGGACCAGGTCGATGCCGGAGTCGCGCAGCCAGTCGACCTGGCTGTCGTCGTGCCAGTGCGAGGTGAACTCGTCCCGCCGGGCCAGCACCGCGGCCACGTCGAGGCTGCCGCTCACCGCCTGCTTGGCGCCGGCGAGCGCGTGGGCGTGCGCGAGGGCGGAGGGCGGGCGCAGCAGCGCCTTGCTGGGCATACAGGCCCAGTACGAGCACTCGCCGCCGGCCAGCTGGCTCTCCACGACGACCGTGCTCAGGCCGGCGGCCCTGGCCCGGTCGGCGAGGTTCTCGCCGGTCGAGCCCGCGCCGAGGACCACCACGTCGTACTGCTCGGGCTGGGGGCTCATGACTCTCGCTCTCACTCGACCGGGCGGTACCGGCACCATCCTGCGATGATCCGGTGCCGCCCGGCGGGTGCGCGGTCGGCGTGTCGCGAGCCGCCGTGTCGCGAACTCCCCGACGTGCAGCCGACGGCGACTCGCGGCGAGCGAGGACGGTCGGTCAGATGACCGCCGGCGCGAGCTCGTCGGTGTCCGGTCGCTCGGCGCCCACGCCCTGCATCAGCCGCTGCGGGCGGCGGACCAGCAGGTAGCCGGCCCCGACCAGGGTGACCAGGCCGACGCCGAGCAGCGCGGCCCAGACCTGGTACCAGGGGGCGCCGGGCGGGGCGAGGATGGTGCGCGGCCAGCAGATGTTGATGACCTCGAGACCCGTCCAGAGGACGGCGAGGAGGTTGAGCAGGGTGCCCCAGCGGCCGTACGAGACCTGGCCCGCGGGCTGCCAGGTGCCGCGCAGGCGGGCGATCAGGGCGGTCAGGGTGAGCAGGAAGAACGGCAGGAAGGTGGCCGCGGTGCCGAAGGTGATCAGGCTGCCGATGGCGGTGCTCTCCAGGCCGAGCGGCAGGGCGGCGCAGCTGACCAGGGTCGCGGCGACCAGGCCGCCGATCGGGGCCTTGTGCCTGTTGACCTTGCGGACCTGCCGGGAGAACGGGAAGACGCCGTCGCGGGCGAGGGAGTAGAGGCCGCGGGCGGCGCCGCCCTGGGAGGCCATCAGGCAGGCGGTGAAGCTGACCAGGACGACGATCACGAAGGGCTTGGCGGACCAGTCGCCGAAGCCGGCGGTGACGGCGGTGGTGACCGGGTCGAGGTCCTGGCCGGCCACCACGGCGGCCGGGTCCGGGTGCGCCAGGACGACGGAGACGGCGTTCAGCATGACCACGGCGCCGACGCTCAGCAGGGCCCAGCGCATCGCGCGTGGCACCTGGCGGGCGGCGTCCTTGGTCTCCTCGGCGGTGGAGACACAGGCGTCGAAGCCGATGAAGGCCCAGCCGCCGACGGCGATCACGGCGAGGAAGGACATCACGCCGCCGGTACCGGTGGTGGCGGGGGCGTTCAGGGTGTCGGTGAGCAGCCCGAAACCGTGCCGGCGGAAGAAGAGCAGCAGCGCCAGGCCGACCAGCACGGAGGCGACGGCCTCGGCGGCGATGCCGAGCGAGACGAACCAGCGCAGCAGGTTGATGCCGTAGGCGTTGACCAGGGTGCAGAAGACCATGAACCCGACCGAGACCAGGACCAGCTGGGCCGGTGTCGGGGTGGCGCCGAAGAGTGCGAAGACCCATGGGGAGGCCAGGTAGGCGACCGTGGTGTTGGCGAACATCACGGCGAACTGCCACACCCAGCCGGTCAGCCAGGCAAAGGTCGGGCCGGCCAGGCGGCGGGCCCACTGGTAGGCGCCGCCGGCCAGCGGCCACTGGGAGGCGAGCTCGGAGTACACGCAGACCACCAGCAGCTGTCCGAGCAGACAGAGCGGGAGGGCCCAGACCCAGGCGCCACCGTCGATGCTCATCCCGACCTGGGCGACGGCGTACAGCCCGACCACGGGGGAGACGACGGCGAAGCCCATCGAGATGTTGCCGAGAACCCCGAGGCTGCGGCGCAGCTCCTGCCGGTACCCGAGTGCCTCCAGCCGCTCGCTGTCGGCGGGATCCGCAGTTCTTGGCGGGTTGTCGTTCATGTCGGGTCCACCTTGCCGTCGGCGAAAACTAACTTTGTTAGTCCGGGACGGTAGCCGGTGATCAGGGGGTAACGGAAGAGGCCGACACCAGGCTGTAACGTGGCCGCGTCGATGAACGGGCGAAGGGTGGGGCCAGTGGGGCGTCCGAGCAGGGCACTGCTGAGCAGGGAGATCATCGCCAGGGCGGCCCTGGAGGTGGTCGACGAGAGCGGGGCCGACGGTCTCACCATGCGCGCGCTGGCCGACCGCCTGGGGGTCAAGGCCGCCTCGCTGTACAACCACGTGACCGGCAAGGACGAGCTGCTCGACGCCCTCGCCGAGCTGGTCAACGCCGAGATCGACCTCTCCCCGCTGGCCCCGGACGACGGCGGGGAGGAGGGCCGGGACTGGCGTGAGCGCCTGGCCGAGTACGCGCGGGGCTACCGCGCCGCCTTCATACGGCACCCCAACACCATCGCCCTGCTGGCCCGCCGCCGGGTCGAGGCCGAACGGCAGCTGCTCGGGTACGACGCGCTGCTCGCCGCCCTGGGCCGGGCCGGGCTCGCCCCGGCCGACGCGGCGGAGGCGGCGGCTGCGCTGGACTACCTGGTGCTCGGCTCCGCGCTGGAGACCTTCACCGCCGGTTTCACCCGGCCCGTCCCCGAGTACCGCCCCGGCTACCCCGCCCTGGCGGGCGCGCTCGAGGCCTCGGCGGAGCGCGGCGGCGGGCCCGGCGGGCTCGACGAACGCGGCTTCGAGCTGGCGCTGCGGCTCCTGCTGGACGGGCTCGCGGCGCGCCTCTAGGACGACGAGCGGGGGCGGGTCCGGGTGACTACCGTCCAGGCCCACCCCCGCCGTACGGCTACGCCTGGGGCTCTGCCCCGGCGTCGGCCTTCGCCTTGGCGCGCACCTCGTCCATGTCCAGCGCCCGAGCCTTGGCGATCAGGTCCTCCAGGACCTGCTCCGGCAGCGCCCCGGGCTGGGCGAAGACCAGGACACCCTCGCGGATGATCGCCAGCGTCGGGATCGACCGGATCTCGAACGCCTCCGACAGCTCCTGCTGCGCCTCGGTGTCGACCTTGGCGAAGATCAGGTCAGGGTGCCGCTCGGAGGCCTTCTCGTACACCGGTGCGAAGCGCAGGCACGGCCCGCACCAGCCCGCCCAGAAGTCGATGAAGACGAAGTTCTTGCCATCCGGCCCCTGGACCACTTCGTCGAAGTTCTCCGTGGTCAGCTCGACGGTGCTCATGTCGCCCTACCTGCCCTTCGGGTGCTGTTCGCGCCCACGCGCTCCGGCGTCAACCAGCGGGCCGGCCGGGCTATTCCACCGGGGTCGAGAGGCCCGCGCCGGGCCTCTCCGAAATTTTTTCGGCGGGCTTTGAACACTCATCCCGCGCGGTGCGTACTGATGGGAGAGGGCGCGGGGAAGACGCCCATCACTCAAGCCGACCATGCCATTTGGGGGAACAGTCATGCCTACTCTCCGTCGCGCCGCAGTCCTGGCCGCAGCCGGAACCGCCGTCGCCGCTCTCGTGACGGGCTGCGGCTCCAGCGGCTCCTCGTACAGCCCCGGCTCCGCCACCACCCCGGCCTCGCCCTCCGCGCCGGCCTCCCCGACGTCTCCGGCGTCCCCTTCGGCCCCGGCCTCACCGGCGGAGAAGGCCGCGCTCCAGACGGCCACCGCGGGGAGCCTCGGGACGGTCGTCACCGATGGTAACGGCTTCACCCTCTACCGCTTCGACAAGGACACCGCCAAGCCGTCCATGTCGAACTGCAACGGCAACTGCGCCAGTCTCTGGCCGCCCGTCGCGCCCGTGGACAAGGGCCAGGTCAAGGGCGTCGACCCGGCTCTCGTCGGCACCGTGACCCGGGCCGACGGCAGCAAGCAGCTCACGCTCAACGGCTGGCCGCTGTACCGGTACGCGCCCGACACCAAGGCCGGTGACACCAAGGGACAGGGAGTCGGCGGAACCTGGTTCGCCAGCACCCCCGACGGCAAGAAGGCCGGCGCTCCGGCCCCGGCCACCAGCCCCAGCACCGGCGGCGGAGGCTACGGCTACTGAGCCACTCGGGTGTGCGGGTGCGTACGTCGGACGTGCGCACCGAACCCCGCGTACTCAGCGGCGGGAGCGCGAGCAGGAGCACGAGTGCGGCCGGTGGAGGCCGTCGGTAGCAGCGGGTGACAGAAGGCGTCGGGTGACGTGCTGTCCGTCTCGACCTGGAGGTACGGGTGCGCAAGGATGGCGCCGTGACCGAGCATCCCTTCGCCCGCCGGAGGTCCGGCGGCGGATCCTCGTCCGGCCTGGCGCCGGACGAGGAGCTGATGCGCACCCTCTACCGCGACCATGCGGGGCCGCTCTTCGGCTTCGTACTCCGGCTGGTGGCCGGCGACCGGCAGCGGGCGGAGGACGTGGTTCAGGAGACGCTCGTACGGGCCTGGCGCAACATCCACCAACTGGACGCCTCGACAGGCTCGTTGCGTCCCTGGCTGGTGACCGTCGCCCGGCGGATCGTGATCGACAGCCATCGCAGCAGCCTCGCCCGGCCGCGCGAGGTGGACGCCTCGCCGCTCGAACTGCTGCCCGCCGAGGACGAACTCGACAAGGCGCTGAGACTGATGACCATCTCCGACGCGCTCGACGATCTGACCGTGGCCCACCGCGAAGTGATCGTCGAGACCTACCTGAAAGGCCGTACGGTCAACGAAGCGGCCGCCGAGCTCGGCATCCCCGCAGGTACCGTCAGGTCACGGATCTTCTATGCGCTGCGTGCTCTGAAGCTCGCGCTCGAGGAACGAGGAGTGACATCGTGACGACGCCCCAGTCACCCCGGTCACCCGAGCCGTCGCGGGTCCAGCACGTCGACGTCGGTGCGTACGTCCTCGGTGTCCTCGACCCCGCCGACCGGCTGAAATTCCAGGAGCACCTGGACGGTTGCGCCAGGTGCGCGGCCGAGGTCGAGGAACTCGGCAGTCTGGAGCCCCTGCTGGCCGAACTGGCCGTGTCCGGCATGCCGGCGGCCGAGGCCGACCCGGTGCCCAAGCCGAGCGAGGAACTGCTCGGCCGGCTGGTCGGGGAGGTGTCGGCGGCCCGGCGGCGCAGCCGTACCAGGCGGCTGGTGCTGGTGGCGGCAGCCGCCGTGCTGATCGTCGGAGGCCCGGCCGTGACCGCCGCGCTGACCATCGACGCCGCGGCACCGCAGGCCGTGGCGGCCCAGCAGTTCAGCGCCACCGACCCGCTGAGCGGCACCTCGGCCACGGTCGGCGTCGAACCGAAGACGTGGGGCAGCCAGATCAGCCTCTCCCTCTCCGTCCCCGACCTTCAGGGCCCCGTCAGCTGTGACCTGGTCGCGGTCTCCCGCCACGGCGAACGCCAGACCGTCACCACCTGGTCCGTCCCCCAGAACGGCTATGCCGCCCTCCGGACCACCGGCGGCTCGGGCCTGTCCCCGACCGACATCGACCACTTCGAGGTCCGCACCCTGGACAGCTCCAGCCGCCTCCTCGTCTCCGTCCCGGGCGCACCCGCCGCGTCCTGACACCTGACCCGGACGTGGCCGGGGGTACGGCCGGCCTCCGTACGCCTGGCCCTGCCGCCCCAACAGCCTGTGCACCTCAGCCCGCCGCCAGCCGCGCAGGGTGCGCCCACAGTGGCGGGCGTACAGGTGCTGGAACAGCGGGACGAGTGGGCCGGCCAGCCGGGTGTACCAGCGGTTGGGTCGGCTGAAGGCGGTGACGGTGAACCACACGGCTTTGTCGGGGCCCATCTCGACCACGAAGGACTCCTCACCGCACTCGGGGTGCCCGGTGCGGGTCCCGTACGCGAAGCCGATCCGGTCGCGCTCGTACGCGCTCCAGACCACCTCGCACGGGCCGGTGACGCGCAGTGGGCCGACTCCGATGGCGCACTCGACGGCGACGCCAGGCGCGGCCCGGTCGGCGTCCGCCCGTACCTGGACTCCGGCGGCGCGGTGCATCCGCCAGGTGGTGACGGCGGTGCCTGCGGTGGCGAGGACATCCCGTCCGTGGCCGAGGAGGACCCGGTGGTGGAGGTGGTTGTAGCCCGCGGGGAGCGGTTGGCCGAGCCTGCCGGTGGAGCCGATCTCGGGGTAGTTGAGGGTGGTCATCACGGCGGCGCTCCAGATGCTTGAACGTGTTCAAAATCCTGCCAGTCGCAGACTCTACGCCAGATCCGAACGCGTTCAACGCCGGCCCTGGGGGTCCCTCGGAACCCGAGGCACACCCCTGGGCGCACACCGAGGCGCACACTGGAACGGAGGAGGCCACGCTCACTGCGCGTGCCCGCCGAGGCGGTGGCGTGGACGGCCGTCATGTCCCGAATCCCGTTGATCTGCCCGCGCTGCGGTCACCCCCAGCGCGTCATCCCGGGCGGCCCCGAGCACCCGGTCCGCGTGGTGCACGCCGAGACCGGCCGCGAAGAGTGCGAGCCCGCCGACACCCGCCCGGAATCCCTCCCGACCCCGGACAGCCGGGGCACCTGACCTGACCCGGCCCGGCCCCGCGGCCCGGCGGTGGAAAACGCGTCGCGCGCGGCGCAGTCTGGAGGAGAAACCTCAGGAGGTGGCGGCCATGATGCAGACCGTTGTCGGATGGCACATCGAGCTGGAGTTCCAGGAGGAGGGCGACCGCACCAAGGCGGCGGCCCTGGTCCGGCTTGCGGACGGGACAGAGGTCAGGGCCCACGGCTACAGCACCAGGCACCACGCCGATGCACCGCAGGCGCGGGTCGGCGAGGAGGTCGCCGGTGCGCGTGCGCTCAACGACCTCGCCATGCAGTTGCTGACCAAGGCGCACGACGAGCTCAAGCAGGCCCCGCCCGCGTAGGGCGCAGCGCGGTTACGTCCGGCGGCCGGCCCAGCGGCCGGTCCAGCCGTTACGGCGTGCGGACCTCGTCGGCCTCCCTGGCGCTCGCCCCGGGCTCGGTCGCCGCGCTCGCACGGGCTGCCCGGGACCGCTCGGCCCACCGTACGGCAGGCGTCATCGCGCCCCCTGCCAGGGCGAAGAGGGCTCCCAGCACCAGCCAGCCCGGCGTACCCCAAGCGATGATCAGGGAGGTCAGCAGCAGCGGGCCGAGCATACGCGCGACGGCCACACCGGTCCCGAAGAAGCCCTGGTACTGCCCCTGCTTGTCGGCGGGGGCCAGCCCGAAGCCGATCTCCCAGGCGCCGGAGGCGAGCAGCATCTCGCCCGCCACCTGGAGCCCGGCCGCGAGCAGCAGCACTCCCGCGGCCGACCAGGCCGACGCCCCGGTGGCGGACAGCGCGAAGCCCGCGCAGGAGACCAGCAGCAGCACTCCCGCGTACCGGACGAACCGGGCGGCGGTCGCCAGTCCGTCGACCCGCTGCGCCACCCGGACCTGCAGCAGCACCACGCTCACCGTGTTGAGGACCAGCAGAGCCGCCGTCAGCCAGCCGGGCGCCGCCGTCCGCTCGACGATCCAGAGCGGGATGACGAGCGAGAGCAGCGGCATGTAGAGCAGCATCACGGTGTTGAGCAGCGCGACCAGGGCGTACGGCCGGTCCCGCAGCACCGCCAGCCGCGGCTCGCCGGCCACCGCGGCCACGGGCTCGACGGCGGGCAGCCGTCGCAGGACCAGGGCGGAGGCGAGGAAGCTCAGCGCGTCCATCGCGAAGACCGCGAGGTAGCCCGCCCGGCTGTCGTACTGGAGTGCCACGCCGCCCACCGCCGCACCCACCGCCAGCCCGGCGTTGACGGTCGACTGCAGGTAGGCCCTCGTCTCCGTGCGCCGCTCCGGCGGGACCAGCCCGGCCAGCAGCGCCTGGCGCGCCGCCGACAATCCGCACTGGGCGCAGGCGTAGCAGAGCGCCGCGACGACGAAGGCGGGGAAGGAGCGCACGACCAGGAACGAGCCGACCGCCGCCGCCGTGGCCACCGCGAGCAGTATCGCGACGGCGCGGGGCCCGCGCCGGTCGGCGAGGTGGCCGAGCGGCACGCCCGCCACGGCGCCGACGGCCCAGCCGAGCGTCAGACCGAAGCCGATCTGCGTCGGTGACAGCCCGACGATGCGGGTGAAGTACAGCGCCGAGCACACGTAGTACGCGCCGTCGCCGAGGGAGTTGGTGAGCTGCGCGGCGGCCAGCACCCGGGCCGGTCCTGCCGGTGGTATCAGGCGGTCGGCTCTCATCACGGCCCCTCCCTCGACCTCGGAGTACCGCCCGCGCGGTACCGTGCCGAGCACCCTAGAGCACGTCACTGACAGCCGGAAGGTCCCGCTGACACCGGGTCAACTCGCCAGGCCGTCCAGCGGCACCTCCGGGTCCGAGAGCGCGGCCTTGTCCACCGGGCGCCCGGAGCGGACCAGTTCGCGGATCGGATCGGTCACGTCCCAGACGTTGACGTTCATCCCGGCCAGCACCCGGCCGTCCGCGAGCCAGAACGCGATGAACGCACGAGCGGCGACATCGCCCCGGAAGACCACCTCGTCGTAGCCGTCGGGCTCGACGTACCCGGTGTACTCCATCCCGAGGTCGTACTGGTCGGTGAAGAAGTACGGCACCCGGTCGTGGACGGCCTCCTGACCGAGCATCGACCGCGCCGCCGTCCTCGGCTGGTGCAGGGCGTTGGCCCAGTGCTCGACCCGGATCGGCTTGCCGAGCAGGGGGTGGAAGGCGTTGGCGACGTCGCCCGCGGCGAAGACGTCGGGGTGCGAGGTCCGCAGGTGCTCGTCGGTACGGACCCCGTTGTCGATCTCCAGGCCGGCGGCTGCGGCAAGGGCGGTGTTGGGCGTGATCCCGATGCCCACGATCACCGTGTCCGCCTCGACCAGGCTCCCGTCACCCAGCCGGACGCCGCTCTCGGTCAGCCAGGCGACCTGGATGCCGAAGCGCATCTCGACGCCGTGCGCGCGGTGCAGGTCGGCGAAGACCTTGGCGGCCTCCGGGCCGAGTACGCGCAGCAGGGGCAGTTCCGCCATCTCGAGCACGGTCACCTGGGCGCCGGCGGTCCGGGCGGCCGCTGCGGTCTCCAGTCCGATCCAGCCCGCCCCGATGACCACGATCCGGGCACCGGGCCGGAAGGCGGCCCTGATCCGCTCGCTGTCCTCGACGGTCCGCAGGTACAGCACGTTCTCGCGGTCGGCGCCGGGTACCGGCAGCCGGCGCGGGGCGGAGCCGGTGGCCAGCAGCAGCTTGGCGTAGCCGAGCCGGCTGCCGTCGGCGAGCGTCACGGTGTGCGCGGCGGGGTCGATCGCGGTGGCCGTCGTACCGAGCATCAGGTCGACGTCGTGCTCGCGGTACCACTGGGCCGGATGGACGTAGATCTTCTCCCGGGCGGTCTTCCCCATCAGGTAGCCCTTGGAGAGCGGCGGCCGCTCGTAGGGCCGCTCCCGCTCCTGGCCGATCATGATGATCGGCCCGTCGTAGCCCTCCTCACGCAGGGCCTCGGCCGCCTTGGCCCCGGCCAGGCTCGCACCCACGATCACGTGCGCGGTGTCCATTGCCAGCTCCTCTCCTCGGCCTCATCTCACCCTGTGCGGCGCCGTGTCGCGAGGCGGACCGTGCCATGGCGTGATGCTGCACCTAGGCTGAGGAGAGCCAGGACCGGAAGGAGCAGCTCCGATGAGCGAGCAGACCATCAGCGTGCGCTGTGTGCCGGCCGCGCCGTGCTGGGTCAGCCTGATGGCCCGGGATCTCGAGGTGGCGCAGTCCTTCTACGGCCCGCTGCTCGGCTGGACCTTCGAGGAAGGGCCGGACCGCTGGGGCCCGTACGTGCGCGCGGTGGTCGACGGTGTGGAGGTTGCCGGGATCGGCGTGGTGGCGGGGGACTGGCAGCCGCCGGTCGCCTGGACGACGTACTTCGGGATCGAGAGCGCCGACGAGGCCGCGGACCGGGTCCGCGAACGCGGCGGCACCCTGGCCGTCGGCCCGCTCAACTTCGACGCCGGGAGGATCGCGCTCGCCGCGGACCTGGGGGGCGCGGCCTTCGGCATCTGGGAGGGCGACCTGGGTTGTTCCACCTGGGTGTCCTCGCCCGGGGCCCCGGTCTGGATCGAGCTGCGCACGGCCGATCCGTTCGCGATGGCGCTCTTCTACGGCGAGGTGTTCGTCTGGGACGACCGTGACCCGAGGCGCTTCGAGGTCCGCTGGGAGCACGAACGCGTGGTGCTGCGGGCCGACGGCCGGAGCGTGGCGGCGCTGCGTACGGCCGCCGACGTCGCCCCGCACTGGGAGGTGTTCTTCTCGGTCGCCGACACGGACGCGGCGGTCGAGCGTGCGGTCGTGCTCGGCGGCGCGGAGATGGACGCCCCCTCGGACACGCCGTACGGGCGGGTGGCCAGGCTGAGGGACGCCGAGGGCGGGCTGTTCTCGGTGATCAGCCTGAAGGAGTGAGTGCGGGTCAGCTCAATGGCGGACCTGTGCGAAGAGGCGGTGCATCGCGTCCGGAAGCTGCTCGGGTCCGGTGACCGGCCGGTGGAACTCGAAGCGGGCATCGAGCATCCGGGCGCCGCTGGTCAGCCTGACGCGCAGTCCGAAACGGTCCAGGGCGACCGGGCGGACGTCGACGGGGTGGTCGGTGGGGTGCTGCCGGCCCCGCAGGCCTGACGGGTGTTCGAGTGCCTGGGCACCCAGCAGCCGGAGCTGTTCAGGGTGGGCGGCGGCGAGGTGCTGGAGCATCGCGGCCTCGTCGGCGGCGATCGGGTCCGGAACGGCTGCCGTGAAGGCGGCGAGGTCGACGCAGCACTCGGCGCCCCAGAGGTCCTCCACGGCCAGGTGGTCGAGGGCGAAGCGGAGCAGCGCCTGTCCGGTGGCCGGACGTCGCGGGAAGAGCCCGTCCAGCACCTCCGGCCCGGCATTCGGCAGCGCGCTGAGGCGTCCGTGAGCGGTGGCCCGGCCGCGGATCCGGTGCGGCAGGGCGACCGGGGCCACGTCCACCGCCTCCAGCTCCGCGACGAGCTCCGCCGTTCGGGCGACCGAGGCGATCCGGTACAGCGGCGAGGAGGTCTCGACCAGCACGGCGAGCGCCCGGTCGGGCAGCACCGCGCAGCGGACCAGTGGCGGAATGCCCGGCCGGTTGACCAGGTCGATCCCGGGCACGTCGAGCACCACCGAGGAGGCGAACTCCAGCAGCGTACGGGCCCGTTCGGCCGAGGTGGGCGCAGGCCTGCCACCCGCTGCGGTGGGCCGGGTGGCAGTGCCGGTGGGCTGGCTGTCGGCGTCGGGCATCCATCCTCCTGGGTTAGTTAGGTGAGCCTAACCTAATGCCCTGGTGTCGGGGAAGTGATGACTGACGACTTGTCGGTCCGCGTGCCCTGGCCCGGAGGAGGGGTGCCACGCCGACCCGGGGTACGGGCCGGCCGAGTCCGGTGGGTCAGCCCGTGGCGCCCAGCATGCGAAGGACGAGGATGCCGTAGCGGCGGCCGAGCTCCTCCGGGGTCTCGCTGCTGCGGTCGGTGTACCAGCGGGAGACGTCGATGCCGAGGGAGGTGACGGCGCGGGCGGCGGTGCGGACGTCCGGGACGTCGAAGGCTCCCGAGGCGACGCCGGTGTCGATGACCGCCTTGACGGTCTCCTCGATCCGGCGGCGGAGCTCGGCCACGACCTCGAAGTCCTCGTCGGGGAGGGCGTGCAGCTCGTGGTTGACGATCCGGCCGACGGTGTGGCCCCGGGCGTGCCAGGCGGTGAAGTCCTCGACCAGGAGGCGCATCTGCGCGACGGGGTCGCTGTCGGACCGGGCGGCGTGCTCGACCAGGTTCAGGGTGGCCTGGTGGCCGGTGCGGCTGATCTCGGAGAGCAGCGCGGCCTTGGACGGGTAGTGGATGTAGAGCGCGGCCGGGCTCATGCCCGCGGCGGTGGCGATGTCCCGGGTGGTCGTGGCGTGGTAGCCGCGCCGGGCGAAGGAGTCCACGGCCGCGAGCAGCAGCCGCCGGGCGGCCTCGGGGCGCTCTCCGGTGCGCTCGCCGGGCCAGAGATCGGCGGTTGCTTGGTCGGTCATGTCGTAAATCCTCGCAGATGGCCGTGGCCGGGTCCGCCGGGCGGGTGGTCCGGAGGTCCCGGATGGTTGACAGTGTCGCCCGTCGCCAACATGCTAAGCAAGCGCTTAGTCAGTGCGAAGTTCATTGAGAGGCTCGAGAGGATTGGCGATGACCCCTTCGTTCAAGGGCCGGGTGGCCCTGGTCACCGGAGCCAGCCGTGGCATCGGCCTCGGCATCGCGCGCGAGCTCGTCGAGCGCGGCGCCAAGGTCTGCATCACGGCCCGTAGCCCCGAACCGCTCGCCGAGGCGGTACGCGAGCTCGGCGGCCCGGACCACGCGATCGCCGTCGCGGGCAAGTCCGACGACGACGCGCACCAGGAGGAGGCCGTCGCCAGGACCCTGGAGGCCTTCGGCCGGCTCGACCACCTGGTCAACAACACCGGCATCAACCCGGTCTACGGGCCGGTCCTGGAGACGAGTCCGGAGGCGGCCGCGAAGATCCTGGCGGTCAACGTGCTCGCCCCGCTGGCCTGGACGCGCCGCGCCCACGCCGCCTGGATGGGCGAGCACGGCGGCTCGGTGGTCAACGTCGCCTCCATCGCCGGTATCCGGGCCTCCAGCGGCATCGGCATGTACGGGGTCAGCAAGGCGGCCCTGATACGGCTGACCATGGAGCTGGCCGCGGACCTCGGCCCGGACATCCGGGTGAACGCCGTCGCACCGGCCGTCGTCAAGACGAAGTTCGCCGAGGCCCTGTACGAGGGCCGCGAGGAGAAGGTCATCCGCGCGTACCCGCTGGGCCGGCTCGGCCTGCCCGAGGACATCGCGGGCGCCGTCGCCTTCCTGCTCTCCGAGGACGCCGGGTGGATCACCGGTCAGACCCTGGTGGTCGACGGTGGCGTGACCCTGGGCGGTGGGCTGTGACCGGACGCTTCGACGGGCTCGGCGTGGTGGTCACCGGCGCCGGCCACGGCATCGGCGCCGCCCTGGCCGAGGCCTTCGCGGCCGAGGGCGCCCGGGTGGTCGTGAACGACCTCGACGCCACTGCCGCCCAGCAGGTCGCGGACCGGATCGGCGGCACGGCCGCGCCCGGCGACGCAGCCGGTGCGGAGGGTGTCGCCGAGCTGATCGCCGCGGCCCGCAAGGCCCTCGGCGCCATCGACATCTACTGTGCCAACGCCGGTGTGGGCACCGCCGGTGGCGCCGACGCCGGGCCGCAGGCCTGGGCCACGGCCTGGGACGTCAACGTGATGTCCCACGTCCGCGCCGCCGAACAGCTGCTCCCCGAGTGGCTGGAGCGCGGCGAGGGCCGCTTCGTGGCCACCGTCTCCGCCGCCGGGCTGCTGACCATGCTCGGCTCGGCGCCGTACTCGGTCACCAAGCACGGTGCCTACGCCTTCGCGGAGTGGCTCGCCGCCACCTACCGCCACCGCGGCCTGCGCGTGCACGCGCTCTGCCCGCAGGGCGTACGGACCAAGATGCTCGAGGACGCGGGCCACGCCGGACGGGTCCTGATGGCCGCCACCGCGCTGGAGCCGGCCGAGGTGGCCCAGGCGGTGCTGCGGGGCATCGAGGAGGAGGAGTTCCTGATCCTGCCGCACGCCGAGGTGGCCGAGTACTACGCCAACCGGGCCACCTCGCCCGACCGTTGGCTCGACGGCATGAACCGGCTGCAGCAGGCCATCGAGAAGGGGTGAGCGGGATGAAGGCATGGCAGGTCGGCGCGCTCGGCGAACCGGGCGAGGTGATGCGGCTCCAGCAGGACGTGCCGCAACCCGAGCCCGCCGCAGGGCAGTTGCTGGTCAAGGTGCGCGCGGCGGCGGTCAACTTCCCCGACGCGCTGATGTGCCGGGGCCACTACCAGGTGCGGCCCCCGCTGCCCTTCACGCCCGGCGTGGAGCTGTGCGGCGAGGTGGTGACGGGTGAACGGGCCGGGGAGCGGGTGATCGGCACCCCGCTGCTGCCCGCCGGGGCCTTCGCCGAGTACGCGCTGATGGACGCCGGCGGCGCTTTCCCGGCGCCCGCCGCGCTGGACGACGCCGAAGCGGCGGCCCTCCACATCGGGTACCAGACCGCCTGGTTCGGCCTGCACCGCAGGGCCGGGCTGCGCGCGGGCGAGACCCTGCTGGTGCACGCGGCGGCGGGCGGTGTCGGCAGTGCGGCCGTCCAGCTCGGCAAGGCGGCTGGCGCGACCGTGATCGGCGTCGTGGGCGGAGCCGAAAAGGTGGCCGCAGCCCGCGAGTTGGGTGCCGACCTGGTGATCGACCGACGGACCGAGGACTTCGTCGCGGTGGTCAAGGAGGCCACCGGCGGGCGTGGCGCGGACGTGGTCTTCGACCCGGTGGGCGGCGACGCGTACACCGGCTCCACCAAGTGCATCGCCTTCGAGGGCCGGATCCTGGTGGTCGGCTTCGCCAGTGGCGGCATCCCCTCGCCCGGGCTCAACCACGCCCTGGTGAAGAACTACTCGATCCTGGGCCTGCACTGGGGCCTCTACAACACCCATGACCCGCAGGCCGTCCGCGCCGCGCACGCCGAGCTGACCGAGCTCGCCGCCAAGGGCGTGGTCCGGCCACTGGTCAGCGAACGGCTGCCGTTCGAACGGGCCGCCGAGGGCGTCCAGCGGGTCGCCGACGGCACGTCCACCGGGCGGATCGCGATCCTGGTCTGAGCCGAGGGTGGAGGAGCGCGTGGCCGGCCCTCAGCGGATGATCCCGGCCGCGCGGGCGGCGGTGATCCAGGCCGGGTAGCTGCTGAGCAGACGGGCGTACAGGTCGGCGTCGGAGAGAGCGGTGGGATTCTTCCCCGTCGCGCAGAATCCGGTGTTGCCGACCGTACGCCCGTCCAGGCTGTCCAGGGTGCGGAGGAAGGAGAACATCCGGGCGTCCGGCTCTCCGAAGCCCACGAACTGCCAGAAGACCGGCAGCCCCGAGCTCTCCTGCAGCAGTTTCCGGACGTTCCGCCGGTCGGCGGCTGCGCCGTCGGTCTGGAAGATCACGAAGGCCGGATCGGTCGCTCCGCACGCCTGGTAGTGCTCCAGCACCGTGCGCATCGCGGGAGCGAAGTTCGTGCCGCCGAACTTCGCTCCGCATGCCTTCCGCACCCGCTCGACCGCGCCCCTGTGCTCGGAGATCTCGACGTCCTGCGCGCTGTACGACCGGTCGTTGAACAGGACGACCGGCACGGTGCCGTCGTCGTCGAGGTTCGCCGACAGGGCCAGGGACTGCTCCGCCAGGCGCTGCACGGCCCCGTTCCGGTACAGCCGCGACATGGAGGCCGAGTGGTCCAGGACCAGGTAGACGGCGGCCCGGCGGCCGTCGAGACCGCTCTTGCTCAGCGAGACCGCGGCCTGCTTGTACAGGGAGACCAGGGCCGGGGCCTCGGCCTGCAGCTTCGTCAGACTGATGGCGGGCTTGGCCGTCGACGGTAGGTCGGGTGCGGGCGCGGCCGTAGCGGTCACGGGCTTGTCGACCGGGGCAACTGCGGTAGCCGGGGCGGACGTTCGGCGGCGGCGAAACATGCCCAGTATGCCCACGGAGTGTCCTCACCGATCTGATCGACAGTCATGAGAAATCCCCGCAGCATAGCCGGTGACCGCGCCCGTGGGGAGGGGGACGACTTGCCGGGTCCCCCTCCCCGCCGCGTCAGTCCACCGGTCCCGGCAGATCCACCAGCCCCGCCAGCGCGTTGCGGTGGTGGCCCGGCGTGCCCAGGGCGATCTGGTCGGCCTTGGCGCGCTTGAGGTAGAGGTGGGCCGGGTGCTCCCAGGTCATCCCGATGCCGCCGTGCAGCTGGACGCACTCCTCCGCCGCCCGTACGGCCAGCGCGCCGCAGTGGGCCTGCGCGACGGCCACCGCCAGCGCGGCGTCCGGGCTCTCACCGGCCAGCGCGTCGGCGGCGTACCGGGCGGCGGCCCTGGCCCCCACCGTCTCCAGCCAGAGATCGGCCAGGCGGTGCTTGATCGCCTGGAACGAGCCGAGCGCACGGCCGAACTGCTTGCGCTCCTTCAGGTACGCGACCGTGGTGCCCAGACACCACTCGGCGATGCCCAGCTGTTCGGACGCGAGCAGCCCCGCCCCCGTCAGCAGGGCCCGCTCCAGCGCGGCCGGGGCGGTGTCGGCCCCCGCCAACTTCCGTGCCGGGACGCCCTCCAGCGTCACATCGGCGAGCGGTCTGGTCAGGTCCAGCGAGGTCCGCCGGACCACGCCGAGGCCCGTCGCGCTCGCCTCCACCGCGTACAGCCCCGGGCCGTCCGCGTCCACCGCCGGCACCAGCAGCACGTCGGCGGTCAGCGCATCGGCGACCGAGGTCAGCCGCCCGGTCAACGCGCCGTTCCCGTCGGCCCGGACGCCGGAGGGGAACGCCGCACCGGGCGCCGTGGAGAGCGGAACCGCCAGCACGGCCGTCCGTGCCCCCTCGGCGAGCGCGGGCAGCAGGTCGGAGGCCGGGCAGGCCAGCAGTGCGGTGGTGGCCAGCACGGCGCTCCCGAGGAACGGCACCGGCGCTACGCTGCGCCCCAACTCCTCCATCACCACCGCGGTTTCGCGCAGCGAGGCGCCCGCGCCGCCGTACTCCTCCGGCACCTGAAGCCCGGCCGCGCCGAGCTCGGCCGCCAGGCTGCGCCAGAGCGCGAGGTCGTACGGCTCGCGGCTCTCGCAGCCGGCCAGGACGGCGCTCGGCGGGCAGTGGTCGGTGAGCAGGTCCCTTACGCTGGAGCGGAGTTCCTCCTCGATCTCCGAGTAGAGAAGATCGCTCATCGGGCCAGCTCCTTCCAGGGCAGGTCCTTGTCGGTACGCGGCTCGGCGGGCAGGCCGAGCACGCGTTCGGCGATGATGTTGCGCAGGATCTCCGAGGTGCCGCCCTCGATGGAGTTGCCCTTGGCGCGCAGATACCGGTACCCGGCCTCGCGGCCGTTGAAGTCGACGATCTCGGGACGGGTCATGGTCCAGTCGTCGTACGCCAGGCCCTCCTCGCCGAGCAGTTCGACCTCCAAGCCGCTGAGCTCCTGGGCCAGCCGGGCGAAGGCGAGCTTCATCGCCGCCCCCTCGGGGCCGGGCTGCCCGACGGTGAGCTGCTGGCGCAGCCGCTCGCCGGTGAGCCGGGCCACCTCGGCCTCCAACCAGGCCTTGAGCAGGCGCTGGTGGAGCTCGTGCGTCCGCAGCTCGGGCCGCCGCCGCCACGTGTCGGCGACCACTCCGACCATGCCACCCTCGCGCGGGATCGCCTGGCCGCCGATCGCGACGCGCTCGTTGTTGAGCGTGGTCTGGGCGACCTGCCAGCCCTCGCCGACCGCACCGAGCCGGTGCGCGTCGGGGATGCGCACGCCGGTCAGGAAGACCTCGTTGAACTCGGCCTCACCCGTGATCTGCCGCAGCGGCCGGACCTCGATGCCGGGGTCGGTCATGTCGCAGATGAAGTACGTGATGCCCCGGTGCTTGGGCACGTCCGGGTCGGTGCGGGCGATCAGGATGGCCCAACGGGCGGTGTGGGCGCTGGAGGTCCACACCTTCTGGCCGTCCACGACCCAGCCGTCGCCGTCCCGGACCGCCCGGGTGCCCAGCGCCGCCAGGTCGGACCCGGCCCCGGGCTCGCTGAACAGCTGGCACCAGACCTCCTCGCCCGTCCAGAGCGGGCGCAGGAAGCGGGACTTCTGCTCCTCGGTGCCGAAGCGAAGGATGGTGGGGGCGGCCATGCCGAGCCCGATGCCGATCCGGCGAGGGTCGTTGTCGGGGGCGCCGGCGGCCGCCAACTCGGCGTCCACCTCGGCCTGCAGGGCACGCGGTGCGCCCAATCCGCCGAGGCCCACCGGGAAGTGCACCCAGGCGAGGCCGGCGTCGAACCGGGCCCGCAGGAAGTCGAGACGGTCGGTGGTCGCCGGGTCGTGTTCGGCGAGGAAGGCGCGTACGACCGTGCGGATGTCCATCTCGGACATCTCAGACCTCCTTCTGCTGGTAGCGCTTGAGCTCACGGCGGGCCAGCGAGCGCTTGTGCACCTCGTCCGGGCCGTCGGCCAGGCGCAGGGTGCGGTTGCCCGCCCAGAGCTGGGCGAGCGGGGTGTCCTGGCTGACCCCGGCGGCGCCGTGCGCCTGTACGGCCTTGTCGAGGATCCACTCGACCGTCGCCGGTACGGCGATCTTGATGGCCTGGATCTCGGTGTGGGCGCCCCGGTTGCCGACGGTGTCCATCAGCCAGGCCGTCTTGAGCACCAGCAGCCGGGCCTGTTCGATCCGGACCCGGGCCTCGGCGATCCAGTCCTGGACCACGCCCTGCTCGGCCAGCGGCTTGCCGAAGGCGACCCGCTCGGAGACCCGGCGGCACATCAACTCCAGTGCCCGCTCGGCGATTCCGATCGCCCGCATGCAGTGGTGGATCCGGCCGGGACCGAGCCGGGCCTGGGCGATCGCGAAGCCGGACCCCTCCTCGCCGATCAGGTTGGCGGCCGGGACGCGGACGTTCTCGAAGAGGATCTCGGCGTGCCCGCCGTGGTCGGCGTCCTCGTACCCGAAGACCTTCATCCCGCGCTTCACCGTCACCCCCGGGGTGTCGCGCGGGACCAGGATCATGCTCTGCTGCCGGTGGGTGGCGGCCGTCGGGTCGGTCTTGCCCATCACGATGAAGATCCGGCACTCGGGGTTCATCGCCCCGGTGATGTACCACTTGCGGCCGTTGACGACGTACTCGTCCCCGTCGCGCGCGATCCGGGTGGTGATGTTGGTGGCGTCGGAGGAGGCCACCTCGGGCTCGGTCATGGCGAAGGCCGAGCGGATCTCGCCCGCGAGCAGCGGCTCCAGCCACTGCTTGCGCTGGGCCTCGTCACCGAACTGGGCGAGCACCTCCATGTTCCCGGTGTCCGGCGCCGCGCAGTTGAGGGCGGCGGGTGCCAGCAGGATGCTGCGGCCGGTGATCTCGGCCAGCGGCGCGTACTGCTGGTTGGTCAGCCCGGCGCCGTGCTCACCCGGCAGGAAGAGGTTCCACAGCCCCCGTGCGCGGGCCGCCGCCTGCAGCTCCGCCACGACCGGCGGGATCGACCACGGTTCACGTGCGGGGTCGGCGAGTTGGGCGGCCAGTACCGGCTCCGCCGGGTACACCAGCTCGTCCATGAAAGCCAGCAGCTGCCCGCGCAGCTCCTCGGTCCGCTCGTCGTACGAGAACTCCACGGTCACCGCTCCTTAAGCGAGGTAAGGCCGAACTGGACGAACAGCGGGACGAGTTCGCCGACGCGGTCGAAGCCCGTGCCCACCGTCCCGCCCTGGGTGAAGCGGAAGTGGATGCCCTCCAGCACGACCGCGAGCTTGAACGACGCGAAGCCGACGTACCAGCCGAGCGCGGAGACGTCCCGCCCGGAGCCCAGCGCGTACCGGCCGACCATCTCGGCGGTGGTCGGGAAGCCGGGTGCGAGGGCGGCGCCGGGCAGGATGCCGTCGTACTGGCGGGCCAGCTCGGTGTACATCACCAGCAGCCCGAGGTCGGTCAGCGGGTCGCCGACCGTCGACATCTCCCAGTCGAGCACGGCCCGGATGCGGTCGTCAGGGCCGACCAGGACGTTGTCGAGCCGGTAGTCCCCGTGCACCAGGGCGGGCGTGGGCGAGACGGGCAGGCTCTCCGTCAGCTGCTGGTGCAGCTCGTCGATGCCCGGCACCTCGCGGCTCCGGGAGGCGTCCAGCTGGCGCCCCCAGCGACGGAGTTGACGCTCAAGGAAGCCTTCCGGGCGGCCGAAGTCCCCGAGGCCGACGGCGTCCGGATCGACGGCGTGCAGGTCCACCAGGGTGTCCACCAGGTGCAGTCCGAGGGCGTGCACCCGGTCCGGCCCGAGGGCGGCGAGCGCCTCGGCGTCCCGGTGAGGGGTGCCCTCCACGTACTCCATCAGGTAGAACGGCGCGCCGATCACCGACGCGTCCTCGACCAGCAGCAGCGTCTTCGGCACCGGTACCCGGGTGGGCTGCAGAGCGGCCATCACCCGGTGCTCGCGGGCCATGTCGTGCGCGGTGGCCAGCACATGGCCCAGCGGCGGTCGGCGCAGCACCCAGCTCGTGCGGCCGTCCTCCAGCAGGTACGTCAGGTTGGACCTGCCGCCCTCGAACAGGCGGGCACGCAGCGGGCCGCGCACGATTCCGGGCAGCTCGGCATCGAGGTGCTCGCGCACCCGCGCGAGATCGAGGCCGGGCGGGTCGGGGTACTCATCGCTCATGGCGTCCTCGGGAGGTCAGGGTAGGTGACTAAGCGCTTGCTTAGCATCTCCGTGACCGGTCCGCCTGTCAACGCTCCGGGGACACCTCACAGGCTCCGCCGGTGGACGGAGGCATCCCCGCAGGGGCACGTGCCGTTGACCTCCTGCTTCCACTTGCGCACCAGCGGCCCCGTCCCACAACCGCAGGAGCCCGGCCGGTGGGACCGGCCGGGCTCCTGACGAGGTGCGTGAGGGGTCAGTGGCCGCCCTCGTCGACCACCTCGACGTCCTCGATGTTGCGCTCGATCGCCTCGGCGGGCAGGGCGACGCGGATCGCCCAGTAGTAGATCGCCACGGCGAAGACGGCCACGACCGCCATGTCCCACCACATCGGCAGGTTGCCGTTGCCGTCGCCGAAGCCGCCCTGCCAGGAGATCACGCCCAGGCCGAGCAGGTAGGCCGGCAGCCACTGCGCGGCCTTCCAGTTCAGCTGCGGGGCGTTCGGCAGGCCCTTGCGGATCGCGTACGCGGCGTAGCCGCCGAGCAGCGCGTAACCGATCAGGATGGCGAAGCCGAGCTTGGCCAGGGTGTGCCAGCCGGTCCAGTAGATGATCAGGCTCGCGACCACGAAGGACAGCGGGGCGATGACCGCGCCGAACGGCAGGCGGTAGGAGCGCTCACGGTCCGGCAGCCGGCGGCGCAGCGCACCGAAGGCCAGCGGGGCGCCCGCGTACATCAGCACGCTGGCCGAGGTGATGAAGCCGACCAGTTCCTGCCAGCTCGGGAAGGGGAGGAAGCAGATCACGCCGGTGATGAACGAGATGGTGAGACCGAACCACGGCACGCCGCGCCCGTCGACCTTCTCGAAGGCCTGCGGCGCGTAGCCGTTCTTGCTGAGGCCGTACGAGATGCGGGAGGTGGAGGTGGTGTAGATCAGGCCGGTGCCGCCGGGGGAGACGATGGCGTCGAAGTACAGCACCCACGCCAGCCAGCCGAGGCCGACCAGGGTGGCGAGACCGGCGAACGGGCCCTCGATGCCGGGGAAGTCCAGCTTGTCCCAGCCGCCGGCGAAGGAGGCCGCCGGAAGGGCGGCGATGAAGACGACCTGCAGCAGGACGTAGATCAGGGTGCCGATGGTCACCGAGCCGAGCACGGCGCGGGGGATGTCGCGCTTGGGGTTCTTGCTCTCGCCCGCGAGCTGGATGGCCTGCTCGAAGCCGAGCAGGGCGAAGATGATGCCGCTGGTGCTGATCGCGGCGAGCACGCCCTTGGTGCCGAACGGCGCGAAGCCGTGCGAGGTGAAGTTGCCGCCGTGGAAGTTGGTCACGGCGAGCACGAAGATGGTGAGCAGCGGGACGAAGATCTTCAGCCAGGTGGCAGCGCTGTTGGTGTGGGACAGCACGCGGACACCGAGGAAGTTGACCGCCACGAAGACGCCCATGAGGATCACCGCGACGATGAAGCCGCTGGTGGTGAGGGTGCCGTTGTCGTTGAGGAAGCTCTTCGCGAACTCCCAGTGACCGGCGTAGCCGATCATGGCCTCGACCTCGATCGGTGCCACCGTCGCGGCCTGCAGCCAGGAGAACCAGCCGAAGGACATGCCCGCCAGGCCGCCGAAGGCGTAGTGCGGGTAGCGCGCGGTACCGCCTGCGACCGGGAACAGCCCGCCCAGCTCGGCGTGGACGAACGCCAGGAGCACGATGGCGACCGCGCCGATGCCCCAGGAGATGAGGGCCGCCGGGCCGGCGACCATCACGGCGTTCTTGGCCCCGTAGAGCCAGCCGGAGCCGATGATCGAGCCGACGGAGGCCCAGAGGAGACCGATGAGCCCGACCTCGCGCCGCAGGCTGCGGCGGGTCGGTGATCCGGTCGGTGGGGCGACGGTGGGGGTGAGCTGGTCAACAGATGCCATGGGGGAGAAAACCTCGTGGGGTGGCAGGGGTGTTGAGAGTTGCCCAAGGCTAGGCGGACGTCGGTGCTGCGCAACAGTCACCGAAGCCGAATAGTTACATTCACGAGGTCATTTTCACCTCAGCCGCACAGGTGTCATCGGTGCAGGTCAGAGGGCATTTGAGGATTTGTTGAGCTTTCCCGGAATGGGGATCGGTTCGCCGTCGCGCGCATAGTGATGTGGCCAATTCCGAGCGTCTCGGGGGTTACTTGCGGGTTGGAAGTGAATAGATATACAGGATTCTGTCGATGGTTGATGTGGTGCAGGATCACAGTCCGGGCGCCTGATAGCCGTTCAGGAACCAGAGCGCGGCGGTGTACCACAGCAGCGCGATCGCACAGACCAGGACGCCGCCCGCGACCGGCAGCGCCCAGCCGGGCAGCCGGCGGTGGCGTACCACGATCACCTTGGCGGCGAAGGCCCCGTACAGGAAGCAGCCGGTGACCGAGTGCAGGGCGACCCGGGTGTCGGTCAGCTGCACCCCGTACGCGGTGATGCAGTGCTGGGCGATCGGGAGCGAGACCAGGAAGGTGACCAGCCCGCCGATCCGGTGGGTGGTCCGCACCGGACGGGGGGCGGGGCCGGTGGCGGGCAGCCGGCCGTACATCCAGAGGGCGAGCAGCAGCTGGATCAGGGCCAGGCCCAGCAGGGCGGTGCCCAGCTGGGCCTTGAGGCGCTGTGCGTCCTTGCCGTACTGCCCGAAGAGCCCGCGCGCATAGTCGGGGGTGTGGGCGCGGCCGTACCAGTAGAGGGCCAGCGTGATGGCCGGCGGCAGCAGGACCCACAGTGCGCCGAGGGCGGCGCGGCGACGCCGCCCCGCCGGTACATCGATGCGGTGCACGGCGTCTTCCTCCCCGGCCCGCTCAGCCCTCGACCTTGTCGCCGGCGGCATTCAGGACGTACCACTCGGCGCCGAACTGGTTGAGCTCCTGGCCGTTGGTGTCGCCGGGCTTGGCGTCGCCCACGTAGTAGTACAGCGGGTGGCCCTTGTAGACCACCTCGGTGCTGCCGTCGGCGCGCTTGGTGGTGCCCAGCAGGCCGGCGTCGGCTCCGGTTCCGGCGACCGGGGCGCCGGTCGTGGTCAGCGGCGGCCAGGCGGCTGCACACGCGTCGTTGCAGGTCGAGGTCGTCGAGGTGTCGGCCTGGAAGAGGTAGAGCGTCCGGCCCTTGGAGTCGACCAGGATCGGCCCGAGCTTGCCCGCGGTGGCCACGGCCACGGTCGTACCGGCGGCGGCCGATCCGGAGGCGGAGGCCGACGGACTGGCGCTCGCGGACGGCGAGGCGGAAGCGTACGCGGACGTCGGCGCGGAGGTGGTGGGCGAGCTGGTACTGCTGCTGGAACTCTTGCTGCTCGAGCAGCCGGCGGACGCGGCGACCAGCAGGGCGACGGCGGCCAGTGAAGTGGTTGCCGGGCGGAGGGCTCTCATGCGGGACTCCTGACGGAGGGGCGGATCGACTCCCTCCACTACCGCCCGGTCCCGGCCGCGCGTCCACTCCGGAGGCCGCCATGTCGGCGGTTGGAGGGAAGCGGTTGGCCCGGATGGTCCTCAGCCCGGCCGCGTGAGGCCGCCGCCTACTCGGCCGTCCAGACGGTGGCGTCGCCGCCCCGCCAGCCGACCAGATCCGGATCATCCAGGTCGGGGTCGTCGACCCCGGCGCGCCGGATGAATTCCGCGACATCCTCTGCGGTGTACGCCTTGCCGACCAGCCGGCCGTAGATCTCGACCCGGCGGTACGGCCGCGCCCCACGGGTGGGCGGGCGCACGACGACGGGCGGGGTGAAGATGTCCCCGTCCGGCGTGCGGCGTGACTCGTCCATGCCTTCAGTGTCACTCCTTGGAGCGCTCAGGCCCCACCTGTGCGCTCGCGCTGCGGGGCAGCCGGGCGGCGACGGCCGAGAGCAGCAGGTCCAGGGCGAGCGGGTAGCCGCTGAGCCTCATGTCGCCGATCAGCAGGTGCGCGGTGGCGGCGATGTTGGGGTGGGTGCTCGCCGGGAGCTGGGCGTACCGGGCCTGCCAGACGCTCAGATCGGCCGCCCTGGCCGGGGCGGGCAGTGCGGCGACCGCCGCGTCGAGGGCGGCGAAGCTGAGCGCCTGGTCCACGAACGCGTGGTAGAACCGCACCGCCTCGCCGTCCGGGAAGCCCGCCCCGCGCAGCAGGCCGAGGATCGTTTCGACCGCCCGGGTCTCGTTGCTCCGACCGGTGGTCCGGTACGCCGCGAGCAGGGCCGCCTGGGGGTGTGCCTGGTAGGCGGCGTGGATCCGCAGGCCGATGTCGCGCAGGTCGGCCTGCCAGTCGCCGGTGGCCCGCCAGCCGTGCTGGGCCTGCGCGATGAGCTCGTCCGTGATGGCCAGCAGCAGGTCGTCGGTGCTGTGGAAGTACCGGTAGAGCGCGCTGGGGTCGGCCCCGAGCGCCGCACCCAGGCGCCGGACCGTGAGGGCCTCGGCGCCGTGCCGGCCCAGCAGCCGCAGCGCCGTCTCCACGATGACCTGCTCCGACAGCACGGTGCCCTGCTTGGTCGGCCGCCTGCGACGCCGCTCCGGCTCCGGAACCACTCGGTCGGTCATGTCCGGCTCCTCGCCTCGCTCCGTGGTCCCGCACCTTATGTCAACGGCATTGACGTGTGAAGAGGGTCGGAGTTTCATGGCCAGCCACCGGGGCCGCGACAGGCCCCTCGGTCAAGGCGGTGGTCCGTTGACAGCAGTGGCGAAGGACGGGACGAGATCCTCGGGGCGGCACGGCGGCTCCACGCCCGTGACGATGCGGAAGTCGATCGGCATCGTGGACGGCGTGGTGATCGCCGCCTCCAGTACGGCCGCGACCTCCAGCATCGGCATCGGGCTCGGCCTGATCGCGGGCATCGTCGGCCTGCACCTGCCGGCCATCATGCTGCTGGCCTTCCTGCCGGTGCTCGGCATCGCCGGCGGGTACGGGCGGCTCAACCGCGTCGAACCCAATGCCGGCAACAGCTACACCTGGGTCGGCCGTACGCTCAACCCCTGGCTGGGCTTCCTCACCGGCTGGGTCAACATCGTCGGCACCGTCGTCTTCATGGCGTACACCACCGCGGTGACCGGCTCCGCGATCCTCCAACTCGCCGGGCAGGCAGGCCTGCACAGCCTGGCCGGTCTCGCGCTCGACCCGGACTCCACCCTGCAGACCACCCTGATCGGCCTGGTGGTGCTCGCCGCGGCCACCCTGGTCGCCGTCCGCGGACTGGAGCTCGCGGCCGGTCTGCAGCGGTACCTGCTGGTCTTCGAGTACCTCGTCCTGCTCGGGTTCTGCGGCTACGGCCTGTTCGCCGGCACCCAGCCGTTCTCCCTGGAGTGGTACAACCCCTTCGCGATACCGTCGCTCACCGCACTCGCCCAGGGGATGGTGCTCGCGGTCTTCTGCTACTGGGGCTTCGAGGCGGTCTTCAGCGTCGGCGAGGAGGTCCGCGACCCGCGCGACGCCTCGCGCGGCGGTCTGATCGCACTGACGGTCATGCTGGGGATCTTCCTGCTCGCCACCACCGCCTTCCAACGTGTCCTCCCGCTGGACGAGTTGGCCGGCAACGGCGCCCACGGCCTGACCTACTTCGGCGAGAAGCTGGCCCACCAGCCGCTGGCCGCACTGCCGTTGATCGCGCTGACCTTCTCCGCCGTGGCGTCCCTGCAGGCCGCCGTCATCCCGACCGCGCGCGGCACCTACGCGATGGGCCGTGACGGCACCCTCGGACGGATCTGGACCCGCATCCACCCGCGGCACGCGACCCCGGTCGCCGGGACGGTGCTCATCTCCGTCATCTCCTCCGCCATCGCCGTACTCTCGCTGGTCATCCCGACGGTCACCGACCTGATCTCGGCGGCCGTCAACGCGATCGGCATCGTCGTCGCCCTCTACTACGCACTGACGGCCATCGCCTCCGCCGTCCGCTTCCGCCACCTGCTGCGGACGGCGCCGCTGGAGGCCCTGCGTGCGGTGGTCGGCCCGGTGCTCAGCGCGATCGCCCTGCTCGCGCTCGGCGGTTACCTCGCCTGGACCTTCTACGACTCCACCGACCACTTCGAACTCCGGGCCGACAACGGCTGGTTCCAGCTCCTCTGCCCGGTCCTGATGATCGGGTCCGGCCTGCTGGCCGGCGCCTGGGCCCGTTGGGGACGTAAGTCGCCCTACTTCCTCACCGGCCGCGGCACCGACGCCGAGGCCGTCACGCTGATCACGTCCGCATGACCACACCCACCCTCATGGAGCACCACTCATGACCCACGCCGATCTGGTCTTCACCGGCGGCCCCGTCCTCACGGCCGACTCGGCACGCACGCGGGCGAGCAGCCTCGCCGTCACGGGCGAACGGATCACCGCCGTCGGCCACGACGAGGTCCGGGAGTTGATCGGACCGAAGACCGAAGTCGTCGACCTGCGCGGCAGGTTGCTGATCCCCGGCTTCCAGGACGCCCACATCCACGCCGTGTACGGCGGCTCCGAACTCAGCGAGTGCGACCTCACCGGCACCACCGGGACGGACGAGTACCTGCGGCGCATCCGCGAGTACGCCGACGCCCACCCGGAACGTCCCTGGATCACCGGGAGCGGCTGGTCGCTGGAGAGCTTCCAGGGCGGGCTCCCCACCCGGCAGTTGCTCGACAGCGTGGTCGCCGACCGTCCGGTGTACCTGCTCAACCGCGACCACCACGGCGCCTGGGCCAACACCCGTGCCCTGGAACTGGCCGGGCTCAGCAGGGACACCCCCGACCCCGCGGACGGCCGGATCGAGCGCGAGCCGGACGGCACCCCGAGCGGCGCCCTCCAGGAGGGAGCCACCGGCCTGGTCGCCCGTCTGGTGCCGCCGAGCACCGCCGCCGACCGCCTGAACGGGCTGCTGCGAGCGCAGCGGCTGCTGCACTCCCTCGGCATCACGGGCTGGCAGGACGCCCTGCTCGGCGTCTTCAACGGCCAGCCCGACCCCTCGGACGCCTACCTGTCCGCCGCCCGCGCCGGCACCCTGACGGCCAGGGTCACCGGAGCGCTCTGGTGGGACCGCGCCAGGGGCGCCGAGCAGATCCCCGAACTGGTGGAGCGCCGGGCCGAGTTGAGGCACGGCAGGTTCCGGGCGAGCTCGGTGAAGATCATGCAGGACGGCATCACCGAGAACTTCACCGCCGCGATGACCAGCCCCTACCTGGACGGCTGCGGCTGCGCCACGGCCAACAGCGGGCTGAGCTTCGTCGACCCGGAGGCGCTGCGCTCGTACGTCACCGAGCTGGACGCGCTGGACTTCCAGGTGCACTTCCACGCCCTGGGCGACCGTGCCGTACGGGAGGCGCTGGACGCCGTCGAGGCCGCCCGGACCGCCAACGGCCGACGCGGCACCCGGCACCATCTCGCCCACCTGCAGGTCGTCCACCCGAGTGACCTGCCGCGCTTCGCCGGGCTCGGCGCGATCGCCAACATCCAGCCGCTCTGGGCCGCCCACGAGCCGCAGATGGACGAGCTGACGATCCCCTTCCTCGGGCCCGAACGCGCCGCCTGGCAGTACCCGTTCGGCGATCTGCTGCGCGCCGGGGCCACGCTGGCCGCCGGCAGCGACTGGCCGGTCAGCAGCCCGGACCCGATCGCCGGGATCCATGTCGCCGTCAACCGCACGGAGCCCGGCGCCACCGGTGGCAGGGTCTTCCTGCCGGAGCAGCGGCTGGATCTCGGCACGGCTCTCGCGGCCTACACGGCAGGCTCGGCCCACGTCAACGGGCTGGACGATGCGGGCAGTCTGCGGGCCGGCAACCTGGCCGACCTGGTGGTGCTCGACCGGGACGTCTTCGACGGACCGCCGGAGGAGATCGCCGAGGCGCGGGTCCTGCAGACGTACGTGGGCGGGGAGTTGGTGCACTCGGCCTAGCGGCTTCGGGGTATCCCAGGGGCGCGGGGAACTTCGCGAAACCGGAAGGGCACAGGTCGTCGCCTTCCGATCTCGCGCACGCAGTTCATCAAGCAGGGCCCCGCGCCCCTGTGGTTGCCCCGTCTAGTTGCGGAGCAGCAGCACCACGCCGGCCAGGATCACGCCGAGCCCCAGGGCGGCCACGCCGCGGGCCAGCCGGTGCGAGCGCAGGACCGGGACGAAGTGGTCCACGGCGTATCGGCCCGGGCCGGTCAGTGCGACTGCCGCCGCCGCTGCGGTGAGCAGCCACTCGTACTCCGAGCCCTTCGGCGCGAAGAAGCCGCCGCCCCAGGTGACGGCGAGGGCGTTGAGCATCGTGCCGACCAGGGCCGCACCGGCCAGCGGTGTCAGCAGGCCGACGGCCACGCCCAGCCCGCCGAAGGTCTCGGTGAGCCCGGCCACGGCGGCCATGGTGCGGCCCGACGGGTAGCCGCTGGCGGTGAAGAACCGGCCGGTCGCGTCGAGGCCGAAGCCGCCGAACCAGCCGAAGAGCTTCTGTGTGCCGTGCGCCGCCATGGTGAGGCCGAGCACAAGGCGCAGCAGCAGGAGTCCGGCGTCGTATCCGTGGGGGGAGGCGCTCGGTCGTCGGCTGTCTGCGGAGGCGTTCTGCGGGGCGGTGAGGGTCGACATGAAGGGGCTCTCTCCCGTCTCGGGCACTGTGGTTCAAATTCGAACCATCGGTCTGGCTTGACCGTACATGATGGTTCTACTTTGAACAACTGACGGTGTGTCGACCCCGGCTCAGGCTCCCATGATGCGGGCCTTGTCGGCCCGCAGTGCGGCGACCACCTCGGCCGGAGCGGTGGCCGGGGAGCCTGCGGAGTACGGGGGTTGGGGGTCGTACTCGGTGCCCAGCTGGATGGCCTGGGCGACGCGGTCCCCGGCGATCCGGCCGGCCAGGTGCAGCGCGAGATCGATACCGGACGAAACTCCGGCGGCGGTCGCGTACTTGCCGTCGAACACCACCCGGTCCGGGCTCGGGGCCGCACCGAGGCCGGGCAACTGGTCGAGGGTCAGCCAGTGCGAGGCCGCCTGGCGTCCCTTGTCCTCGAGCAGGCGGCGGGCTGTCTCCAGCCTGATGCCATCGACATATCGACCCGGCGTCACGCCGACCTCGGCGGCGAAGGCGCGCGCGAAGGTCAGCCCGGCGGATCGCGGCGCGGGTCGGCGAAGAGTGTGGCCCGGTGGAGGGGCGGCGGGTCGCCGGGGATCCCGGCGCGGTACCAGTAGACCTTCAGCGTGAGCTTGAGGATCAGCCGGACCCGGTTCAACAGCAGCCCGGCCAACGGGAGTTCGACCAGCAGCGCGGAGGCGAGGCTCAGCCACAGGTCGTCGGTTCCCCAGGCCAGCATGACGTCGAACCACGCGTCGCAGAGCAGGAGGACGGAGGCGACGAGGGCGCACGGGACGACCAACTGCCTGCGCTGCCAGCCCGACCAGCCGGTCGCCGCGAGCGCGAGCAGGAGCGCGATGTCGAAGCCGACCCAGGCGAGCCGCCACTGCCGTGACTCGTAGTGCACCGGCAGCGTGGTGGCGAGGTAGACGATCCAGGGGATCAGCGCCAGGCAGCAGGCCATCACCAGGCCCAGCCCCTGCCGCCGTCTACGGGCGGCCAGTTGGACGAAGTCCTGGCCGAGGACCGTCTGCCAGTCCCCGTGCCCGCAGTGCGGGCAGTGCGGCGGCTGCGGATCGTCCATGACGTCCTCCTGGTCGTGTGAAATCCACCCGCGCTCAGAGCGGTCGGAGGGAGCGGATGGTGATGCGGACCGCGTCGTCCGGGTCGCCGGTGAGCCGGGCGGCGAGCAGGCGCGGGATGTCGCTCTCCTGGGAGTAGCCGGGCACGACGGTGACCTCGGCCTCGCGGGTGCCGGGCGAGCCGGCCGGCGTGTACGTCACCAGGTAGGTGGTCCGGTCGGGTGGGGGCGCCGCGTCGTCGTGGTGCACGGGTCACTGCTCCCGCACCACGTCATGGGCGTCCTTGTCCTCGCGGAGGGCGAGGAAGCGCGGATGCCGCAGGCGGCCGTCCCTGGTCCAGTCGGTGAAGGCGACCTGGGCGACCAGGCGTGGCTCGACCCAGTGGGCGTCCCGCTCCGGTACCGGGTCGGCGAACGGCGAGTCGGACCGGGCGAGGCCGTCCATGGCGGCCCGGAGCCGGTGCAGGGTGGCGGCGTCGAATCCGGTGCCGACCTTGCCCGCGTACCGCAGGCGGCCGTCCTCGAAGTAGCCCAGCAGCAGGGCGCCGAAGCCCACCCGGCTGCCGGCCGGCTCGGTGAAGCCGCCGATCACCAGCTCCTGCGCGGCCGAGCATTTGAGCTTGAGCCAGTCGGGCGAGCGCCGCTGCACGTACGGCCCTTCGGCCCGCTTGGCGATCAGGCCCTCCCAGCCGCGCGCACAGGCGTCGGCCAGCGGCGCCTCGCCGTCGGCGTTCCGGTGGAGGGTGTAGCGCAGCGGCCCGCCGAAGCGGATCGCACGCCGCAGCAGCTGCTTGCGCGAGCGCAGCGGCAGTCGGGTGGTGTCGTACCCCTCCAGATGGAGCAGGTCGAAGAGGTAGTACGTGACCGTGACGCCGGTCGCCCTCGCCCTGGCGGCGTCACGGAGCTGCATCCGGCGCTGCAGGAGCTCGAAGCTGGTCACGCCGTGGTTGTCCAGGGCGACGATCTCGCCGTCCACCACGAAGCGCTGCACGGGCTGCGCGGCGAGGGCCTCGACCAGCTCCGGGTACCCGGCCTCGATCGACTTGCCGTTGCGGGAGACCAGCCGGACCTGGTCGCCGTCGCGGTACGCGAGCGCGCGGACGCCGTCCAGCTTGCGCTCCAGGATCCAGCCGCTGTCGAACTCCCGGCGCCGGCTCGGCGTGGCGAGCATCGGGCTGAGCGCTCCCGGGAGCGGCACGGGCCCGGCTGCCTGGCTTGCTGAGACGGTCACTCTGCTGCCCTCCGTTGCCTGTCTCTCCAGGGTGCCCCCGACCAGCGCCGACGGCTGGCCGGAGGCGGCGGGGGAGAGCACCATGACGGTGAACACGACGCACACCGAGGAGGCCGACCATGGCCAGGCCGATCTGGACCGGCACGCTGAGCTTCGGGCTGGTCACCGTCCCGGTGGGGCTCTACTCGGCCACCGAGGACCACTCCCCGCACTTCCGGCAGCTGGAGCGCGGCACCTCCGACCGGGTGCGCAACCTGCGGGTGAACGAGCGCACCGGCAAGGAGGTCGCGTACGGCGACATCGTGAAGGGCTACGAGATCGCCGAGGGTGAGTACGTGGTGTTCGAGCCGTCGGAGCTGGAGGACCTCTCGCCCGGCCGCTCCCACACGATCGAGATCCGCGGCTTCGTCGAGCTGGAGCAGGTGGACCCGATCTTCTTCGACAAGACGTACTACCTGGGCCCGCGGGGCAAGGAGTACGCCCATGTGTACGCGCTGCTGCACCGGGCGCTGGCCGAGACCGGCCGGGCCGGGCTGGCGACCTTCTCGATGCGCGGCAAGCAGTACCTCGCGGGGGTCAGGGCCGAGGAGGACCTGCTGGTGCTGCAGACCATGCACTACGCCGAGGAGGTCCGTGACCCGCGCCGCGAGGTCGACAACCTCCCCGAGCAGGCCGAGCCTCGCGAGAAGGAGCTGGCGGCCGCCCGGCAGCTGATCGAGGCGCTCAGCATCGACTGGGACCCCGAGGAGTATCACGACACCTTCGGCGAACAGGTCCGCGAGCTCGTCGAGGCCAAGCTTTCCGGCAAGGAGACCGTGACCGCGGAGCCGGCGCCCGAGTCGACCAACGTCGTCGACCTGATGGACGTGCTGCAGCGCAGCCTCAGCCAGGCCGGCGGGCGGGAGCAGGCCGAGGCGGGCGACGGTGAGAAGGCGGAACGGCCCGCCCGCAAGGCCAAGGCGAAGGCCGCCGGCACGTCCTCGGCGAAGGGCGGCACGACGGCGAAGCGGGCGAAGGAGGAACAGCCCGACCTGTCGAAGCTCAGCAAGGCCGATCTGTACCGCCTCGCCACCGAGCAGGGCATCCAGGGCCGGTCGACGATGACCCGCGACGAGCTGCAGCAGGCGCTGGAGGCTGCCGCCAGGCCCGGTCGGCGCCTGCACGCGGTGTCCTGACCGGCCTACCGTTGCTGCCTGCCCGGCGGCTCCGCGATCGGGTATCCCAGGGCGCGGGGAACTGCGCGAAACGGGAGGGCACAGGTCGTTGCCTTCCGGTCTCGCGCAGTTCCCCGCGCCCCTGTGGTTACCCCTGCTGCCTCGCCTACAGGGCACGCCGCATGCAGACCCGCGGCCAGCGGTCCAGGCCGTGGGCGGCCTCGCGCCGCCGGATCTCCCGGAGGCCGGGGGTGAGAACGCTCTCGTCCAGCTGCTGGAAGCCGAAGCGAGCGTAGTAGGGGGCGTTCCACGGCACGTGGGCGAACGTGGTCAGGGTGAGCGCAGGTGTCCCGTCGGCCGCGGCCCGGGCTGCGAGGTGGTCCAGCAGCGAGCTGCCCACCCGGCGGCGGGCGCTGTCCGGGTGGACCGAGACCTGCTCGACGTGGAGGTTGCCGTCGACGGGATCGGCGAGGAGGTACGCCACCGGACGGTCGGCTCCGTCGGCCGCCACCCAGGCCAGCCCGGCCCGCTGGTAGCGGGCGAGTTCCTCGAGCGGGAAGGGATCGTCATCGGCGATCTCCGGCATGCCGATGCCGCGGAAGCACTCCCCGGCGGCCCGCTCGATGTCCTGGAGGAGGGGAAGCTCCTCAACGGCGACTGCTCGGATGCGCATCGGGCCAGTGTCCCCGGTGGGGCGGGCGGCGGCCACTCAAATATGCCCGAGCCAGACGGTGGTGACGTTGCAGAACTCGCGGATCCCGTGCGCGTTCAGCTCCCGCCCGTACCCGGACCGCTTGACGCCGCCGAACGGCAGCGCGGGGTGCGAGGCCGTCATGCCGTTGAAGAACACCCCGCCCGCCTCGATGTCCCGCACGCAGCGCTCCTGCTCGGCCGGCTCCGTGGTCCAGACGTTGGAGCTCAGCCCGTACGGCGAGTCGTTGGCGAGGGCGATCGCCTCGTCCAGGCTGTTCACCCGGTACAGGGTGGCGACCGGGCCGAAGGCCTCCTCGTGGTGGATCCGCATCTCCGGGGTGATGTTGGTGAGGACGGTCGGCGGGTAGTACCAGCCGCCCGACACGTCCGAGAGCTCGGGTCCGCCGGAGTGCAGGCCGCCGGCCTCGGCGGTGGCGCCGTGGGCCAGCGCGTCCGCGACCAGCGCCGCCAGGTCGTCCCGGCCCTGCCGGGTCGCCAGCGGGCCGATCTCGGTCTCCGCGTCCATCGGGTCCCCGACCCGCAGGGCGCTCATGGCGTCGGCGAACTCGACGGCGAACCGGGGGTAGACGTCCGAGTGCACGATGAAGCGCTTGGCCGCGATGCAGGACTGGCCGTTGTTCTGGGTCCGCGCCCGCACCGCCGTCCGGACGGCGGCCGTCAGGTCGGCGCTGGGCAGGACGACGAAGGGGTCGCTGCCGCCCAGCTCCATCACGGTCTTCTTCAGTGCGTCCCCGGCCGCCGCCGCGACCGCCCGCCCGGCCCCCTCGCTGCCGGTCAGGGTCACCGCGACGACCCGGTCGTCGCGGATCACGTCCCCGACCGCGTCGGTGCCGATCAGCAGCGTCTGGAAGACGCCCTCGGGTGCCCCGGCGCGGTGGAACAGCTCCTCCAGCGCCAGCGCCGTCCGGGGCACGTTGGAGGCGTGCTTGAGCAGGCCGACGTTGCCCGCCATCAGCGCGGGCGCGGCGAAGCGGATCACCTGCCAGAGCGGGAAGTTCCACGGCATCACGGCCAGCACCGGCCCGAGCGGGCGGTAGCGGACGTACGCGGCCGTCGCGCCGGAGTCCGCGACGTCGCCCTCGCCCGGGAGCTCGTCGGCGATCAGGGCGGCACCGTGGTCGGCGTACCAGCGCAGGGCCTTGGCGCACTTGGCCGTCTCGGCCTTGGCTTGCGCGAGCGGCTTGCCCATCTCGGTGGTCACCGTGCGGGCCAGCTGGTCCTGGTAGGCGTCCATGACGTCGGCGGCGCGCCGCAGCAGCTCGGCCCGGTGCTCGAAGCCGGTGGTCCGGTAGTCGCGGAACGCGGCCTCCGCACGGGCCAGGCGCACCTCCAAGGCGTCGCGGTCCAGCGGTTGGAAGGTCTCCAGGGTCTCGCCGGTCGCGGGGTTGACGGTTGCGATGGGCATGCTGAGCTCCAGGGTTACCGGGATCCGGGGTTACCAGGGGCTACCGGGCGCGGTCGGCGCGACCGGCGCTCACTCGGGTTTGGACTCCGCTCGTGCGGCGGCGTCCCGGGCCCGGGCGCCCGCCCTGGTCCGCCCGGCCGACACCTGGCGGTACGGGTAGCGCCGCAGGTACTCGGCCTCCAACTGCCCCATCCGCAGGGTGTGCCGTTGCAAGGCGTCGTCGGAACCCCAGAGGAAGGTCTCGTGCCGCGTGCGGTGCAGCTGCTCCAGCTCCCGCACCAGCACATCCGTGTCGAGGGCGGGCGGCGGGACGCCCGCAGACCTGTCCTGCAGGGTGTCGGGGTGTGGCATGGCCGTCCTCCTCGGAGATGTCGGCCCCCCTTGTACGGGTGCCCCGGTCAGGGCGTCGGTAACCGCGTTTCCCCTTCCGTCACACCGGGCACGTGCTGCCACATGGACCCCGTTCAGGCGCTCGAGCGGATCGCCTTCCTGCTGGAGCGCGAGCAGGCCTCGACCTACCGGGTGCAGGCCTTCCGGCACGCCGCCGACGCCGTCCGCGTTCGGCTCGCCGAGCACCCCGACCCCTCGGCTCTCGCGACCCACGCGACCCGGCTCGCGGGCGTCGGGCCGGTCACCGCGCAGGTGATCGCCGAGGCCCTGGCCGGCGGTACCCCGGCGTACCTCGCCGACCTGGAGGAACGCGCCCGCGAACCGCTGGCCACCGGCGGTGAGGAGCTGCACGCGGCCTTACGCGGCGACTGCCACACGCACTCCGACTGGTCCGACGGCGGCAGCCCGATCGAGACCATGGCCCGCACCGCGCAGCAGCTCGGCCACGAGTGGACCGTGCTCACCGACCACTCGCCCCGGCTGACCGTCGCCAAGGGCCTGAGCGCCGACCGGCTGCGCGCGCAGCTCGACGTCGTCGCCGAGCTCAACACCCGGCTCGCCCCCTTCAGGCTGCTCACCGGCATCGAGTGCGACATCCTGGACGACGGAGGCCTCGACCAGGAGGACGAACTGCTCGACCGGCTGGACGTGGTCGTCGCCTCCGTCCACTCCAAGCTCCGGATGGAACCGATGCTGATGACCCGTCGGCTGCTCGCCGCCGTCCGCAACCCGCGGGTGGACATCCTGGGCCACTGCACCGGCCGCCTCATCGGCGAGAAGCCCCGCCCCGAGTCGCAGTTCGACGCGGACAAGGTCTTCGCCGCCTGCGCGGACTCCGGCACCGCCGTCGAGATCAACTGCCGCCCCGAGCGCCGCGATCCGCCCGGCCGCCTGATCGAACGGGCCGTCGAGGCCGGCTGTCTGTTCGCCATCGACACCGACGCCCACGCACCCGGCCAGCTCAGCTGGCAGCCGTACGGCTGCGCCCGCGCGGCCCGGGCCGGCATCGGCCCCGAACGGATCGTCACCACCTGGACGGCCCGTCAGCTCCTGACCTGGACCGCGAGCCGGCGTACGCCGCGTACCCCGCGCCCCTCGCGCACCCGGCGGTGACGCCGTGCCCTCCCTGTCCGACCCCACGGAGACCGTCACCGAGATCGAGGGCCGCCGGCTGAAGCTCACCCACCTCGACAAGGTCCTCTACCCGGAGACCGGCTGGCCCAAGGCCGCCGCAGTGCACTACTACGCCCAGGTCGCACCCCTCCTGCTGCCCCACCTGGCCGGCCGCCCGGCCTCCTTCCTGCGCTTTCCCGAGGGCGTGGAGGGCGAGCGGTTCTGGGCCAAGCGCGTCCCGCCGGGCGCGCCGGACTGGGTGACCGCCCTCGATGTCACCCACAAGGAGGAGACCATCCGGCATGTCGTGGTCGCCGACCTGCCCACCCTGCTGTGGGCGGCCAACCTCGGCGCCCTCGAACTCCATGTGCCGCAGTGGCAGCACGACCCGGCCGAGCACGACCGGCTGATCATCGACCTCGACCCCGGGCCCGGCGCCACCGTCGTGGACTGCTGCGCCGTCGCCCTGCTGGCCCGCAAGGAGCTGCAGGCGGACGGTCTGACGGCCTGGCCCAAGACCTCCGGCGTCAAGGGCCTCCATCTGCTGGTGCCGATCCGGCCCGCCCCCGAGCACGAGGCCACCGCCTACGCCCGCCGCCTCGCCGGCCGGCTGCGCGCCGCGAACCCGGCCCTGATCGTCGACCGGATGGACAAGTCGCTGCGGGCCGGCCGGGTCTTCGTCGACTGGTCGCAGAACAACAGCGCCAAGACCACCGTCGCCCCCTACTCGCTGCGGGCCGGGCCCCGCCCCACGGTGTCCGCGCCGGTCACCTGGACCGCCGTACGGTCCTGCCGCCGGCCGGAGGAGCTGGTCCTGACGCCCGAGCAGGTGGCCGCCCGTACCCGGGACCCGATGGCGGACCTGACCGACCCGAGGAAGCACGGTGCCCTGCCGCACTGAGCGGCAGGGCTCCCGGCCCGGCGGACGAGGCGGTGGTCAGCCCCAGGCCATCTCGCCCTTGGCGACCTTCGGCCCGATCTGGGCCGCGATCAGCATGCCCGCGTCGGGGTAGCGCTCGACCAGCTCCGCCGTGGCCTCGGCGCCGTCGGAGGCGGCCGGGAGGATGGTCTCGAAGGCGAGCAGGTAGTCGCGGGTGTAGCGGATCGCGCTTGCGTCGGTGGCGGAGCCGGGAAGCCGGTGGCCGGGGACGACCAGCACCGGATCCAGCAGCTCCATGTCGTTCAGCAGCTCGATCCAGGCGGCGCGCTGCTCGGGCCGGGGGGTGTCGGCCGTCCACACGTGCTGGTTCTGGAACAGCAGCACGCCCCCGACGATCGCCCGGTGCCGGGCCTGCCACAGGTAGTGGCGGTCCGGCAGGAGGGGGTGGCCGCCCGTCAGCTCGAAGCGGTGGCCCTCGAAGAGGAGGTCGTCGGTCAGCGGCTGCAGCTCGACCAGGCGGGTCGGACGGTTGGCACCCACCGCCTCCCAGGCCTTGAGCTTGCCCTCGTGCGCGGCCCGGATGTGCGCGATGACGGGCGGCGTGGCGACAAGCTCCGCCCGCGGGAAGGCGTCGGCGACGACCTCCGCACCCCAGTAGTAGTCGGGGTCGGCGTGGCTGATGAAGACCTTGGTCAGTTCCTTGCCGGAGTCGAGGATCCCGGCGACCAGGCGGTGGCCGTCGGCCCGGGTGAACCCGGCGTCGATCAGGAGGGCCTGCCGCTCGCCGGTGATCAGGGTCGCGGTCTTGTTCCTGCTGCCGACCGGGAAGTCCAGGTCGATGACCTTGAAGTCGAGGGTGCTCAACGAAACTCCTCAGGATCGGGTCCGGGGCACGGTGGCGCACTCCGTAGGATTGCGTGATGTCCATACCCAAAGCCGAGCTGCACCTGCACATCGAAGGCACCCTGGAGCCCGAGCTGGCCTTCCGGCTGGCCGAGCGCAACGGCGTCACGCTGCCCTTCGCGAGCGTGGACGAGCTGCGCGCGGCGTACCGCTTCGATGATCTGCAGTCCTTCCTCGACCTGTACTACCGGTTGACGGAGGTGCTCGGCACCGAGCAGGACTTCACCGATCTGGCCGACGCCTATCTGGCCAGGGCCCGGGCGCAGGGCGTCCGGCATGCCGAGATCTTCTTCGACCCGCAGGCGCACCTCGCCCGCAAGGTCCCGATCGAGACGGTGATCGGCGGGCTGAGCGCCTCGCTCGACCGCAGCCAGGAGCGGTTCGGCATCACCACCGGCCTGATCCTCTGTTTCCTCCGCGACGAGCCGGCCGAGGCCGCGCTCGCGACGCTGGAGGCCGCGAAGCCGTACCTGGACAAGATCATCGCCGTCGGCCTGGACTCCGCCGAGGTCGGCAACCCGCCGTCCAAGTTCACCGCCGTGTACGAGCGCGCCCGTGAGCTGGGCCTGCGGGCCGTCGCCCACGCCGGGGAGGAGGGCCCCGCCTCGTACGTGTGGGAGGCGCTCGACCTGCTGCGGGTGGAGCGGATCGACCACGGCATCCGCTCGCTGGAGGACCCGGAGCTGGTCGAGCGCCTCGTCCGGGAGCGCGTCCCGCTGACGGTGTGCCCGTTCTCCAACGTCCGGCTGCGCTGCGTGGACACGCTGGCCGACCACCCGCTCCGGCGGATGCTCGACGCCGGTCTGGTCGCGACGGTCAACTCGGACGACCCGGCGTACTTCGGCGGGTACGTCGGCCAGAACCTCGTCGACACCACCGCCGCGCTCGGGCTGACCGAGGACCAGGTACGCACCCTGGCCCGCAACTCCTTCGAGGCCTCCTTCCTCGACGAGCCGACCCGGGCGCGCTACCTGGCCGAGGTCGAGGCCTACCGGTTCTGACCGGCGCGGGGGGTGAGCCGCCGCACGCGGCTGACGCACCGCCGGGCATCCCGGCGGTGCGTCAGCCTGCGTCCGTCAGACCCCGGCGGGTACGGCCACCCGCTCGTCCACCACCGGGACGGCGGTGGCGGGGGCCGGCCGGCGCAGGCCCTTGAGCAGGACCACCAGGGCCGCCGTGACCACCGTGCCCGCGGCGATGGAGAGCACGTACAGGACCGGGCTGCCGATCAGCGGCAGCACCCAGATTCCGCCGTGCGGGGCCCGCAGGGTGGATCCGAAGGCCATCGACAGGCCGCCCGCCGTCATGCTGCCCACGATCGCGGAGGGGATGACCCGCAGCGGGTCGGCGGCCGCGAACGGGATCGCACCCTCGGTGATGAAGGAGGCGCCGAGCACCCAGGCGGCCTTGCCGTTCTCCCGCTCCTCGCGGGTGAACAGCCTGCCGCGGACGACGGTGGCCAGGGCCAGGCCGAGCGGCGGCGTCATACCGGCGGCCATCACGGCGGCCATCACCTTGAGACTGCCGGCGTCCGGGGTGGCGCCGGCCGTGGTGAGCGCGCCCGCCGCGAAGGTGTACGCCACCTTGTTGAGCGGGCCGCCCATGTCGAAGGCCATCATCGCGCCGAGCAGCACCCCGAGCAGGATCGCGTTGGTGCCGGAGAGGCTGTTCAGCCAGTCGGTCAGGCCGCTCATCACCGAGGCGATCGGCGAGCCGATGACCACGAACATCAGGAACCCGACCACCGCCACCGAGAGCAGCGGGATGACGACCACCGGCATGATCCCGGCGATCGACCTCGGCACCCGCCAGCGCACCATCCAGCGCACCAGGAAGCCCGCGATCAGACCCGAGGCTATGCCGCCCAGGAAGCCCGCCCCGACGGTGAGGGAGATCGCGCCGCCGACCACGCCCGCGGCGAGTGCGGCGCGGTCCGCGATGGCGTACGCGATGTAGCCGGACAGGATCGGCACCAGGAAGCCGAAGGCCGCCTTGCCCGCCTGGAACAGCATCGCGGCCCAACTGTGCTGCGAGGCCCAGTCGAAGTGGCCGACCACGGACGGGGCGGAGGCGATCTCGTACCCGCCGATCGCGAAGCCGAGGGCGATCAGCAGACCGCCGGCCGCGACGAACGGGATCATGTAGCTGACGCCGGTCATCAGGTACTGGCGCAGGCGGTTGCCCCAGTGCTCGTCCTTGCGGACGGATGCGGTGGTGACGGGCGCGGTGCGGGTCGGGCCGGCCGCCTTGGCCAGCTCGGCGGCCTGCGCGACGAGGTCGTCGGCCCGGTTGACCCCGGCCTTGACGCCCACGTCGACGGTCGGCTTCCCGGCGAACCTGGCCTTGTCCCTGACCTCGACGTCGTGGGCGAAGATCACCGCGTCGGCGGCCGCGATCACGGCCGGGTCGAGCGGCGTGGAGCCGGCCGAGCCCTGGGTCTCGACGTGGATCTGCGCGCCCGCGCGGGCGGCCGCCTGCTCCAGGGCCTGGGCGGCCATGTAGGTGTGGGCGATACCGGTGGGGCAGGAGGTGACGGCGACCAGCCGAAGGGCCGTGTCCGCCGCCCGAACGGGCGGCTCGGCGGCCGGCTCGGCCGTCGGCTCGCCGTTGACCAGCGCGGCGACCGCGCCCGGGTCGGTCGCCGCCCGCAGCGCGCCGGTGAACTCCGGGTCCATCAGCCGCCGGGCCAGCGAGGCCAGGATCTGCAGATGGGCGTCGTCCGCACCGTCCGGCGCCGCGATCATGAAGACCAGGTCGGCGGGGAGCCCGTCCGGCGCGTCGAAGTCCAGGCCGCGCGAGCTGCGCCCGAAGGCCAGGCTCGGCCGGGTGACGTGGGCGGACCGGCAGTGCGGGATGCCGATGCCGTCGCCGAGCCCGGTGGGGGCCTGCGCCTCGCGGGCGGCGATGTCGGCGAGGAAGCCGTCGAGGTCGGTGACCCGGCCCTCGGCCACCAGCCGCTGGGCCAGGGCGCGCAGCGCCTCGGACTTGTCGTCGGGGGCCAGATAGAGATCGACGAGCGCTGGGGTGATCAGTCTGCCGGAGTCACTCATGGTCTTCAGTCCTTCTGCAGTCGTGCCTGTTGGTTCCCGTGCCCCCGGGTCCTTGGTTGTTCGGTCGCGGGTGGTTCAGTCGCGGGTGGTTCAGTCGCGCAGCACGCGCTCCGCCGGGATCTCGGCGGTCACCCTGACCGCCGCATGATCGAGATCGGCGGGGGTCGGCATCATGCTCCCCGGCAGCCGGACGGCCGCCGCACCGTGCGCTAGCGCGGCCGCCAGCGCCTTCAGCCCCGAGCCGCCCGCGCCCAGGAAGCCCGCCAGCGACGCATCGCCCGCTCCCACATCGCTGCGCACCTCGGCCACCGCCGCGGTGCCGAACCAACTGCCCTCCTCGGCGACCAGCAGCATGCCGTCGGCGCCGAGGCTCGCGAGTACCTGCTGCGCCCCGCGCTCCCGCAGCTCGCCCGCCGCCTCGACGACGTCGCCGACGGTGGCCAGCGGGCGGCCGACGGCCTCGGCCAGTTCCTCCCGGTTGGGCTTGACCACGTCCGGCCGCGCCTTCAGCGCCGCGAGCAGGGCGGGCCCCGAGGTGTCCAGGGCGATCCGGGCCCCGCCCGAGTGCACCTGGCCGACCAGCTCGGCGTACCAGTCGGGAGCCAGCCCGCGCGGCAGGCTGCCGCAGCAGGCCAGCCAGTCCACCTCGGGGCCGGTGAAGTCCCTCCGTACGGCGGCCAGTAGAGCGGCCGACTCATGCTCGCTGAGCTCGGGGCCGGGTGCGTTGATCTTGGTGAGGCCGTGGTCGGACTCGACGATGCTGACGTTGATCCGGGTCTCACCGCGCACCGGGACGGTGGCCACGGCGATGCCCTGGCGGAGCAGCAGGTCGGAGAGGAGCAGCCCGGAGAACCCGCCGAGCGGCAGGACGGCGGTGGTCCGGTGCCCGGCGGCGGTGAGCGCCCGGGCGACGTTGACGCCCTTGCCGCCGGGGTCGACGCGGTCGGTGGCGGCGCGGTTGACCTCGCCCCGGGACAGTGCCGGCAGCTCGTAGGTGCGGTCCAGGCTGGGGTTGGGGGTGATGGTGACGATCATGCGCGGATCACTTCCGGTCCGAGGTTCGCGATCTCTGCGGCCTGCTGGTCGGTCAGCCCGGTGTCGGTGACGAGGATGTCGACCTGCTCGAGCGACCCGAAGCGGGCGAAGTGCCGGGCGCCGTACTTGGCCGAGTCGGCGAGCAGCAGCACCCGGCGGGCCCCGGCCACCATGGCCCGCTTCACCGCCGCCTCGGCGAGGTCCGGAGTGCTGAGCCCGCCCTCGGGGGAGAAGCCGTTGGTGGCGATCACGGCGACGTCGGCGTGGACGTCCGCCAGGTCGCGCAGCGCCCAGGCGTCCACGGCGGCCTGGGTGCGGTGGCGCAGCCGGCCGCCGACCAGGTACAGGGTGAGGTCCGGGTGGTCGGCGAGGCGGGCGGCCACGGGGAGGGCGTTGGTCACCACGGTCAGGCGGCTGTCGAGGGGGAGCAGCGCGGCGAGCCGGGAGACCGTGGTGCCGGCGTCCAGCAGCAGGTTGCCCTCGGTGGGCAGCAGCGGCAGGGCGGCCCGGGCGATCCGCTCCTTCTCGGCGGCGGCGGTACTGTCCCGTTCGGCCAGCCCCGGCTCCAGGTGCAGTCCGCCCGCCGGGAGGGCGCCGCCGTGGACGCGGCGCAGCAGCCCGGCCCGGTCCAGCGCGCTGAGGTCGCGGCGGATGGTCTCCTGCGTGACGCCGAAGTCCTCGGCGAGCGAGGGCACGTCGACCCGCCCGTTTTCCTGGGCGAGGAGCAGGATCTGCTGCTGGCGCTCGGGAGCGTACATGTGGGATCAGATCCGTTTCATGTCTGTTTACGCCTGGTTAAGGCCAGACCATACGACAGCGGGATCGAAAAGCAAACACGTCCGGATGTCCGGTTTCAGATTGAGACGATTGCCCGAATCTGTTGACACCTGCGCTTGAACGGGCGTAGAACCAATCGAAACGCGCCGCTAACGGGCGTGAAACCACATACCGCCCGGACCTGTGCCCCTGCCCCCGAGCCACAGGTCCGGGCTTCCCCACCCGATCCACCCGAAGGAACCGTCATGCCCCAGCTCCTGGTCACCATCGGCTCGCAGAGCGGTCTCCATGCCCGTCCGGCGTCGCTCTTCGTCCAGGCCGCCGCCCGCCAGCCGGTCAAGGTCACCCTGGCCAAGCCGGGGCAGCACCCGGTGGACGCCCGCAGCCTGCTCTCCGTCCTGGCGCTCGGCGCGGGCCACGGCGACACCCTGGAGCTCGCCGCCGAGGGAGACCAGGCGCAGGGCGTCCTGGAGGAGCTCGCCGCGCTCCTCGGCAGCGACCTGGACGCGCGCGCATGACGCGGCTGCTCACCGGCATCGGGGTCGGCCTCGGCAGCGCGGCCGGCCCGGTGGCGCGGATGGCCGCCGCGCCGGCCCTGCCCGCACCCCGCATCGTGGCCGACCCGGCAGCGGAGGCGGCGGCCGTCCGCCGGGCCGTGACCGACGTCGCCGCCGAGCTGGCGCAGCGGGCCGCCCGGGCCACCGGGGTCGCCGCCGAGGTGCTGGCGGCCCAGGCGCTGATGGCGGCAGACCCCGTGCTGGCCGACCGGGCCGTCGAGCTCGTCGAGCAGGGCACGGACGGCGCCCACGCGCTGTCCGCCGCCTACGCGCGGTTCCGGGCCGACCTGCAGGCGGCAGGCGGCTTCTTCGCCGAGCGCGTCACCGACCTGGACGACCTGCGCAACCGCTCGGTCGCCCGGCTGCTCGGCCTGCCGACACCGGGACTGCCGGACCCGGGCCACCCGTACGTCCTGGTCGCCGAGGATCTCGCCCCGGCCGACACCGCGCTGCTCGACCCGGCGCGCGTCCTCGCCCTGGTCACCGCGCGCGGCGGGCCGACCAGCCACACCGCGATCCTGGCCAAGGCGCTCGGCCTGCCCGCCGTCGTCGGCTGCGCGGAGGCCGGCAGCCTGGCGGACGGCCAGGAGGTGCTCGTGCACGGCGCCGACGGCCTCGTCGAGGCCGGGCCGACCCCGCAGGCCGTCCGGCGGGCGGCCACGCGCGAACAGCACCGCCGGGAACGGGCCGACAACGTCCACGGCCCCGGCCGCACGGCGGACGGCCACCCCGTCGCGCTGCTGGTCAACCTCGGCGCGTCGCACGAACTGGCCGGCGCGGCGGCGGCCGACGCCGAGGGCGTCGGACTCTTCCGGACGGAGTTCCTCTACCTCGACCGCGCCCAGGCCCCCGGCCGCGAGGAGCAGACCGCCGCCTACCGGCAGGTCTTCGAGGCCTTCACCGGCCGCCGGGTGGTGGTCCGCACCCTGGACGCCGGCGCCGACAAGCCGCTGCCCTTCGCGAGCGCACCGGACGAGGAGAACCCGGCCCTCGGCATACGAGGCCTGCGCACCTCGGCCCGCGATCCGCAGCTGCTGGAGACCCAGCTGGCCGCCGTCGCCGCCGCCGCGCAGGGCAGCGGGGCGGAGGTCTGGGTGATGGCGCCGATGGTGTCCGTACCACGCGAGGCCGCCGAGTTCGCCGCCCGGGTCCGGGCGCACGGGCTGCCGGTGGCCGGCGCCATGGTGGAGGTTCCGGCGGCCGCGCTGCGGGCCGGGCGGCTGGCGGAGGTCTGCGACTTCCTCAGCATCGGCACCAACGACCTGGCGCAGTACGCCTTCGCCGCCGACCGCACCCTCGGCTCCCTCGCCGAGCTGCTGGACCCCTGGCAGCCCGCCCTGCTCGACCTGGTCGCCGCCACCGCCGGTGCGGCCGCCGAACGGGGCAGGCCGGTCGGCGTCTGCGGCGAGGCTGCCTCGGACCCGGCCCTGGCGCTGGTCCTGGTCGGGCTGGGCGTGACCAGTCTGTCCGCCGCGCCGTCCTGTCTCGCCGAGCTCCGGGCAGCGCTCGCCGCCCACACCCTCCAGGACTGCATCGAGCTGGCCGGGCTCGCCCTCGCAGCGCCGGACGCCGCCACCGCGCGGTCGGCGGTGCTCCGCCGCATCGGATGACTGCTGTTCCTCGCTCGCCGCCGGGCGGGACTGAGCGACACCCCGCCCGACCTCACCGACATCACCTGGTCCAGGCTCGCCGCGGCCGCGATCGCCCTCGGACTGACCTGCGGACTCATGCCGCTGCTCGGTGTCGCCCACCCGCCCGCGGGGGCGACGACGCTCATCGTCGCGATGGGACTGCTCCGCACACCGGGCCAGCTGGCGGTCATCATGCTCGCCGTCGTCCTGCTGGTCGTCCAGGGCCTGCTGGTCAACCGGCTGGCCGGGATCCCGTACCCCCTCTGGCGGCCGCTGCCCGCCCCGCCCGGTCGCTGAAGACTCCTGCCGCGGCCGCATCCCGTGTGGTAGACCGAGTGGGACCGGTGTGTTCCCCGGCCGGGTGCACATGCCGGCCCGACGGCCGGCCCGACGAGAGGATCCTTCCCATGTCGCAGCAGGTCAGGGCAGTCGTGGCGGCCGCCAAGGGCGCACCCGTGGAGCTCACGACGATCGTCGTGCCGGACCCGGGCCCGGGCGAGGCGGTGGTCCGCGTACAGGCCTGCGGGGTGTGCCACACCGACCTGCACTACCGCGAGGGCGGTATCAACGACGAGTTCCCGTTCCTGCTCGGCCACGAGGCGGCCGGGATCGTCGAGACCGTCGGCGCCGGGGTCACCGAGATCGCGCCGGGGGATTTCGTCATTCTCAACTGGCGTGCGGTGTGCGGGCAGTGCCGGGCCTGTCGGCGCGGCCGGCCGCAGTACTGCTTCGACACCCACAACGCGAAGCAGCGGATGACCCTGCTCGACGGCACCGAGCTGTCCCCGGCGCTGGGCATCGGCGCGTTCGCGGAGAAGACCCTGGTCGCGGCGGGGCAGTGCACCAAGGTCGACCCGGCGGCCGCGCCGGAGGTCGCCGGGCTGCTGGGTTGCGGGGTGATGGCCGGGCTGGGCGCGGCGATGAACACCGGCGGGGTCGGCAGGGGTGACTCGGTCGCGGTGATCGGCTGCGGCGGGGTCGGCGGGGCGGCGGTGACGGGCTCGCGGCTGGCGGGTGCGGCCCGGATCATCGCGGTGGACATCGACGACCGCAAACTCGACACCGCCCGCCGTCTGGGCGCCACCCACACCGTCAACTCCCGTACCACCGACCCGGTCGAGGCGATCCGCGAACTCACCGGCGGCCACGGCGCCGACGTGGTGATCGAGGCGGTGGGGCGGCCGGAGACGTACCGGCAGGCCTTCTACGCCCGCGACCTGGCGGGGACGGTGGTGCTGGTCGGGGTGCCCACGCCGGAGATGACGCTGGAGATCCCGCTGCTCGACGTCTTCGGCCGCGGCGGCGCCCTCAAGTCCTCCTGGTACGGGGACTGCCTGCCCTCACGGGACTTCCCGATGCTGATCGACCTCTACCTGCAGGGCCGTCTCGACCTCGGGGCGTTCGTCAGCGAGACCATCCGGCTGGACGGTGTGGAGGAGGCGTTCGCGCGCATGCAGCACGGCGACGTACTCCGCTCGGTGGTGCTGCTGTGACAGTGCGGCGGTTCAGGGCAGCGGCTCGGCGTGGACCGGTGTCTGGGGTGACTGGTGCCCGCCGCTGGCCAGCATCCGGACCTCGCCGAGGTCGCTGATCTCGGCGACCACGATGCCGGAGGCGTCCGCATACACAGGGTGACCGCCCGGACCGCTGGCTCCGGTGGCCTCCACGACCACCACGTCCTGCGGTGCGTGCGCACCGGGAGAGCCGGGAAATGTCAGCGCGTAGCGCCGCCCTCGGGTCATTGAGCAGCCTCCTCACCGATCCCCCGACCCATCCTAGGCACGTGCCGGGCCGGAGTCCCACCCGGCGTCCGGCGTCCGGTGGACACCTGGGACCGTACGCGCGTTCCGCGCCGCGGGCGGGACGACGCGCAGGACGGTCTCTGAGCCGGCCGGACGAAGCGGGGACGGCGTGGCCGGGGCGGACACCTGGAACTCGATCGGCGGGTCGGTCGGATCAGGCGGAGGGCTGCCCGACGGACCCGAACCGCCGGCTCCAGAGCTGCACCTCCTCGTCGCCGATCTTGGCGAAGAGCACCGGCGGCACGGTGAAGCCGGTCCCGGCGGGCACGAAGTCCAGGGCCCGCGCCTGCTCGGCGTCGACCCAGGTCCCCGTCCTGCCGCCCGGCGCGAAGACGTCTCGCATGGCCCGGCTGCCGGCCGGGATGAAGGGCTCGGAGACGACCGAGTAGAGGTGGATGAGGTTCATCGCGGTGCGCAGCGTGCGGGCTGCTCCCTCGGGGTCGGTCCTGACCTCCGTCCAGGGGGCCTTGGCGTCCAGATAGGAGTTGCCGGCGCTCCACAGCGCGCGCAGGCTCTGCGCGGCCTTGCGGAAGCTGAGGGCGTCCAGGTGACTCTCGTACTCGGCGAGGAGCTCGGCGATCTGCTCGCCCAGCCGTGCCTCGGCCGCGCCCGCCGGGCGGCCGGCGGGGACCTGTTCGCCGAAGCGTCTGCGGCTGAAGGACAGCACCCGGTTGACGAAGTTGCCGAGGGTGTCGGCGAGGTCCTTGTTGACGACCGAGGCGAAGAGCTCCCAGGTGAAGCTGGAGTCGTCGGACTCCGGGGCGTTCGCGATCAGGAAGTAGCGCCAGTAGTCGGCGGGCAGCAGTTCGAGCGCGGCGTCGGTGAAGATGCCCCGGCGCCGGCTGGTGGAGAACTTCCCGCCGTAGTACGTCAGCCAGTTGAAGGCCTTGACGTGGTCGACCTTCTTCCAGGGCTGCCGGGAACCGATGATCGTCGCCGGGAACATCACGGTGTGGAACGGGACGTTGTCCTTCGCCATGAACTGCGTGTAGCGGACGTCCTCGGCCTGGTACCACCAGGACCTCCAGTCACGCACGTCGCCCGCCGCCGCGGCGTCCGCCCACTCCTTCGTCGCGCCGATGTACTCGATCGGGGCGTCGAACCAGACGTAGAAGACCTTGCCCTCGGCGGCCAGCTTCGGCCACACGTCCGCCGGGACGGGCACACCCCAGTCCAGGTCGCGGGTGATCGAGCGGTCGCGCAGGCCTTCGGCGAGCCACTTGCGGGCGATCGAGGAGGCGAGGACGGGCCACTGGCCGGCGGTGGCGTCGAGCCACTCCTCGACCTCGGGGGTCAGCCTGGACTGCAGCAGGAACAGGTGCTCGGTGTCGCGGACCTCCAGGTCCGAGCTGCCGCTGATCGCCGAGCGGGCGTCGATCAGGTCGGTGGGGTCGAGGACCCGGGTGCAGTTCTCGCACTGGTCGCCGCGGGCCTGGTCGTAGCCGCAGTGCGGGCAGGTCCCGATGATGTAGCGGTCGGGGAGGAAACGCCCGTCGGCGGGCGAGTAGACCTGGCGTACCGTCCGTTCCTCGATGAAGCCGTGCGCGTGCAGCGCGCGGGCGATGTCCTGGGTGATCTCGCGGTTCTGCGCGGAGCTGCTGCGGCCGAAGTGGTCGAAGGACAGCTCGAAGCCCTCGTACACGGCCCTCTGCCGGCGGTGGGCGTCGGCGCAGAAGTCGGCGACCGGCTGACCGGCCTCCTGGGCGGCGAGCTCCGCCGGGGTGCCGTGCTCGTCCGTGGCGCAGATGTACAGGACCTCGTGGCCGCGCCCGCGCAGGTAGCGGGCGTAGACGTCCGCCGGGAGCATCGAGCCGACCATGTTGCCCAGGTGCTTGATCCCGTTGATGTACGGGAGGGCGCTGGTGATCAGGTGCCGAGCCAATCCCTCCTCCTTTCCTGACCCTCTGAAACGATCTCCACGGCGACGATGGCGGCGTCGTCGCCCAGCCGGCCGCCCGCATGGGCGAGCAGGTCGCGTTGCAGGTGCTGCAGCAGCCCGGCGGGGCGCTGGTCGGCCCAGGCGGTGATCCGCTCGGTGAGCGGATAGAACTCCCGCGCGGCGTTACGGGCCTCGATGACGCCGTCGGTGTAGATCAGCAGCCGGTCTCCCGGCTCGAAGGCGAACACGTCGACGTGGTAGTCCGGCGTCACCAGCGCGCCCAGGCCGAGCGGCGGCGCCGGCCGCAGGGCGTCCATGGCGGTGACCTGGCCGTCGCGCAGCAGCAGCGGCGGCGGGTGTCCGCAGTTGACCACCTGCGCCTTGAGGCCGGTGTCCGGGATGTCCAGGATCACCGCGGTGATGAACGACTCCGTGGCGGCCTCCCCGTTGGTCAGTCCGGCGAAGTCCCAGCTGACGCTGCCGTCCAGATAGGCGGTGAGCTCGGGCAGCGAGGCCTGCAGGTGGGCGGCCGCGCGGAAGGCCCCCAGCAGCAGGGCGGCGTCGCCGAGCGAGGTCAGGCCCTTGCCCCGGACGTCACCGACGATCAGCCGGGTGCCGGTGGCGGTCCGGGCGGCCGCGTAGAGGTCGCCGCCGATCTGGGCCTCGTCCTCGGCGGCCAGATAGACCGAGGCGACCTGCAGGGCGCCGATGCGCTCAGGCAGCGGTCTCAGCAGTACGCGCTGCGCAGCCTCCGACACCGAGCGGACCTGGAGCAGCTCCTGCGCATGCCTGTCCCGGACGGCGCAGAAGAGCACCACGAGCGTGGAGACCACGACCAGGGCGGCGATCTGCGCCTCGTGGTTGGAGTTGGTGAGCCCGTGGCGCAGGGCACCGATCACCGTCAGGGCCGCCACCGAGAGCAGGCCGACCAGTGCCGTGAGCCGGGCCCCGGCGAAGGAGGCGGTGATCGCGGGCGCCACCACGAGCAGCGGGCCCAGATGGATCTGCGGCGGCGCCAGCAGGTCGATCACGGTGATCGCGACGATCAGGCCGAGCGGCAGCGCCACCATCGCGCGTCCGGGCCGCCACGACCGGTGGATGTCTGCCAAACGCCGCCTGAGCGCCACTCCTACTCTCTACACCCCGACCGGTCGTGCCGCACCGCAGGCGCCACGACCGTCGGCCGAGGTGTTTCCACTCGGATTCCGCGCGCCGGTTCCGCCCCGTCGGGCGCCGCGCGGAGGGGATGTTCACCCAGCCGCCGGTTGATGCTCACGCGAGAGAGGGGCGGGCCATCGCCCGGGCCTCCTACCGTTCGGGCATCAGGGCCGCCAGGTTCTCCCATCCTCCATCAGCGGCCGGTGCCGTCGGCGATGCGACGGTCAGGCGCGCCTCGTCGAGCGGACGACAGATGAACGTTCTCGACCATGTCTCCCCGGACTCCCTCCCACGCGTCGGTGCAGCGCGATCGCACCCCGCTGCGCCGACCCGGCCGCTGCGCGCGCTCGTGATCACGGGCAGTGTCGGCGCCGGCCACAACGGCGCCGCCTCCGAGCTGGTACGGCGGCTGGAGGCACGTGGCCTGGAAGCCACCTACCGCGACTATCTGGACGCTCTGCCGCGTCGCTACCAGCGCCTGCTTCGGGACGGGTACGCCTTCAGCGCGGGCCGCGCCCCGGGCGTGTTCGACTGGTTGTTCCGCAGCGAGGAGCGCGACTCGGTGGTGCGCTCGCTCACCATGCGCCTGTGCCGACTGGCCTGCCGGGAGCTGGCGGAGTGGGTCGGCCAGGACTACGACGTCGTGGTGACCACCTTTCCCTTCGCCGCCCAGAGCCTGGGCATGCTGAAGCAGGACGGTGTCCTCACCGCCCCCGCGGTCTGCTACCTCACCGACCCGGCGCCGCACCGGCTCTGGGTGCACCCCGGCGTCGACGTGCACCTGACCGTCACCCAGGCCACCGCCGCAGAGGGCACCGAACGCTACGGGGTGCCGATGACCGCGGCCGGCCCGTTGGCGCCCGCCGCCTTCGCGGAGCCGGTCGACACGGCGAGGCGGCAGGCGCTGCGTACGGGCCTCGGTGTGCCGCCGGGGCGCCGGATGGCCCTGCTGGTGACGGGTTCGATGGGGCTCGGCGATGTGATGGCCGGTGTCCGTGCGCTGCGGGCGGTGGACGGCACCGTACCCGTCGTGCTCTGCGGGCGGAACGAGCGCCTGCGGCGGCGGATCGCGCGGCTGCCCGGAGTCGTGGCCCTGGGCTGGCGTGACGACGTGCCGGCGCTGATGGCCGCCGCCGACGTGCTCGTGCACAACGCCGGCGGGCTGTCCCTCACCGAGGCGCTGGTCGCGGGGCTGCCGGCGGTGAGCTACGAGGTGCTGTCCGGGCACGGGCGGGCGAACGCGGCCACCCTGGCCCGCTCCGGGCTCGCCCCGTGGCCCCGGACCCCGGCCACGCTCGCGGAGGCACTGGAGCAGCAGGCCGCCCGGGGCCGGGTGCACCTGCCGGAACTGCCCGAGCACCAGCAGGCGGCGAACGTCGTGGACGCTCTGGCGCGCCGTCGGCGTGCCGAGGAGACCGCGGGCCCCGAAGTACGGGCGGCCTGACGACTGACGACACGTCAGGTCAGGACGCCCTCGGCGCGGGCTCCGGCTCCGGCTCCACCGCCTCGCGCTCGATCTCGTGCTCCCGGACCAGCCACAGGGCCAGGGCCGCGCCGGCGAAACTGAGCAGGGCGCCGAGCATCAGCACCGTGTTGAGGCCCGAGAGGAACCCCTCGCGGGCCGCGTCCGAGACCGCCTGCCGGGACTGCGGGGCGACCGTGGCGAGCACCTGCCCCAGGTTGCCCGACGAGGCGGCCTCGGCGAGCTCGCGCGGGTGCGAGCCGGTCGCGGACGGAGTCCCGGCCGTCAGCTCGCGGATCTTGTCGGTGCCGCTGCCGATGAGGATCGCCCCCCAGACGGCGATGCCCACGGCGATGCCGACCTGCCGGAAGGTGTCGTTGATGCCGGCCGCCATGCCGCTGTTCTCCTTGGGCACCACGCTCACGGCCACGTCCGCGATCACCGGGTTGATCAGCCCGACCCCCGCGCCCGCGATCAGGAATCCACCGAGCAGGGTCGTCCAGTCGGAGCTCGCCTCGATGCCACTCATGAGGAGCAGCCCGAGACCGATCGCCGCGAGGCCGATGCTGAGCATCACCCGCGCCTGCACCCGCGACAGGAGCACGCCGGCGATCGGCGCCACGACGAAGCTGAGCACGGTGATCGGCAGGTAGCGCACGCCGGCCTGGAAGGGGGAGAGACCGAGGTAGTTCTGCAGGTACAGCGTCAGATAGAGGAACAGCGCGAAGAGCGAGCTCGAGACCGCGAAAGCGGCGAGCTGGACGCCGGTGAACGCGCGCCGCCTGAACAGTCCCAGGGGAAGCATCGGCTCGGAGACGACCTGCTCGACCACGATGAACGCGACCATCAGGACCGCGGAGCCGACGAACAACGACACGATCAGGGCGCTGCCCCAGCCCTCCGCGTTGCCCCGGACCAGCGCCAGCACCAGCAGGAAGAGCGAGATGCTGAACGTCGCGACGCCGGCCCAGTCGACGTGGGTCGCGTTCGGGTCGCGGCTCTCGCGCAGCTTCAGGTAGGTGACGACCATCGCGGCCGCGCCGATCGGCACGTTGAGATAGAAGATCGACTCCCAGCCCAGCGAGTCGGTGAGCGCTCCGCCGATGAGCGGGCCGACCGCCACGGCGACCCCGATCGTCGCGCCGTACATGCCCATCGCCATGCCACGCTCGCGCCCGGCCGCGAACTCCTGAGCGACCAGGGCCAGCGACACCGCGAACATCACCGCGCCGCCCACGCCCTGGACGGCGCGCGCCAGATTGAGGAAGGTCGGGTTCGGCGCCACCGCGCAGAGCAGTGACGCGAGGGAGAAGATCGCCAGACCGGCGGCGAAGGTCCGACGGCGTCCCAGCCGGTCGGCGAGCGAGCCGGCCGTCAGCACCAGCGCGGCGAGCGTCAGCGTGTAGGCGTCGAACACCCACTGAAGGTCGGTGAAGCTGGCGTTGAGATCCTTGCGGATCGACGGCAGCGCCACGTTGACGACCGTGATGTCGAGCAGAAGCATGAAGGTCGCCACCGAGACGGCGATCAGGGTCCACCACTTGCGTTCCACGGAAGCCCGATCTCTGTGTCACACCTGCTGGGTTGCGTTGGTCACTGCTCCGACGGTACGCAACGGTGCCGCGGGATCGGTGGACGAACACGGCTCAGTCGTCCGCGTGCAGCTCCGCGGGTGTGGCGATGAGGTCGACCAGCGCCTCGGCGCGCAGCGCGGTCAGCGCGAGCGGTCGCCCGATCGCGTCCGCCAGCATCAGCCGTTGCAGCGCCTGGGCGCTGGTCATCGGCTCGCCGGCGGCGGTGAGCAGCAGGTCGCCGGGGCGCAGGCCGGCCCGGTCGGCAGGGCCGGCGGGGACGATCTCGACGATGCGCAGGCCGGTGCCCTGGCCGGTGCGTTCGCGGACGGCGGGCGGCAGCGTGGTGGGCACGCCGGCCAGGCCGAGGTAGGCGCGGCGGATGCGCCCGTCGGACAGCAGGGTGGCGATGATCTGACGGCTGGTGGCATTGATCGGGATGGCCAGGCCGACCCCGTTCCCGGCCACCGCCGTGGTGATGCCGACCACCTCGCCGGCGGCGGTGGCGAGCGCCCCGCCGGAGTTGCCGGGGTTCAGTGCCGCGTCGGTCTGGATCACGTCGTCGATCACCCGCACGGCGGTGCCGGCCCTCGCCGGGAGGGAACGGCCGAGGGCGCTGACGACGCCCGCGGTGACGGTGCCGGCCAGCCCCAGCGGGTTGCCGACGGCGACCACCAGCTGCCCGACGCGCAGCCCGTTGGCCTCGCCCAGGCGTACCGGCGGCGGTGTCGGGGCGTCGGCCCGCAGCACGGCCAGGTCCGACAGCGGATCGGTCCCGATCGCGTGGAACGGCGCGGTGGTGCCGTCTCCGAACGAGAGCGTCCCGGCGTCGGCATGCCCCACCACGTGCGCGTTGGTGAGCAGGAAGCCGTCGTCGGTGAAGACCACGGCGGAGCCGGTCCCGGTCGTGAACCACCCGCGGCGGCCTCTGCGGACGACCTGCAGGGCGGCCACGCGCGGGGTCAGCTCCTCGGCCACCGTCGTGACGATCCGGGAGTAGGAGTCGAGCGCGGCGCGCTCCCCGGGAGAGCGGTCGGGCTCGGAGAGTGTCTCGGACACCGCTCGGCCCTTCTGGTTGCTGTTACAGGCCCTCACCAGTAACAACGCTCTGCCTGCCAGACTTCCTGCGCGTGCCCCACCCGGCCACCCGGTGGGACGGACCGGGGTGCAGGGGCGGTGACCAGGTGGCAGCGTGGCTCGGAAGAACCCCCCCACCGGAGGCGCGCATGTCCACGAAACCCGTACCCGAGGGCTATCCCTGGCTGATGCCGTACCTGTACGTCGACGGTGCGGCTGCCGCGATCGACTTCTACCGCTCGGTGTTCGGGGCCACCGAACGCTTGCGCTTCGCCGCGCCGGGCGGCAAGGTCGGGCACGCCGAGCTGCAGATCGGTGATTCGGTGCTGATGCTCGCGGACGAGTCCCGGGAGATGGGCGCGCTCGGGCCGAAGACGGTCGGCGGTACGGCCATGTCGATCGTGATCTACGTCGCCGACGTCGACGCGGCCGTCGCGCAGGCCGTTGCCCTGGGCGCCAAGGTGCTCCAGCCGGTGGAGAACAAGTTCTACGGCGACCGCACGGGCCAGATCGAGGACCCGTTCGGCCACAAGTGGGACGTCTCCACCCACGTCGAGGACGTCCCGCCCGAGGAGCTGGCCAGACGGGCGGCGGAGATGATGTCGGGCGGCTGATCACCCCCGGGGGGTGCCTGCGCCCTGCCACTGCCAGCCGGCGAGCATCACGTCCAGATCCCGTAGCCGGTCCGGCCAGTCGAGCTGCGGTGCCGAGAGGCCGACGAGCAGTTGCCGGGTGCCGTTCTCGATCAGGACGAACCGGACGCGGTCCTCTCCCGGGCCCTGTCCGTCGAGCACCAGGGCCCGATGCCCGGCCACGGCGATCTCCCGGCCTCCCTTCGCCAGGATCTTCGCCTTGCTCTCCTCGAACGGGAACTGCTCCGTCGGCCGGGTCACCGACAGCTGCGCCCGTATGAGGGAGCCCTCCGGGCGGGCCCGCAGCTCTGCCCCGGAGTCGTCCGGCTGGGAGCTGACGTCGAACCAGCCGAGGGCCAGCCGGAAGCGGTAGTCCGCTGCTCCCACCCAGCCCTGGTCGCCGATCGAGGCCCCGGCCATCGCCGGCGGGTGTGCGCTCTCGTGCGCCACCGTGTGGCCGGTCAGGAAGAGGCCTGCGAGCACCGGCAAGCCCGCCGCCAGCGTGAGCACGCGGCCCCGAAGCGCCCACGGCCGGACGGGTGACGGGAGCCGGCCCGCCACCCGTCGGCGCAGGCCGAGCCACGCCGGCAGCAGGAGTACGCAGAGCACGCCCGTCACTCCCGGCACGAGCGTCAGCATGACGGTGTCGGAGGCGGGCGCGGTCAGGCACCCCCTGCTGGACGGGCGCAGCGCGAAGGCGCCGACACAGCGGCCGAGGACGGGCTGAACCGTCAGGGCGATCGCCCCCGCGGCCGCACACACCAGCGCCGCCACACCTCCGCGGACCAGTCCCGTACGGGGCGATCGCCCGGCCGCCAGCAGGCCGGTCAGCAGCGCGATCACATCGACGACCGCGATCAGCAGGAACTGGAAGCGGATGACGAATTCATTGCCCCACCGGTCCAGCAGCGGCAGCCGGTGCGCCTGCCAGGCCGCCAGCAGGACCAGTACCAGGACGGCGGCACCCGCGACGAGCCCCGCCCGCAGTCCTGACCGGAGCGCGGACCTCATCCCGTCGGCTCGTGGTGCCCGGACCTCGGTGCGGTGCCGCGCCCTCAACCGTCCGGCTGCCCAGGCACACGTGGCGCCGACGGCCAGCACACCGACGCAGCCCAGCAGAGTCGTCACCGCTGCGGAGTTGTAGGCCACCCCGGCCAGGACGAGGGGTTCCGTGAGATTGGACAGCGCGGCCTGCGGGCCTTCCCCGGAGAGCGGAGCAGTCGTCAGGAACCCCAGGTCGACCAGGCGCAGCACCACCGTGTAGGCGGCGGCCGCGAGCGCGACCGCCGCCAGATGGACGGCAGGCCTTCCGCGCGCCGCCTGTGCCGCTGCGGTGGTCCCACGGACCACCCAGCAGGTCACGGGCGCGGTGACGGCGACCACGAGCAAGGTCCAGACGGCCATCCACACCGGCAGACCGAGCGCGCTGACGGGTCTGAAGGCCGTCTCCAGGGAGAGCAGCGATCCGATCGTCAGGCCGACGGACAGCCCCGTGCTGAACGGCCACACCCGGCCGTCATCGGACAGCGCGTCAGGACCGGACTCGAGTCTCCAGCGCCCGCCCACGACGACCGCGGCCACCAGCACGGCCATACCCGCGTTCGCCCAGACGGCCCGGTGCGGATCCGGTTCCTGCAGCCAAGCCGCCCTGTTCAGACCGGACAGCCCGACCATGGCGATCAGGCCGATGCCCAGACCGCCCGGGAAGTCCTGCCCGAACAGTGGCGCGGACCCGCGCAGTGCTGCCAACCGCAGGGCCGGCGCCGGATGCAGTCTCGGGCGGGCCCTCCGTACCGGGGACGGCATGCCCGCGAGGACCCTCGGCAGGGCATCCCCGTCCGCGCCCCAGGCGGCGAGTCGCGCATCGGCCTGGAACTCCCTGGCCCGGACCAGCGCCGCCAGCAGCACCCCGGTCACCGCCAGCAGGCCGAGCGTCCGTAGGACGAACCCCGCTGTCAACCCTGGATCGATGGCGATGTGCGCGCAGAGCCAGACCGCCGCTCCGCCGACGACCAGGGTGAACGCGCCGGTCAGTGCCAGCGCGGCGTACGTCAGATCGACATCCCGGTTGCGCACGTGCGCGAGTTCGTGCAGGACGGTGGCCCGGAACGCCGCCGGGTCGGTGTGGAAGCGCACCACGAGACCGGCGCTGAGTACGACCGCTCGTCTCCCGGGCGGCCCGTGGACGAAGGCCGAGGGCACCGGGTCGAAGGGGCGGCTGAGGAACCGCACCCGCCCGGTACCGGCGACGCGCCGCAGCCGCTCCAGCTCGGCAAGGAGGAGCGCGGCGTCCGAGGGGTCGAAGCTCCGTAGCCGGTAGCGCCGGTGCAGCACCCAGGGATGCGCCGCGTACAGCAGGGCCGCCACCGCCAGCACGATGAGCAGGCCACCGACGAGCCAGCGCAGGAGGTCGGACTGCGCGGGAGCCACGCAGGCCTCCAGCGCCCCGAGGTCGGCACGGGAGGACGACGCCCACTCCGCGACGGAGGGGAGATCGGTGAGGCGGTCGGGCGGGGCGTTCAGCAGGTGGTCGGTGAGGCACTGACCCCACAACCGGGCCCAGTGCCTGCCCTGGGGGGTGAGCGCGAAGAGCCCTCGGAAGACGATCAGGGTCGATACCGCCACCTGCAGCGAGAGCAGCCCGAACAGAACGGACGTGACGGCGCGTCCGGTCGGCCGGAGCCCGGCCCTCACCTCACTCTCCGGGCGCAGCGGCGGGCGCGGGCGCGGCCAGAGCGCCGACGATGGCATCGGCGAGCAGGCGCTGCTGACCCTCGGTCAGGTCGAGGTCGGCCGCGCACCTGGCGGCCTCGGCGCGTACGAGAGCCAGCTCCTCGGCGGTGAACTCCACGGGGGCGGCCGGCTCCCGCCCCTCACCCCTGCCGAGGCGCAGGCGGATCCGGTGCAGCAGGTCCTTGGCTCCCTCGGCCGCCTTCTCCGCGGCCTTGGCGCTCAGTGCCGCCCACAGCTGGTGGCACGCCTCCAGCACCACCGGCGTCAGCAGGACGACGGCGGCGTCCAGGCCGAAGCCCAGCAGCGGATCCCGGTCGGCGCGGTCGAGCCGGACGCCACGTGCGAAGTACTCCTCGCTGAGCTGGGTGTACAGGGGCATCTCCCCGGGGGCGACGCCCCGCACCCCGGCCCTGCCCAGCGCCGCCACCAACTCCTTGTCCGACGACCGTTGCACTGCGCCCCCCAGGCGTGACAGTCAATAATCGTCCGATCGTATCCATCTCGGTGGGCCCCGGCAGGCGTTTCGTGAACCACCGCCACCTGCCCGCACGGCCCGGCCGCGCCCGCGCCGGGGCGCCGTCTACCCGCGTCGACCTGTGCCCGCCCCGGTGAAGACTGACGTGACCATGGCCGCTATAGTCTGGCCAGCCTCCCTCCTCCGGGCGGGAAGCTGTCTCACCGGAGCGGGGCCGGTGGGGTGCTGTCGGCGCGGTCCGCCGCCATGTCCCGAACCCCGGCACTGTGCGTCGACCACCCGGGAGAAATCGAAGATGACCCCCTCCACCAGCCGCCGCTGCGGCGCCATAGCCGCCGTCACCAGTGGTGTTCTTCTGCTGAGCGCCTGCGGCGCGGGCGATGGCAAGGCCTCACTGCGCGACCAGCTGCCCGAGGCGATCCGCAAGGCCGGGGTGATCCGGGTGGGCGCCTCGTTCACGGCGGCCCCGATGATCTTCCGTAACCCGCAGGGACAGCCGGACGGCCTCGACCCCGATCTCGCCGCGGCCCTGGAGAAGGTGCTCGACGTCAGATTCGAGTTCCAGGACGTCGGCCCCTTCGCGAACGTGCTCCCCGGGCTCCTGGACAAGAAGTACGACATCGGGATGTCGGGCATCACCGACACCCGCGAGCGCGAGCAGGGTGTCGACAAGAACAACAAGCAGGTCAACGACGGCGTCGACTTCGTGGACTACTTCATGGCCGGCTTCGGGATGGCGGTCGCCAAGGGGAACCCCGAGAAGATCTCCAAGCTCGACGACCTCTGCGGCAAGTCCCTCGTGGTGAAGAAGGGCACCATCCACGAGGATCTCGCGACCCGCCAGCAGAAGGCGTGCGAGCACCTGGGCAAGCCCCTCAGGATCCTGCCGGCGAACGCCGACGTGGAGGCCGTGGCCGATCTGCACGGCGGCCAGGTGGACGCATACCTCACCGACTACCCGAAGGCGCTGTACAACGTCCAGACCGTCGACGGCGGGCAGGCCTTCGACATCGCCGGTCCCCAGTTCCAGCCGCGGCCCTACGGGATCGCCGTCCGCAAGGGCGACAGCGTGCTGCGGGACGTCCTGACGAAGGCGATGAACTCGCTGGTCAGGGACAGTACGTACGCCGGCATCCTCGAGAAGCGGCAGCTGACTGCCGGCGCGATCCAGAACTCCGTCGTCAACGGGAGCAGCTGAACCACCCGCAGCACCTCGTCCGGCCGGTCGAACACCCGCTGGTTGGTGGACCCGGCCGCGACGTGCCCGTAGTGGTGGTCACATCTCCCGGAGCTGGGTGAGACGGATGTTGTTGCCGGACGGGTCGCGGAACCCGCAGTCGCGGCCGTAGGGCCGGTCGGTCGGCTCCTCGTTGAACTCGACGCCGCGTGCCGAGAGCTCCGCGTAGGCGGCGTCGCAGTCGTCGGTGGTCAGGAAGACGGTGCCGGCCGCGCCCTTGGCGGTCAGCTCGCGCACCTGGGCCTCGGTCTCGGCGTCGAGCACCGGAGGGCCGGGGATCGCCATCAGCACGATGGCCACGTCCTCCTGCCCGGCCGGGCTGACGGTGAGCCAGCGGAAGTTCCCCATCTCGGGGAGGGTGACGTCGGACCTGACCTCCAGACCGACGCTCTTGGTGTAGAAGGCGAGCGCTTCCTCCTGGTCGTGGACCCAGAGCTGCGCGGTGGCGATTCTGATCATCGGATCCTCCCGGTACGCGTTCTTTTCGGCGGTACCGTCACGCTATTCCGGGGCCCTGGGCACCGTCTTCTCGAAACGTGCGGTGTTGCGGGCGCCCGTAGGCGCGCAGCACGCAGCCCGGGACGATCGCGTGCGCGGCGGCCGGCGGGAACGCGGCCCGGTAGGCGGCGGGAGTCAGCCCGAACATCCGCGTGAAGCTGGTGGTGAACGACCCGAGGCTGTTCAGCCCCACGTCGAAGCAGATGGTGGCGATCGCCCGGTCGGTGGTCCGCAGCAGCGTGGCCGCCCGCTCCAGCCGCCGGGTCAGCAGGTACACATGCGGTGACTCCCCGAACGCACGCCGGAACTGGCGGCTGAAGTGCGCCCGGGACAGACCGGCCGCCGCCGCGAGCTCGGCGACCGTGAGCGGCTCGGCGTACCGGGCGTCGGCGAGGTCCTTGGCACGCAGCAGATGGCGGGCGGGGGGATGCGGGGCCACGAGGCCCCAGGGTAGTCAGCGCGAGGCCGGGTCCGTAGCGACGCTCGTCGTAAACCGGGTCGCCAGGTCGGGTCGGTCAGTGGCGGGCGTGCATCCGCGACCTACGGTGGAGCGATGCGACTCGTTCCCTGGTGGGCCCTGCTCTCATCCGCCGGCGCGCCCGTCGTTCTGATCGGTGGCTGGACGTTGGCGGACCTCCTCCGAGGGCCCGGCTACGACCCCGTCACCCAGACGATCAGCTCTCTGGCGGCCCAGGGAGCTCCCGGGCGCTGGCTGATGGTGGGCGCGCTGGCCGGGCTCGGAGCCTGTCACTTCGTCACCGCTCTCGGGCTGCGCGCTGCCTCGCTCGTCGGCCGGGCGGCGCTGGCCGGCGGGGGAGTGGCCTCGATCCTGGTGGCGCTGTTCCCGCAGCCGCAAGGTGGAGGCTCGCTACGGCACGGTGCGGCGGTGGGAGTGGGCTTCGCGCTCCTGTCGGTATGGCCGTGTCTGGCCGTGGACCGCAGCCGCTTCGCGCCCTGGGGGCTCAAGCCGGCCCCCTCGGTCCTGGTGACCGCGTCGATGCTGGCCGGAGCGATGTGGTTCATGCTCGCACTGCGCGATCACGGTGCGGCAGGCGTGGCCGAACGCGTGGTGACAGCCGCTCAGTCGTTCTGGCCGTTCATCGTCGCGGTCTCCTGCGTGCTCCACGCTTCCGCAATAGCGGCGGCAGCGGCAGCAGCCGGGCCGCGCCCGTCGGAAGCGGAGAACCATCGCCGCCCCTGGAGGCGGTGAGCGGGAGGGGCAAGGTCGCGCCGCGGCCCGGTCCCATGACGGGACGGCCGAGTGCTCGTCCCTCCTGACGGTGGGTCACCTGACCGGCAGAGGCCGGACGATCCGTCCGGCTGGATGACGGCGGTCGGCGCGGCTCGCGTCCGGAGCGCGGGCCGGTCCGGGGCGTTGAAGACTGGTGACGACACCGCCCGCCGCCCACGAACCCGCTGAGGACTCATGCTGCTCGGACTGTCCGCCACCCTGGTGGCGACCCTCTGCTACGGGCTGGCCTCCGTGTTCCAGGCCCGTGGAGCCAGGGCCGCGAGCGGTGAAGGCGGTCCGCGCCGACGGAGGCTGGCAGCGGTGTTCCGCTCGCGGTGGTTCCTGCTGGGTACGGCGCTGGACATCGCGGGCTTCGTGATGGTCGTGATCGCGCTGCGCCGGCTGCCCCTCTTCGTCGTCCAGGCGGTCACCGGGGCCAGCCTCGCGGTGACCGCGCTGGCGGCGATGTGGCTGCTCGGAATCAGCCTCGGCCGCCGCGACACCGCCGGTCTGTTCGCGGTCTGCGTCGGCCTCGTCCTCCTCGGCCTGGGCTCCGGCCCGGAAGGACACGCGGACGGCGGGACGGCCTTCCAGCTGGGGCTGCTCGCCGGGGCGGTCGGGACGGTCGCGGTCGGTCTGCTGCTGACGCGCGGGCGCGGCACCCCCGTCGCGGCGGCGCTCGGCTTTCTCGCGGGCATGGGCTTCGGCGTGGTCAGCCTGGCGGTCCGGGTGCTCTCGCCGGGCACCCCGCTCGGCGTGTTCACCGAGGCCGCCGCGTACGCCCTGGCGATCGGCGGTACCGCCGCGTACCTGTGGTACGCCCTGGCGCTCCAGCGGGGAGCGATGACGGCGGTGATCGCGGCGGTGATCGTGGGGGAGACCGTCGTCCCCGGGCTGATCGGCGTGGCCGTTCTGGGGGACCGGCCCCGGCCCGGCTACACGTGGGCGGCGGTGGCGGGCTTCGTCCTCGCCGTCGGCGGGACCTTCGCCCTCGCGCGCTTCGGAGAGCTGGAGTCCTGACCGTCAGCGGACCGCCTGCCCCCGGTTCCCCGCCCGAGGCGACGGGCGGCTCCGGCCGGGGCGTGCGATGGTGGCCGAAGGGGCACAGAGCGTGATCCGCCGACAGGGAGCGCAGGTGGGCGAAGTGAACGAGGGACTGTCGGGAACGCCCGCCGGCAGCTCGTCAGGCTCCGGGCGGGCGGTTCTCGGGACGCCCGGTCCTGCCGCCAGGATCACGACGGAACTGCCGGTCGCGCTGGTCACCGGCGCCTCCTCGGGCATCGGCCGCGCCACCGCCCTGCGGCTCGCCGCCCTCGGCTGGTACCCGCTGCTCTCCGGCACCGACCCCGAACGGCTCACGGAGATCGCCCGCCTCACCGGGGGCCACGCGATGGCCGGCGACCTGTGCCGTCCGGACGGTCCCGACCGGCTCGCCTCGTGGGCCCAGGCCGCCACCGGCCGGGTGGACGTGCTGATCGCCAACGCCGGCGTGGGCTGGCGCGGGCCCTTCGCCGGGATGCCGCCGGACGTACTGGAGCGGATGATCACGCTGAATCTGATCGCACCCCTCCAGCTGGCCCGGCTGCTGCTCCCCGGCATGACCGCCCGAGGGTCCGGCCGGATCGTTCTGGTGGGGTCCATCGCCGGCGCGGTCGGGGTCGGGGAGGAGGCCGTCTACACGGCGACCAAGGCCGCGCTGGGCATGTTCGCCGAGAGCCTGCGGTACGAGCTGCGGGGCACCGGGGTGCGGGTCAGCGTGGTCCTGCCCGGGGTGGTGGACACGCCGTTCTTCCGCCGACGCGGCAGCCCGTACGACCGCGCGTGGCCACGCGCGGTGACGCCCGAGCGGGTCGCCGACACGATCGTCGCCGGGATCACGGGACGCCGTGACCGGCTCTTCGTCCCGTGGTGGCTTCGGGTGCCGGAACGCGTCCACGGCGTCGCGCCCGGTCTGTTCGAGCGGCTGGCCGCGAGGTTCGGCTGATGCCGATGGGCCGCCCACCGACCCGGGTGCGGTTCACACCGATGGCCCCCGTGCTGCTCGCCGCCTCCGCCGTGGAGGCGGTCCATCTGGCACCGGCGGTGAGCCGGCTCGCGCCGGTCCGGAGGCTCGCCTGCCGCGAGCTGGCCGGGTACGGCCGGCCGACCCATGTGGCGCTGACCTTCGACGACGGCCCGGACCCCGAGGGCACCCCCCGGTTCCTGAAGCTGCTCGACCAGCTGGACGTCCGGGCCACCTTCTTCCTGCTCGGCAGCGAGCTGGAGCGGTCACCGGACCTGGGCCGGGAGTTGGTCGCCCGCGGGCACGAGGTGGCCGTTCACGGCTGGTACCACCGGGTGCCCTGGCGGCCGGCGGCCCGGCGCGACCTGGCCGAACTGACCCGCGCCGCCGATCTGATCGCCACGGTCTGCAGGCAGCCACCGCGCTGGTACCGGCCGCCGTACGGGGTGCTCACCCGCGGTCTGCGCGCCGCCGCGCGGCAGCTGGAGCTGCGGCCGGTGCTGTGGACCGCCTGGGGCCGGGAGTGGACGGCGGGGGCGTCCCCGGCCTCGGTCCACGCGACCCTCCTGCCGGAGCTGCGCGCTGGCGCGACCGTGCTGCTGCACGACTCGGACTGCACCTCGCCGCCCGGCTCGTGGCGCACTGCGCTCGGCGCCCTGCCGCGGGCGGTGGAGCGGTGCCGGGAACTCGGCCTGGAGGTCGGCCCACTGCGGGACCACGGGCTTCGCTGACCTGGACAGCCGGCGGCAAGCTGCCTCCGTCAGGCGAGACCCACCCGGGCCAGCGCGTCCGAGAACGCCTTCTCCCAGCCCGCCCGAGTCGGTGTGGCCGGAGCGGAGACACCCGCCCGGGTCAGGGCGGCCAGCGCGTTCCGAACCACCTCGTGCGGGCGGGCCGACGACACCTCCGCGTGGCCGAGTTCCAGCTCGTGCTGGAGGTTGTCCCGGCCATGGCCCTGGACCACGTCCAGCAGGAGCAGGGGGCGGCCGAGCGCCCGGGCCTCGCTGCAGGTGTCGCCCGAGCTGGTGACGACCAGGTCGGCGGCCGCCATCAGGGACGGGACGCGGTCGGTGAGACCGAAGGCGTGCACCCGGTGCTGTCGGCGCTCGAGATCCCGCAGCCGGGCCTCGAGGGCACGGTTGCGGCCCGCGACGGCGAGCACGTGCGGCCCGGCGGCGGCGAGCGCCTCGGCGGCCTCGGCCACCGGGCCGAGCCCCCAGGCACCCGACATCAGCAGGACGCATTCGGCGTCGTCGGGGATCCCGAACTCGGCCCGGGCCGCGGCGCGGGTGGGCGGGGTGTAGAAACCGGCTCGCAGGGGCGGCGGGACGACGGCGATCTCGGCGTCCGGCCGGTAGCGACGGACCCCGCAGGCGGCGACCTCCGAGGTGACCAGGAACATGTCGGTCTCCTCGTGCACCCACAGCCGATGCGGCGTCACATCCGTGCAGAAGACCATATGAACGGGGGCCGGACCGCGGCCGGCCCGGACCTGATTGACCGCCGAGGCGGCCGTGGCGAACACCGAGACCACGAGGTCGGCGGGCTCCTCGTCGAGCAGTCGGCGCAGCCGCGGAGCCAGTCGGCGGCGTGCGGCGGAGTCGGCGAGCAGGGCGAGCTGGTTCCCCGGTCGCAGCGCGGAGAAGTGGAAGGCGTCGTAGACGCCGGGCACGGCGAGCATCCGCCGGAACACGCCCTCGCCGGCGGCCCCGGCCGTCCGGCCCAGCAGCCGCATTGCGTCCCGGGTGCCGGTGGTCCAGCCTCGTTGGCTCAACGAGTCGGCGCAGGCCAGGGCCATCACGTCATGGCCCTGGCCGAGCGAGCCGGAGAGCAGCAGCGCGTGGGGCACGGAGTCTCCTCGGACGGTCCGTCAGTTGCTTCCGGGCTTTCCGGCCGGGGACCGGTACCACTCCAGGTAGCGCCGGACGCCCTCCTCGAAGGTGGTGGTCGGCGACCAGTCGAGCAGTCGCTTGGCCTTCGCGTTCGAGACCCGGCGGCCGTTGTGGTAGTCGGCGGTGCGGGCCGGGATGTGCTCGATCGTGGCCGTACCCAACAGCGACTGCACGGTGTCGGCGATCTCCCGGACCGAGACGGCGGTGTTGCCCTCCAGCGCGAAGGTCTGGTCCTGGGCCTCCGGGGACAGCGCGCGGACGTGTGCCTCGGCGAGGTCCTCGACGTAGACGTAGTTCCGGGTCTGGCGCCCGTCGCCGGCGATGGTGATCGGCTTTCCGGTCAGGGCGGCCTGAACGAAGCGGGCGACGACCAGTTCGTCGCGCATCCGCGGACCGTACGGGACGCCGTAGCGCAGGACGGTGAAGTGCTGGCCGTAGGTCTCGCGGTAGCTGTGCGCGATCAGTTCGGCGGACAGCTTGCCGGAGAGGTAGAGATGGCCGCCGCGGCTGAGGTCGATCGGGGCGTCCTCGGTCAGCTCGGCCTCGTCGCGGTCGGCCGCCGCGTGGACGGCGTCGTAGACCCAGACGGAGCTGGCCAGCACCACCCGGCTGGCGCCGCAGCGCCGAGCCGCCTCAAGGACGGAGGCGGTGCCCTCGACGTTGGCCCGCACGGCCTCGACCGGGGTCGCGACCAGCTGGTCCACATCGGCCATCGCGGCCAGGTGGAACACCACCTCACTGTCCGCCAGCGCGGCCGTCAGGCCGGGCAGGTCGAGGATGTCCACCCGGGCGTACTCGGCGTCCGGCCCGGCCCGGCGAGCCGCCGTGTCCACGACCACCACCTGGTGTCCGGCCGCCAGCAACCGGTCGACGACATGGGAGCCGATGAACCCGCAGCCCCCGGTGACAGCAATCCTCATGACGCCTCTCTCAGCCGGCTACGGCCGCGTATGCGGCAGACACGGCGGTCAGTACCTGGTCGACTTCGTCGTCGTGCATGTCGGAGTGGATCGGCAGGCAGACGTGCCGTGCGCAGACGTCCTCCGCCACCGGCAGCGGGCCGTCGGCGTACTCGGTGAGTACGGGTTGGTGATGCAGCGGCAGGTCGTAGACCTCGCCGGACAGCCGGACGCCGGATTCGGCGACGGCGGTCTTGAACCGCGTCCGGTCCACGCCGTGCGGCAGCAGGGCGATGTACTTGTAGAAGTTGCCGCGGCACTTCTCCGGCTCGGTCAGCGGTCGCAGGCCGTCCAGGCCCGCCAGCTCGGCGGTGTAGGTCCGGGCGACCCGGCGGCGGGCCTCGACGAAGTCCTCCAGGTGCCGCAGATGGACCTCGCCCACCGCGGCGTTCAGCTCGCTGAGCCGCCAGGCCGAGCCGTGCCGCACATGGTGGTTGGCGGAGAAGCTGCCCTTGCCCTGGTCGCGGTAGAGCCGGGCCTCGTCGCGGAACTGCTCGGACGAGGTGAGCAGCATCCCGCCCTCACCGCTGGTGGTCACCTTGGTGGGGTAGAACGAGAAGGCCCCGACCTGGCCGAAGGAGCCGGCGAACCTGCCGTCGTACGTGCAGCCGTGGGCGTGGGCGGCGTCCTCGATGAGCGCGATGCCCTGCTCGTCGCAGAGCCGGCGCAGCTCGTCGGTCTCCGGGGTGATCAGCCCGCCGATGTGGACCAGCACGACGGCCGCCGTCGACGGGGTGAGCGCCGCCTTGAGACCGGCCGCGCTCAGCGCGAAGGTCGAGGCCGACACATCGGCGAAGACCGGACGGCCGCCGGCGTGGATCACCGCCGCGGCGGTGGCGTAGAAGGTGTTGGCGGGGACGACCACGTCCCGGCCGGAGACCCCGACGATCCGGAGCGCGATCTCCAGCGCCGCCGTCCCGCTGGAGACGGCCACCGCGTGCGGTGCCCGATGCGCGGCGGCGAACGACGACTCGAACCGCTCGGTGTACGGCCCCAGGGTCAGTGCCCCACTGGTCAGGATCTCCGTGACGGCATCGGCGACCGCGGCCCGGTCCTGTGGCCCGAACACGATTCGTGCGGCGGGAACAGCCACACAGCACCTCCGACATCGAGCGGATATAACTGCCCAAAGCGGGCATACGGCTCGACGCTACCGCGATCACGGCGGGATTTCCGGGACGCTGAGAGAGAAGGACCCGCCTGGAGCAGCCGCCGGGCCGTCCAGGGCGTGCCCGAGACCGGACGAGATCGCCGGGGCCGTCCGTGGCACGCGCCCGACGCGCCCGACGCGCCCGACGCGCCCGACGCGCCCGACGCGCCCGACGCGCAGGCGACCATGCCCACGACGCGAAAAGGCGGACCGTGACCGGGGAGTCACGACCCGCAGATTTCGAACTGCACCACACCTGCATGCCGGCGTTGCCCGAACGAGCGCCGGCCGTAGGTCAGGCCTTCTTGACCACGCTCGACTTGAGCTGCATGGCGCCGAACCCGTCGATCTTGCAGTCGATGTCGTGGCCGTCGACTCCGTCGACCAGGCGGATATTGCGCACCTTGGTCCCCGCCTTGATTCCCGAGGGGCTTCCCTTGACCTTGAGGGCCTTGACGACGGTCACGGTGTCGCCGTCGCTCAGCACATTGCCGACGGAGTCCTTGACCACCCGTTCTCCGGAGCCACTCGCGTCATCCGCGGCGCCCTCGGCGGAAACCCATTCATTGCCGCACTCCGGGCACACCATCAGAGCGTTCATCTCGTAGGTGTACTCGCTGGAGCACTTCGGGCACGGGGGCAGGTTCTCACTCATTCCGCCAGGATATCCGAACTCCGGTACGGAGCCCTGCCGCGTGCACGGGTGACAACGGTGGGTTATGGCCGGTTTCACGAGAGAAGACCACCGGCCGATATCCAGCCCAATGGCGCGGGGCTGGCGCTTTGCCGGTAGTTGGAGCTCGAGTTCCGCCTGCCATTCTTCCCCTGCGAAATCCAGGGACTGTTCGGCAGGGCGAACAATGGCGTCCTTGGCCGGAGGCCGCCAAGAAGGACGAGCGCCGAAGCAGCGCGGCGAGGCGGCGTCCCGGGCGAGCGGAACGCCGCGGCCGGTCCGTCTGATCTGAGTACCCTGGCGCGGTGATGAGTGCCGACCTCCTGCTGCGGGCCCTGCACGACAAGGCCGAGCCGCCGCTGCGTCCGCTGCCGGAAGGAGTGGCCGAGCTGCTGCAGAGCCTGGAGGCTCCACCACGGCTTGCGGCCCACCTACGAGCCGTCCACGACGTGGCGCACCAACTCGTCGACTGGACAGGGCAGCGCCACCCAGGGCTGACCTTCGACCGCGAGGCGGTGCTGTTCGGGGCGGCCACGCACGACGTGGGCAAGGCGGTGCACGTTGCCGAGCTGTCCGGTGGCGGCTCGGCGCACGAGGAGGCCGGGCGTGAACTCCTGCTGGCCCGCGGCGTCACGTGCCGGGCCGGCCAACGCCCGGTCGGCGCGCCCTGCTCACTGGCGGGGCCGGTGAGCAGGGCGCGCAGGTGATCAGTGGTGTCCGGGCCGGCTCAGCAGGAGAGGTTGCTCCCGGTCGGGACGCCCAGGATCGAGGTGAAGTTCTGGTACGAGTTGATCCGGCTCTGCACCTGAGCGGGGTTGCCGCCGTTGCACTCCAGCGAGCCGTTGATGCTGCGGATCGTCTCACCGAAGCCGTACCCGTTGACCATCGCGTTGTGCGCGGTCATGGTGCCCGGGCCGTTCTGGGTGTTCCAGTACCAGAGGCCGGTCTTCCAGGCGACTGCGGCGTCGGTCTGCACCAGGTTGGGGTTGTTGAGCAGGTTGATGCCGAGTGCGTCGCCGGCGGCCTTGTAGTTGAAGTTCCAGCTCAGCTGGATCGGGCCGCGGCCGTAGTAGGCGGACTGGCCGGCCGGGCAGCCGTACGACTGCGACGTGTCGCAGTAGTGCGAGTAGTTGGCGGTGTTCTGCTCGACGATGTAGACCAGCCCGCCGGTCTCGTGGCTGACGTTGGCGAGGAACGCCGCCGCCTCCTGCTTCTTGACGGTGTCGGAGCCGGTGTTCGCGAAGCCGGGATAGGCGCTCAGTGCGGCGGTCAGGCCGGCGTAGGTGTAGAAGGAGTTCCGGTTCGGGAACATCTGGTTGAACTGCGCCTCGGAGACCACGAATCCGCCGGGGGCGGGCGGGGTCGTGGTGCTGCCGCCGGAGCAGCTGTACGGGTCCCAGTACCAGGTGCTGATGACCGGGTCGTAGCCCGGGTTGTCGTGCTCCGCTATGTAGAGGTTGCCGTCGGTGTAGCGCACGATGCTGCCGGTGGTGTACGTCTGGCCGGCCACCCAGGCGGGGTAGGTGCAGGACCCGGCGGGCGGGGTAGGCGTCGGGCTCGGCGTGCCGCCGCCGCAGCCGCCCTGGTCGGCCCAGACGCCCGAGCCGCCGGTGCTCGGCGTCTCGCCCTGGGTCCACCACTTCGCGGACCAGTTGTGGCCGCCGTAGGAGGCGCTCATGCCTCCGGTGTAGACGGCGGAGGCCGTCCAGGGCGACGCGCAGGTCGCCGCGAACGCGGACGAGGCCATCGGCAGGAAGGTCGCCAGGCCGACCGCGGCCGCGACGGCGGCCAGGAAGGCGATGATCCGCTGTTTGGAGCTGGTGCTCCGGTGCTTCGACACGTGCCACTCCTCGTGTGGGGGTTGCGAGCGGGGGTCGTGCCAGCACTCAATCGAAGTGGTCGATACCTGTCAATAGGTCTAGACCTTAAGTCATCCTTATCTGATGAACCGTCAGTAAAGTGTCTTCGCAGAGCCATTGGCCATTCGTTCGGATCTCTCCAGGACTTCCTACGCTCCGCGCGGTGGCCAAGGCCCAGCGGGCCGGTATGGGTGGGGCGCAACCGCTGCCGGAACAGGGACGTGCCGGAGTGACGTGGCTCAGGCCGGGAAGCCGTAGCGTCCGATCAGGCGGACGAACCTGGCCCAGGTGAGGACCTGCCGGTGTTCCAGCCCCGCGGCGGTGCGTCGGAAGGACACGACCTGCTCCTGGCCGCCCGGTCCGATGGGCTGCACCAGGCGGCCGCTGAGCCGAAGCTGCTCGACCAGCGGCGGAGGGACTTCGAGGAAGGCGGCCGAGACGATGACGGCGTCGTACGGGGCTCGCTCCGGCACGCCGCAACTGCCGTCCCCGGCGCGCAGCTCCACGTTGCGAATGCCCTGGTGGGCGAGATTCTGCCGCGCCTGTCGAACCAGGTCCGGCCACATCTCGATGCTCACGACGTCTGCGGCCAGACGGGCGAGCAGGGCGGTCTGGAAGGCCAGGCCGGTCCCGATTTCGAGGACATGTTCCGTCCCGGTGAGTTCCAGGCCTTCGATCATCCTCGCCGAGAGCGAGGGCTGCGTGGTCACCTGTCCGTGGGGGATCGGGATGGGCGTGTCGGTGTAGGCGAGTGCGACGTGGTGGGCGGGGACGAATCCCGCGCGGGGCGTCGCCCGCAAGGCGTCGAGCACGCGCTCATCGCTGATGCCGGCTCGCCGGACGGCCTGGACGAGGTCTTCGGGAGCGAGAGGGAGGTCTCGGGTCACGTCCGCTTCCCTTATGTCCGCCGGAGAGTCGGCACGCCGTCCGAACCAAGATCGATTCGGGTGCCGAAGCTGCGACTGACCCGGTCGAGAACCTCCTGTTCCCACTGGGAGTCTCCGTGCGAGGCGTGCTCAAGGCGCATCTTCCGTGCCTGTACGGGCACCATTCGTGCGCTGATCAGTTCTCCCGTGTCCGGCTCCACCGAGATGAAGTACAGCAGCCGCAGGTCGTCCCGGTACTGCTCGTAGCCGGAGATGCCCTCGTAGTCGTCGATGAAGTCGCCACAGCCGTAGAGGACGAGCCGTCCGCGGTAGACCTCGACGGGGCGGGGATGGTGCGAGGAGTGCCCATACACCACGTCGACACCGCGGTCGATCAGTGCATGCGCGAAGCGGATCTGAGCTCGGGAGACGCTGTAGCCCCAGTTGGACCCCCAGTGGATCGAGGCGACGACGACGTCGCCCGGCTGCTTGACCTGCTCCACTCGATCGACGATTTCGGCCGCGTCGGCGTCCGATGCCTCGGATACGACGTAGACGCCGGCCCGATCCTCGGCAGCGGCCCACGTCGACGGAATCCCGCTGGACGCCGTCCCGAACGCGAAGACCACCACCCGCCTGCCGCCGTCGACCGGGACGATCGCGGGTTGCCGTGCCGTACCGGCGTCCCTTCCCGCCCCCACCGTCTGCAGCCCCGCACTCGCCAAGACGCCGAGCGTCTCTTCGAGCCCGAGGTGGCCGAAGTCCAGTACGTGGTTGTTCGCCAGTACACAGACGTCGGGCCGGGCCGCTTCCAGGCACGGCAGGTTGGCCGGGGTCATCCGGTAGTGCACTTCCTTGCCCGGTGCGAAGTCGTCGCTCCGGGTGACGGACGTTTCCAGATTCAGCACCCGGACCTCGGGCGCGGCCTCGTCGAGCAGTCGCAGGGCCTCGCCCCAGGGCCAGGAGAAGTCGACCGGACAAGGGATCGGGCCGTTCGCAGTCTCCGCCGACTCGACGTAGTACCGCGCATCCCGGACGTACGGCTCCCGCAGCGTCGGGTCACCCGGGTGCGGCAGGATCTGGTCGATGCCGCGGCCGAGCATCACGTCGCCGCAGAGAAACAGGCTCACCGGGCCGGTGCTCATGGTTCAACGCTAGGCCCACCTCGGACCTGCTCGGGGTCAGCAGACGGCGGTGAGTGAGTCGACGAGGATGCCGAGTCCGTCCCTGGCCTCGTCCTCGCTCAGGGTGAGCGGGGGAGCCATCCGCAGGGTGTGGCCGTAGAGACCGCCCTTGCCGATGAGCAGGCCCCGCTCCTTCGACTCCTCCATCACCCGGCCGGCCAGCGAAGGGCTCGGGGCTCCCGTGTCAGGGTCGACCAGGTCGACGGCGAACATCAGGCCCTTGCCTCGGACGTCTCCCGCGACCGGAAGCCGTTCCGCCGCGGCCCGCAGGCCGTCGATCAGCATGCGGCCGATCCGGTGCGCGTGGGCCTGGAGGTCGTGGGCGAGCAGGTAGTCGAGGGTGGCCTTGGCCGCCGCCGTCGCGATCGGGTTGCCGCCGAAGGTGGAGATGCCGTAGGCGGGAAGGGCGTCCATCAGCCTGCCGTCGGCGACGACACCGCCGATGGCGAAGCCGTTCCCCAGGCCCTTGGCAAAGGTCATGATGTCGGGTGTCACGCCATGGGCCTGAATGCCCCAGAAGTGCTCTCCGGTACGGCCCCAGCCGGTCTGCACCTCGTCCGAGACCAGCAGGATCCCGTGCTGGTCCAGGATCTCCCGGTACGCGGTGAAGAGTCCGTCGGGTGCGGCGGTGAATCCGCCGACGCCCTGGACGGGCTCCGCGATCAGGCAGGCGACGTCGGTGGCGGTGGCCGTGTCGAGGACGTGCCGCAGATCGTCCGCGCAGAAGGCAAGGAAGGCCTCGTCCGACAGGTGCGGGAAGCGCGCGCGGTCGGTGCCGTGCAGATAGTGCACGTTGACGGGCGAGAGCGAGGAGTTCTTCCAACTCCGATTGCCCGTGACGGCCATGGCCCCGTACGAGCGTCCGTGGTAACTGTTGCGCATGGCAAGCACCTGGTCGGACCGGCGGGCGTTGGTGGCGAGCAGGAGCGCCGTCTCGGTTGCCTCGGTGCCGGAGTTGGTGAAGAACACCTTGGCGTTCGCGATGCCCGACAGCTCCGCGATCTTCTCGGCCAACTCCACCTGGGAGCGGATGAGATACAGCGTGGAGGTGTGCGCGACCCCGGTGCGCAGCTGCCGCTCGACGGCTTCCCGTACCTCGGGCACGTCGTACCCGAGCATGTTGGTGAGGATGCCGGCGAAGAAGTCGAGATAACTCCGCCCGTCGGAGTCCGTGACGCGGCACCCCTTGCCACTCACGATCTCGATCGGCTCGTCGTAGTAGAGCGACACCCACGACGGCATGACCGCACGATGACGGCTGAGCAGGTTCGACATGCGAGGCTCTCACTTTCCTTGCGACAGCGTCGACTTCGCGCCGGTCGAGCAGCCAGAACACCGAGCGGCCGGAACGCACGGACGCCTTCAGGCAAGCTACCCCAGACCCGGCCCGTACGACGGTCAATCGGGGCCGACACGGGGTCCCCGATACCCTCTGCGACCTGCGGTGACTCCGGAGCCACCCACGCCGGTCCGACGCGACTTCTGGTCATGCTCAACCGAGGACAGGCGTCGTGGCAGGGACGGGCACGCCGCAGGCCCGGGAGGGCTGGTGCTCTGCCCCGGACCTGCGGCGTGTGCTTCCGGCCTGCGGTCAGGCCGCCGAGTACCAGACCTGTGCGCCGGTGCCGTTGCAGGTCCACAGGTTCAGGGGGGTGCCCGGGACGGCGGTGGACCTCGGGTCGTCCAGGCACTTGCCGGACGGGGGGTTCAGCAGGTAGCCGGTCGGCGACAGCAGCCACTGCTGCGCCGTCGTTCCCGAGCACGGGGCGAGTTGGACCGTAGTGCCGTTGGTGCCGGCGGTGCCCGCGTCCAGGCAGGCGCCGGTGGAGGTGCGGAGGGTGCCGTCGTTGACGAGTTCCCAGTTCTGGGGCGGGGTGGGGGTGGTGCTGCAGGTGTGGAGGCTGACCGAGGTGGCGTTCTCGACTCCGCCGCTCAGGCAGTAGTTGGTCGCCTTGTTGGTGAAGGCGCTCCAGATCGGCTGCCCGCCGTACGGGTACCGCCAGTCCTGTCCGCTCGCGCCGCAGGTCCAGAGGATCAGCTGGGTGCCGTTGGTGGTCGAGGCGGCGGGGTCGGCCAGGCAGAGGCCGGACTGCGGGTTCATCAGACCCTTGGCGTTCTGCGTCCACACCTGTGCGCCGGTGCCGTTGCAGGGGTAGAGCTGGATCGGGGTCCGGTTGGTGAGCCCGCCGTTGGTGACGTCGAGGCATTTGCCGAGGGCCTTGACGGTGCCGTCGTTGCCGACGGTCCAGGTCTGGCCCGGCGTTGCGGCGCAGTCCCAGATGTCCGCGGGCATGCTGTAGTCGGCGGGGTTGGGTGCGTTGTTCCCGATGTCGAGGCACTTGCCGGGAAGGCCGGACGTCACGTTGCCGGTCGGGAGACCGGCGGCGGGCTGGTAGGAGAAGGAGGTGGCGGCCAGCCCCGTGCCACCGTTCCAGATCTCGAAGCCCGCCTGCACGGAGCAGAGTTCGCCGTTGCCGGGGACGTATCCGCGGACCACTGCGTCGGAGGTGATCGTCCGCAGGTTCAGGTCATAGACGGAGTTGGTCGGACTGGACATCAGGTAGCTGATCACCTGCTTGCCGCTGATGGCGTCCTGCCACTGGTAGACCTGGTAGGCCCGGCCGCCGAGGGTGACCTGCTGGGTGGCGCTGCCCAGCGGGACCGGGCCGCCCTGCCGGTTGAGCCAGATCATCAGCTCGTGCGAGGTCGTCGGGCCGCACCCGGCGCCGGCGTCCGCGTACCAGAGGTCGTACGCCACGTTGTACTGCCCGGCGGCGCCGGTGGTGGTCCGCCAGCTGGTCAGGGTGTCACCCATCGTGGCCACCGGCATGGGGAGCTCACCGGCCCGCGGCACGTACTCGATGCGCGTGTACGCGCCCGGCGCCCCGGGCCTGGTGTTGGTGGCGTTGGTGAGCGCGCTGCTGGTGACGGTGAAGTTCGCACCGCCGTCGCTGCTCATGCACACCTCGGCCGAGGAGTTCCACTCGTCGGGCATGATCCGGTACCGGCCGCCGCCCACGGTTGCCGAGCCGAACGGCCCGTTGACGGAGGTGCACAGCGATACCGCCGGGTCCGCCAACGCCGCTCCGGCCAGTCCGCCCTGCAGCCCGCCGACCAGTGCAAGCGTCACGACGACGGAACGCGCCCGTCGCCAGAGCGAGCGCCTGCCCGGGCGACGAAGATGGTGATGAAGCCTCAAGTCTGTTTCCCCCTAGGAGAGACGGTTCTGTCTCGACGGAGTCAGACACTAGTGCGAGGGGCTTCGGCAGCAGATGCAGGTCGGGGCCGCAGCCGTGGTCGTCGGTCGAGGCGGCAGCCGAGGGATGGTGGTACATGGCGCTCTCGGCCGGGGGCCTGGCACCTGACGGTCACGCAGGTTCCAGGACCCCCGACCCCCGGCCCGGCGGGAGCCGCTGCCTCTTTCAGACGGCGTCGGCGAGGGCGGGGGCGCCGTTCATGTTGATGGCGTCTGCGAGGGCGGGGGAGCCGTTCATGTTGATGGCGTCTGCGAGGGCGGGGGAGCCGTTCATGTTGATGGCGTCGGCGAGGGCCGGGGCGCCGTTCATGTTGATGGCAGCTGCGCCGGCGGGAACGGCCGTCACGACTGTGAGTGCGGTGAGTGCTGCGGCGATGGCAACGGCGGCGAGCTTGCGCATGGTGGTGCCCTTCGTCTGGGGTTGGTGGTTCGAGCCTTGCTCTACCGGGTTATGGCAGGGCGTCAGTGTGGTGGTCGCCTGCTGGTGGGCGTGTGCCGGGCGGTTCACTTTTCCTCGACCCGGTCGACCGTGCCGGTCTCCACGTCGTAGACGAGGCCGGCCAAGCGCATGTCGGTGGGGATGAGCGGTGTGTTGCGAAGGAGGTGAAGGTCTGCTCGCACCGCGGCGACCGGGTCCGTGAGGTGCTTGGCGTCGAGCTCGTCCTCGCTGACGCCGAAGATCTGTGCGGCGAGGGCGGCGTGCTCCGGTCGGGCAAGGCGGGAGGTGCCGCAGTCGGTGTGGTGCATGACGATGATCTCGATGTCCAGGTCCAGGTTCTCGACGAGGGCCACGGTGGCGAGGGTCGTCAGCGTCCGTAGCACGTCCGGTGTGACCCGGCCGCCCTCGTTGCGGATCACCACGGCCTCGTCGAGTCGCAGCCCCAGCACGTGGGCGGGGTCGACCCGGTGGTCGCAGCAGGTGATCAGAACGGTCTGGAGCGACGGCACCATGGACGAGGCGCGCCGGGGGTGGTGCTCGGCGTGTACCTGGTTCCGCTTCAGCAGTTCGCCGGTGACGGTCATGGGGATGTCCTCCTCGGTGATGGGCCGGCGAAAAGTGCCGTCCTCCGAGAGAGATCGTCTCCCGCGCTCACGTTTCTGCCGAGGGGCGGGATCGCCCTCTTCCGGGGGTAATCTCGCCATATGAATCACGTACCGTACCGAATCGGCGTCCTGGCCTTCAACGGGTGCTTCGCCTCGGAGGCGTTCGGATTCGCCGACCTGATGACGGTGGCGAACCAGGTTGCCGGGCACCTCCACGGCGACACGGCGCCCAGGTTCGAGGTCGCGATCGTGGCCGCCCGCCGCCGGGTGACCGCCTCCGGCGGTGTCCCCGTCGGCGTGGTCGCCGTGCCCACCTCGCTCGACCTCCTGGTCGTACCGGGCTTCGAGCTGCTCCCGGCCCAGGATCTGGATGCTCGGATGGGCGCCCTTGGCAGAGAGGTCGATGTGATCGGGCAGCTCGCCGGGCGCGGGGTGCCGATCGCGTCGATCTGTCTCGGGGCGTTCCTCCTCGGGGAGGCCGGGCTGCTCGACGGGCGCCGGGCGACGACCGCCTGGCTGTTCGCCCGGGCCCTGGCCGCTCGCTACCCGCAGGCGACGGTGGACGAGAAGGCCCTCATCGTGGACGACGCGGGGATCACCACCACCGGGGCCTTCAGCGCCGCTTTCGACCTCGCCATGCGGGTGATCACCCGTTCGTTGGGGGACGAGATCGCCCGGGTGACCGCCAGGGTCACCCTCGTACCCGACGGTCGCACCAGCCAGGCGCCCTACGTGGACGATGCGATCTCGGCCGTGCCCGGCCAGCAGTTCTCCGGCGAGGTGAAACGGTGGCTCGAGGCTCGGAGCTCGCAGCCCTACAGCCTGTCCGAGCTGGCGGCGGCCTTCCATGTGAGCACCAGGACGATGCTGCGGCGGTTCGCGGCCGAGACCGGCGAAAGCCCGCTCGGCCACCTCCAGCGTGTGCGCATCGGCATGGCGAAGGCACTCCTCGAGACCTCCGAGCTGCGCCTTGCGGACGTCATGGCGAAGGTCGGCTACCTCGACAAGGGCACGTTCCGGCGCCTCTTCACCTCGCACACGGGCATGAGCCCGGCCGAGTACCGCCGCCAGTTCCGCCGAGGCCCCGGTCGTGAACAGGCAGCAGGCCGTCGCCAACCTGAAGATCACGTCACAGAGCTTCGCCAGGCACCCGGTCCGGCCGACGGCGTTGGTTGATTGATCCGGCAGGTTCGATCGTCAAACTGTGTTCGATACCGGTACGGTGACGCCCTGTCAGATGGGCAGGCGAGGGGAGCGTGCTGGGTATGGAGCCATTGGCGGCGGATGATCCCGGGCAAATCGGTGACTACCGGTTGCTGCGTCGGCTCGGCGCGGGTGGGATGGGGCGGGTCTACCTCGGGCGGACGGCCGGTGGCCGGACGGTCGCCGTCAAGGTGGTGCACGCCGACTTCGCCGCCGACGCCGAGTTCCGGGCCCGATTCCGCCAGGAGGTCGCGGCAGCCCGGCTGGTGGGCGGTCAGTGGACGGCCCCCGTGCTGGACGCCGACACCGACAGCGAGCGCCCCTGGGTCGCCACCGGCTACGTTGCCGGGCCCGCACTCGCCGAGGCTGTACGGGAGACGATCGGCCATTCCACGGGTACCGTCGACAACCTCGGCGTCCAGTGTGCAGGCGCAGACGTCCTGTTCTCCACGTCGACCAGATCGATCACGGTGACCGAGTCGTCGGTCAGTACCGATCCCCTGTGTACCGCTCGACCGGTGCAGGTGACCTTCAGGCTGAACACCAGCGGCAGCCTGCAGGCGACCGCGCCGGGGCTCAACGGCGAGCTCATCAAGCAGGGCTAGCGCACCGAGCGTTCAAGCCGGACCACGATGCCCTTCGACGTCGGCGTGTTGCTGGTGTCGGCCACGCTGTCCAGCGGCACCAGGACATTGGTCTCGGGGTAGTACGCGGCAGCACAGCCGCGCGCGGTCGGGTAGGAGACCACACGGAGTCTCTCCGCACGGCGCTCCAGCCCGTCGTGCCAGACTCCCACCAGGTCCACCTGGTCGCCCGCGGACAGCCCGAGCGCGTCCAGGTCGAGGGGGTTCACGAGCACGATCCGGCGCCCGCCGTGGATTCCGCGGTAGCGGTCGTCCATGGCGTACGGGATGGTGTTCCACTGGTCGTGGGAGCGCAGGGTCTGCAGCAGGAGGTGCCCCTCGGGCGCGTGCAGCATCTCGAACCTGTTGCGGGTGAAGAGCGCCTTGCCGGTCGGGGTGTGGAACACCCCGTCGTTGACCGGGTTCGGAAGCCGGAACCCGCCCGGCGTGGCCACTCGTGCGTTGAAGTCCTCGAACCCCGGGACCACGCGGGCGATCCGGTCCCGGATCGTTCCGTAGTCCTCCTCGAACTGCTCCCACGGGATGGGCGGGCTCTCGCCGAGGGTCCGGCGTGCCAGCCGGCACAGGATCGCCACCTCGCTGAGCAGCTTCCCGGACGTCGGCTCAAGTCGCCCGCGGGAGGCATGCACCGTACTCATCGAGTCCTCGACGGTGACGAACTGCTCGCCGCCGACCTGGATGTCCCTGTCGCTCCGTCCCAGCGTGGGCAGGATCAGCGCGGTCTCACCGCAGACCGTGTGGGAGCGGTTCAGCTTGGTCGAGACGTGTGCGGTGAGCCGGCACTGCCGCATCGCCTTCTCGGTGACCTGGCTGTCGGGCGTGGCCCTGGCGAAGTTGCCCGCGACGCCGAGGAAGACCTTGGCGCGGCCCTCGAGCATGGCCTTGATGGACTGCACGGTGTCCCAGCCGTGTTTCGCGGGCGGGGTGAAGGCGAACTCGCGCTCCAGCGCGTCCAGGAACACCTGCGGCATCCGCTCCCAGATGCCCATGGTGCGGTCGCCCTGCACGTTGCTGTGGCCGCGCACGGGGCACACACCCGCCCCGGCCTTCCCGATGTTCCCGCGCAGCAGGAGGAAGTTGACGATCTCACGGATGGTGGCGACCCCGTGCTTCTGCTGGGTCAGCCCCATCGCCCAGCAGACGATGATCCGGTCGCTCGCCAGGACCCGATCGCGCAGTTCCTCGGTCTCGGCGCGAGACAGCCCGGTCGAGGTGAGCACGTCCTGCCAGGACAGGCTGCGGACGTGCTCGGCGAACTCGGTGAATCCGCTGGTCGAGGTCTCGATGAAGTCGTGGTCGAGGACGGTTCCCGGGGCGGCCTCTTCGGCCTCCAGCAGCAACAGGTTCAGCGCCTGGAACAGGGCGAGGTCACCGCCGAGGCGGATCTGCAGGAACTGATCGGCGATCCGAGTACCCCGGCCGATCAGGCCGCCGGGCTTCTGCGGGTTCTTGAACCGCAGAAGCCCGGCCTCGGGCAGCGGGTTCACGGCGACGATGCGGCCGCCGTTCCGCTTGGTCTCCTCCAGTGCGGAGAGCATCCGCGGGTGGTTGCTGCCAGGGTTCTGGCCGACGACGAGAACCAGGTCGGCGTGGTGGATGTCCTGCAGGCTCACGCTGCCCTTGCCGATGCCCAGCGTCTCGTTCAGCGCGGCGCCGCTGGACTCGTGGCACATGTTGCTGCAGTCGGGCAGGTTGTTGGTGCCGAACGCCCGGGCGAAGAGCTGAAGGAGGAACGCCGCCTCGTTGCTGACCCGGCCCGAGGTGTAGAACAGGGCCTCGTCGGGGGAGTCCAGCCGGCCCAGCTCCTCGGCGAGCAGACCGAGCGCGTCGTGCCAGCTGATCGGTTCGTAGTGATCCGAGCCGGGCCGTTTGACCATCGGTTCGGTGAGCCGGCCCTGCTGGTTGAGCCAATGGTCGGACCTCCGGCCGAGCTCGGAGACGGAGTGCTGCCGGAAGAAGTCGGCGGTGATCCGGCGTGAGGTCGCCTCGTCGTTGATGTGCTTGGCGCCGTTCTCGCAGTACTCGTTCCTGTGCCGTTGGTCCGGGCCCGGCTCCGGCCAGGCGCAGCCCGGGCAGTCCATACCCGCCGCCTGATTGAGGTTCAGCAACGTCAGCGCGGTCCGCCGGACCGACGTCTGCTCAAGCGAGTACGCGAGCGCATGCCGCACGGCCGGCACACCGGCCGCCCACGACTTGGGCGGGGTGACGGTCAGGCCTTCCTCGGTCTGCTCTTCGATCGGCGGCTTCTGCAAGGGGCTCACCTCGACGCTGAACAGCGGCTCTGCTCCCGCCGACGCGCTGCCGACCGGAGTCCGGTCGCCAACCTACCCGTGGAGGGAGCGGAGCGCCCCTCGCAGCGCTGCCCGGTGGGTGCTCAACCGCAGGGCCAGGTCGGGACCCGCGGGCGCGGTTGAGCTGCGCGGGGACGGACGTGCCCGCCGTGAATGGTGCCGCGCCAGGCCCCGGTCTCCCGTTCCCGCCCCTCGACGAACTCCTTGAACCGCTCCAGGTCGCCCTGGACCCGGCGGCGGACGACGCCGAGCACGTCACCGGCCCGCTCCGCGACACCCTTCGGCTCGAAGTCCACCCGCAGGGCGACCCAGCAGCGATCCACGTCCAGAGGCCGGAATGTCACCGTGCCCGCCTGACGAGGCCCGTCCAGACTCCGCCAGACCACGCACTCGTCCGGGCGCTGCTCGACGATCTCCGCATCGAACTCGCGGCTGAGCACGGCGAATCTCGTCACCCAGTGGGTCAGTGCCGATCCCAGCTGATCGACACGCTTCACCCCGTCCATGAACTGGGGAAAGCTCTCGAACTGGGTCCATTGGTTGTAGGCGCTGCGGACCGGGACGTTGACGTCGATCGACTCCCTGATGGTGGTCACGGCAGACCTGCCCCTCTCGGCCCCGCACGACATGTCACCGATTCTCGTGGGTTACCGATCGACCGGCCACCGGGGCATCATCCGGGTTGTACCGGTTTGCCGGGGGCGAGATGCTGAAAGCACGTTCCGCGGCAGTCTTCACCGGAAGAAGGTTGAGTGCGATGACATTTATCCAGCTCATTGAATACGACACCACGCAGAAGGCTCGGGTGGACGAGCTGATGGACGAGTGGCTGGCGACCACCGAGGGTAAGCGAACCGCCTCTCACGAGATGCTGGGCCAGGACCGCGACAAGCCGTCGCACTTTGTGAACATCGTCGAATTCCCCAGCTACGAAAGGGCCATGGCCAACAGCAACCTCCCGGAAACCCAGCACATAGCCGAGGAGCTGGCCAGCCTCTGCGACGGCTCACCGCGCTTCGTGAACTTGGACGTGATCAGGGAGGAACGGCTGTAGCGGCTGTTCGGCCGACGAGGGAGTTCAGGCCTTTCCCCGCCGGCCGGCGAGCGCAAGCAACGGGGCGCGGAGCTCGTGGACGCCGAACAACCACGCCGTGGTTCCGAAGACCACTACCGTCACTGAGCCGACGAGCAGGACGACGGGGAGGGGGTCAGGCCCGGCGAAGTGGGCGGCGCAGAGTGCCGCGCCTGTTGCGCACGCAGCTGCGGCGCACAGGCGGCTCAGCCGAGCGGCGACGCGGGTCAGCGTGACCGGGATGCCCCGGGCCCTGAGACCGCCGAGCAGCAGCGCGGCCGTCAAGGTGATCCCTACTGCGTTGCCTGCGGCGAGGCCGGGTGCCCCGTACCTGGGCGCGGTGAGCAGGCTGACGGCGGCCGTGACGGCGAGTCCGAGTCCCATCGCTGCCGTCGGGATCCATCCGCTGAGGTTCGTGCCCTGGCCCCCGGCCGGGGTGCTGTCGGCGAAGCGGGCCATGGGGCGGGCCGAGAAGAACGGGCGGGCCGTTGCCCCGACCAGGGCCTGGCCGAGGAGGCCGAGGCTGAAGATCCGCATCACTGCCGCGCTGGCGGAGGTGTCGGCCGCGTCGAAGGCACCGTGCTGGAAGAGGAGGGCCAGGATCTGCGGGGCGCAGGCGACCAGAAAGGCGGTTGCGGCCAGCGTGATCGCGCTCACCAGAACGAGGTCCTTCTCGACCTGGTCCCGTGCGCGCTCGGTGTCGCCCTCGGCCATGGCCCGGGCGATCAGGGGGAGCGTGATCGTACTGATCATCACCGCGATCGCCATGGGCATCTGGGCGACCTTCTCCGCATAGTTGAGGTGCGAGATGGTGCCCGAGGGTAGGCCGGAGCCCAGGTAGCGCTCGATGTAGACCTGGGACTGGCGGGTGAGGGCGAACGCCACCACCGGTACCAGTGCCTGGAGGCTCAGCGTGACCGCCGCAAGGGACCGGTCGGCACCGGGGCGCCGTTTGAGGGATGTCAACCGGCAGCAGCGTCGATGGAACGCGGGCAGGACGGTCACGACCATGAGGAGGCTGCCGACGGCCACCCCGAGGGCCGCAGCGCGAATACCGAGGCTGCCGTGGGTCAGGACCACCGTGATCAGGATGCCGGTGTTGTAAGCGGTGTAGACAGCGGCGGGGGCGGTGAAGTGCTGGTGGGCGCGTAGGCCGGCCGAGAGGTACCCGGCGAGACCGAAGAAGAACACGGTCGTTGCGGTGAACCGGGTGCACGTGACGGCGAGAGCCGGATCGTGGAGGCCCGGGGCGAGCAGCGCAACCACGGAGGGGGCACCGAGCCAGGTGACCGAGGACAGCAAGGTCAGGAGCAGGCACAGGCGTGGCAGGGTTGCCAGGACCAGGGCAGGGACGGGGTCCACAGGGCCTGCGGCCGTGACGGATTGCGGGTCGTGGGGGAGCGCCGGATGAGGATCCGGGCCTACCGGAGAGCGCCGCGAGGCGAGCGCGGCGCTGAAGGCGGGCAGCATCAGGAGAGGCATGGCACTGTCGATCAGCAGCGGTGCCGCCGTCTCCGGCACACTCCAGGCGACCAGGAAAGCGTCGGTTTCCCGGCCCGCGCCGAAATACCGGGCCAGCACCAGATCGCGAGCAAGTCCGAGCAAGGAACCGGCCACGCTCAGGACGGCGGTGATGCCGAAGGCGCGGGCGAGAGTCCGGGAGGGGTGCCCCGAAGCAGCCGGGGGCGGGGGCGCCGCGTCGGGTACAGGGTCGGGTTCGGGCGCTGCCGCGTCGCGTGACACCGGGGAGAGTGTCATCGGCGCTCTCCCGAGGCACTCGGGTCTTGGGGCGGACAAGGGGAAGGCTTACGCTCCGGAGCCACGATGCCGCGGGGGCAGCCCCTGCTGAGCCGGGACTCAGCGGTCTCATGCACCTGCGGTGGTCCTTCCGTCCTCGGTCGACTGTGCGTCAGGGTGCGCGGTGAAGCTGCGTCAGGGTGGTTGCGACGCTCGGCAGGCTTGACGGCGGACCGGCCTGCGGCCCGCCCCGCCAAGGTCAGGTTCGGCGCGGTGCGCGGAGATTGCGTAGCTGGGAGCGGACCTCTGCCAGCCACGGCAGGTGGGCGCGGGCGTGCCGCAGCGCGGCAGCGCGTAGCCGGACCGCGCTGCCGTAGACAGCGATCGCAGCTGTGCCGCCGAGGAGCAGGCGATCGTTGCGGGTCTTGCTGGGGCGCCACCGCTGTTTGTACGGTTCGGTACCGCGGAGCAGGTTGACTTCTGTTCGTCCGGTCTGTGTCGCAAGAGCCGCGCACTCACCCAGGAGCATGCCGGAGATGTCGAGGCGTTCGCGCGCCTTCGGGTGGACGCCGTACAGGTAGAGGCCGATCAAGCTGGGGCTGAGTACGGTGAGGTGACACGCGATCAGTTCGCCGTCCAGCAGGAACTCGTGCACCGCGACACGGTCGGCTGCCGCCATGGTCGTGGCGGCACGGGTCAGGTGCCCTGCAAACCGTTCGCGCAGATGCTCGGGTGTGGCTCCGCGGCCGCGCCACTGCAGCTCGTGCAGGCGCAACATGTCGGCGATGGCGCGCGGCATCTCCTCGGGCGGGGTGTGCCGTACGACGACTCCCTCGGAAGCGTTCCGACGGAGCTTGCGCCGGGTACGTTTGGCGGTCTGGGTGGACATGCGCTGCAGCACTTCTTCCATCGGCACGCCCGGCAGGTGCTGGCACAGCGAGTCGGGCAGCCGCTGCCGAGCACCCGGCCAATGAGTGACGAGTCGCTGGGTGGCTGCGGTGGGGCGGACCTCGCGCATGTCCAGCAGGGACCACGGACGGTGGATGGGAAGAGCGCGGACGAGCGCGGCGGCGGCTTCGTCGGCACAGGTGTCGTCGAGGAGGATGTCACCGAAGTCGCTGAGTCCGGCCCCGACGGGGACCAGGACAGGCAGCGGGCGCAGCATCAGCATCAGCGCTGCGGCAGCGACCAGCCGGCCTCGATGTCTTACCAGCACCAGGCGCAGGCGTCCTGGGCGACCGTAGGTCCGCCACCAGGAATCCAGCCAGGCGTGGCACTGGAAGGGGGTGGCCGTGGAGCAGCGGTCCAGCAGGTCGTCCCACTCCGTGGCCAGGTCGGTAAGGGCTTGGCCGTCCCGGCAGACCGAGACCGACCATTCCTGCGGGCCGGCCGGCGAGGGGAGGCGGTGAGCCGACGACGCGGTGGTCGGCGTGGCGGGGTCCGCGGGCTCCGATGTTCCGGCCGAGGGGGGTGCGGGGTACGCCGTCGGCTGGGAAGGGGCGGGCGGGGGCGACGGTGAAGCGGGGGCTGAGGGGCGGTGCGTCATGCAGAACTCCTGCCGGTCGGGCTCCGGGGCGTGAACAGTGGCTCGTCGGGAAGCCCCCCGCCGGGGAGGGCGGGATCGTCGGTGTCGGGTTGCCGCGTTCCGTCGTCGCGGTGGGACAGCTTCGCCAGGCGAAGGTCCCGCGCTACGTGACGGGCCTGCTTGGCACGCAGCCGCCAGCCGCCGTCGCGGTCCCCGACGTAGCAGCGGGGCAGCGCCCAGCAGCTGGTGAGGGCGGAGTGATCGATGGCGCAGGCGTGGTGGTAGCCCGCCGCACGGACGGCTGAGACCGCTGCGGCGTCCACTGCACCGTACGGGTAGCAGAAGCTGTTCACCGGGCGACCTGTGATCTCCTCGAGGATCTCCCGGCTCCGGACGGTCTCGTCGGCCAGCTCGGCGGCGCCGAGTCCCGTCATACGGACGTGGTTGAGGCTGTGCGAGCCGATCTCCACCCCCGCGTCAGCCAGTGACTTGACCTCCTCGCCGGTGATCAGCTCCTTGCGTGGCAAGTCCGCGTCCCAGGCGTTGTGCCCGCCGATGAGGCCGGCGACCACGTACACCGTGGCGCTGAAGCCCCGCGCGTCGAGAATCGGCAGGACATGCCGGGCGAAGTCCTGATAGCCGTCGTCGAAGGTGAGACCCACCAGGGAGCCGGCCTTTCCCTGAGCGCGGGCGCGCAGCAGCTCGGCCACGCCGACGCCACGCAGTCCGCGTCGGTGCAGCCATTCCATCTGCCGGGCGAACCGCTCGGGGCGGACCGTCAGCAGAGCCGGGTCCTCCTCGTAGGCGTCCACCGAGTGATACATCAGCACCCATGAGTTCCGTGGCGCATGAACCCGCGGGACATGCACCTTCCCATCGAGTGGCTCAGTGACCATCGCGGTCGTCTCCTCTTCCGGCGCGGGCCGACGGGTCTGGCGAGTGCCTCGACCACCCCCACATGGCTGGCGGTTCAAACGAGCGGTGGGGAGCCACGCCCCTGGTCGGTACGGTCAGGTCGGTGCGTGCTGCCCGGCGCGCGGCCACGTCAAGCTACCGCCGGGGCGGTCGACGGTTCACGTCCTTGCCGGGTGGCTCACTCCTGAGGAGGGAACTCTCACTCATTCGGGCCCCTGCGGGGCCTGTTGCCTCATCGATCTGACCGCCCTTCCTCCCATGGCCCGGCGGTCGGCGGGTCGTAACGGCAATCTCAAAAGCCGTCGACGGTCGGAGCGTTCCTGAGCGCCATCCTGCCGACCGTCGCCGGCAGCCTGCGCCGGCCGGTGGCCGAAACGACGCTGTTGTGCGTGGGCCTGGAGCGCGGCCACACTTGGCGTCGGCCACAACCCGGGTGAAGGCTGGGGGACATGGAGGCACCGCTGTTCGAGATGCTCGCCTGGCACGAGCTGGTCGAGGCGGAGCGGCAGCAGCCTGGTGGACGACTGTTCATCTCCGACTACAACGGCGGGCACCCGTTCGTGGAGGAGTACCTCGGCGAACTGGCTCGTACCCCGCCGTACCGGCTGGCCGACGTCACCCGCTACGCGGGCATCGACGAGGACTCCGCGCTCCGGTCGAAGATCGCCGAACTGCACCGGCGTCATGACGGCGTCGAGTACTCGCCCGGGCAGGTCATTCCGGCTGCCGGGTCCAGCGGCCTGCTCGGCACGTTCAGCCTCTGGCTCACGCTCTCCGGCATCAAGCGGGTGCACTACCTGCCGCCGGTGTACTACAAACTCGCCTATTTCTTCAGGACGTTCGGCATCGAGCCGGTGAAGGCCGCGCACCGTCACGCGCACCAGCCTGATCCGGATCTGAGGCTGCCCGATGAACGCACTGTGCTGATCATGACCGACCCTGTCTGGTACGCCGGACGGCGGGTGCCCCGACACCTGCTGGAGTACATCGGAGACTGGCAGCGCGACACGGGCTCGCTCGTGTTCGTCGACGGCACCTTCCAGTACATGCGCTGGGACGGCGAGTTGCGCGAGGACTCCGCACTGCTGCCGGCCGAGCAGACGCTGCGCCTGGTATGCCCGACCAAGTACCTGTCCATCCACGGCTACCGCTGCGCGCGCAACGACGCCGTGCCGCCGTCGAGCAGCCGCCACGGCTCGGGGTCGCTGTCCCACGCGGCGGTGTTCGCGTACTGTCCGCCCGCCACTGAAGCGAACCGGTTGACCACCGGCACCGTAGCGTCAAGATCCAGGCCGCTGCGGTACAGGGCAGCCAGCACCGAGACCTTCATCGTGCTGGCGGCGTCGTGCAGCGTATCCGCGTTCCGCAGCACCACCGGCTCGCCCTCGAGCGGTCCCGCGGCCACCGACAGTGTGCTCAACCCGGGCCTCCCATAGGACATGGTGCCGACGCGTACCGGCACCACCAGCACCACCGGCATCCGTACCCGCCGCACCGACCGCAAACCGGACGAGCCGACCCGGTCACCGTTGCCCATGGATCAACGAGGCCCGCATCCAGCAGGTCACCCCCGCTGACGGACAGACAGATCGAGGCATTGGCCACTGGGCTTGGCGATCTCGGCGACAGACCGCTCCGGGCCGAACTCGAGCGGAAGGCGCCGATCTACTACCCAACGAAGTATCCGAGGGGCGTATCGACCCATACGCACACGCCGCCGCTGCTGCGCGGGGAGTTGGTGCTGCGACAGTAGTTCGCCAGCACCAGTTGCCACCGCCCGCGGGCCGGTCACCCCGGCGGCCGGGCCGGTTCGGTCAGTCCCAGAGCCTGTCTAGGTCGAGGTGCAGCGCGCCCGTTCCGGTCCGTCCACCGAGAACGGCCAGGCCGTCCCCCGTCAGGGCCAGCGCGTCGATGTCACTCAGCAGCGGGACGCTTGTCATCCGGCCCTCGAACACCTGCCACAGGTGAAGCCTCCGGTCGGACTATACGACGGCCAGCACCAGTCCGTGCTTTCCGGTGTCGGCCACGGCGACCGCGGTCGGCACTGCCCTGCGCTGCTCCACCGGCACCCGCACCAGCGTACGTCTGGCACCGGCCGGCACGTCTGGCAGACCGGCGCGGAGGCGTTCGCCGAGGCACTTCCCTGGATGTCCCAGCAACTCGGCCTGCAAGGCACGCACCCGTGATGCGCTGAACCCCAGCGTTGCCCTGCTTCCGCCGCCCCGCCCTGTGGTTCGGGCCGTGGGCCGCCCGGTTGGCGATCAGTGAGACGGTGTCGCGCCCAGTCGAGCCAGGCGAGGTCCCGGAACTCGATGCCACCGCGGCCGAGCTCGGTGTACTCGGCGTGTTCCGCATCCTGGCGCCGTACTCGGGGTGGTCGGCCGGCGAGGTGTAGGTGTCGAAGTCAAGGTCGAGCACCCCGGCGAGGTCGGCGAGGTACACGTCGGGGCCGGGGTACATCACGGCGACGGGCGGAGGGCCGTCGATGTCGGTGACCGGAACCGGGTACTCGCCGGTCGAGTCGGGCCGGCCCAGGTGGAGCAGGCGGCGCGAATCGCCGCCGCCGACGAGCGGGAGGCACGGTCCGGGCAGCTTCTCGAGCTGGGCGCCTGACCAGAGCCTGCCGGTCGACCCTCGCCGCCGCGAGGTCGCACCGCATCGGTGGCCCCGAACCGCGCCCCACATCTGCACCGGGAGTGCGATCGCCGGACTGCGACATCCTTGCTCCCGTTCTGGTGATCATTCGTACGGTAGGGGCGGGAGCAGGGGCATGGAGTCGCTGAGAACGGCGCAGGCGGTCGCGGGTGTGCTGGTGTCGCTGCTCGGGGTGGCCGTCGCCGTAGGCTCCGTCCGCTGGGCGAGGCGGCATCGGCATGTGCTCACGACCGGGCTCGAGGCGCAGGCGGTGTGCCTGAACACCTACGTCGATGACGATTCGTCGCCGAGCCCGCACGCGATCCTGTCGTTCCGTACGCACGACGGCGCCGAGATCAGGGCGGCCGACAAGTCCGGACAGGCGCGCACCACCGGCGACGTGGTAACCGTGCGCTACCTGCCCACGGACCCGATGCGCGCGTACCCGGTGGACGCCGGTACCCGCGACACCGCCATCTCCTTGGTGGCCATCCTGGCGATCGCCGCGCTGTTCACGGCCGGCGGCATCGCCCTCTCGGTGGCCAGCCTCCACACCGGTTGAGCCCGTCCGAAGAGACAGCTGCTACTAGCGCCCGTCCAGCGCGGCCAGGTGCCGCTCGACCGACTCCACCTTGGCCGTCAGCCCGCCCGTGACCCCCGCCCGGTCGTCGATCTTGATCACCGTGCTGACCCGGTTGCTGTACGCCTTGACCGCGTCGATCGCCGCCCGGACCACGGGCATCACTTCGTCCCAGTCGCCCTCGATGCTGGTGAACATGGCGTCCGTCCGGCTCGGCAGGCCGCTCGCCCGCACCACCTTCACCGCGGCGGCCACCGCCTCCCCGACGTCCTCGCCGATCCCCAGCGGCGTCACCGAAAACGCGACGATCATTCCAGCCCTCACTCCCGAAACCCGGCCCTGACCCTGGATCAGCCCACTGTACGGGCAGCTCACTCCCTCTCGGTTCACATGGCGAGCGCGGCGTCGCGGACGTCCGCCCAGGGGGGCCGGCGCAGGGCGTGCAGTTCGGCCTTCCAGACATCGGGCTGGCCGAGCAGGGCACCGTTGGCGGTGATCAGCGCGGCGGCGAACAGACCGGGGGCGAGTTGCCCGTCGGCGGACAGCCGGCGGGCGGCGGCCAGGGTGTGCTCCGGCGCACCAGCCGCCTGCCATGGCGAAGGGCTGGGCAGCCGCTCTCGGCGACCACGCGGTCGCCCCGGCCCTGGCCGCCATTCACGAGGACTTGTCCGCCCAGTGGACCGTCGAGTCGCTGGCCGACCGGCTGGGCCTGTCCCGTGCGGCCTTCGCCCGCCGCTTCACCGCGCTCGTCGGCGGACCGCCCTTGGCCTACCTCACCCGCTGACGCATGACCACCGCCGCCAGGCTCCTGCGCGAGTCCGAGGTCCCGCTCACCACCGTTGCCGACCGCACCGGATAAGGCTCCGAGGACGCCTTCACCAAGGCCTTCAAACGCGAGTGCGGCCAAGCCCCCCGGCACCTACCGCCGCCATACCCCGCGCCGCCTGAACACCGCGCCCCGGCTTTGCCGCCGGCCGTCCCGTCGACGGCTGGACGGAAGGCCCCACCTCGACGGGTTGACGACCTGTCGGGAGCGAGCCCCGAGGCCGAACGGGCCAGGTGTTTCCCTTCCGTCGGACCGTTCGACCTACGGCGCCCATGGGTCGGGCATGGCAAGAGAGGCAGGGAAGGACGGGATGACCGGTGCGACGCTCCGGTGGCTGGAGACCTGCGGCGCGGACGGCGGCCGCCCGCCAATCGGACGGCAATCGGACGTCAAGTCGCACCGGTCATGCTCGTTCCCACCGGCGGAGGCGCCGGCGGGGACGAGGAGGACGCCATGACGGGTGACAGCAGTAGGGGCGGTCACGCGGTCGTCGCGGGGGCGGGGATCGGGGGGCTGCTGGCGGCCCGGGTGCTGTCGGAGACGTACCCGCGGGTCACGGTGGTCGAGCGGGACGCGCTGCCGAAGGGCGGGGTGCCGCGCCGCGGAGTGCCGCAGAGCCACCACGCGCACGGGGTGCTGTCCCGGGGCTTCGAGGTGCTGGAGGAGCTGTTCCCGGGCCTCGGCGAGGACTTGGTCGCCGAGGGCGCGTTGGTCCGGGACGCGCAGGCGGACGTGCGGTGGTTCAACGACGGGTACGAGCTGCGCCGGGCGCACTCCGGCCTGCCCTGCCTGATGGTGAGTCGACCCGCGCTGGAGCGGTACCTGCGCTCGAGGGTGGCGGCGCTACCGGGGGTGGAGATCCACGACCGGTCCGAGGTGCTGGAACCGGTGGCGGACGGGGACGGCACCCGCGTCACCGGGGTAAGGCTGCTGCGGGTCAACACCGAGCCCGAGACGTTGCCCGCCGACCTGTTCGTGGACTCGACCGGGCGCGGCAACCGCGGCGCGACCTGGCTGCGGGCCCTGGGCTACGAGCCGCCGGGGGAGGAGCGGGTCGACTCCCGGGTGGTGTACGTCTCCCGCGAGTACCGGCGCCGGCCGGGCGACGCCGAGGCGGACGCGTACGTGGTCGGCGCCTCGGCAGCGGCTCCGCGCGGCGGGGTCGCGCTCAGCGGCGAGGGGGACCGCTGGCTGGTGACCCTTTTCGGGATGAACGGCGACGACCCGCCGGTCGACCCGGAGGGCTACCACCGGTTCGCGGAGCGGCTGCCGGTGCCCGACCTGCACCGGCTCCTGGTGCGGCTGGAGCCGCTGACCGAGCCGCGGCTGATGCGCATCCCGGTGTCGATCCGGCGGCGCTACGACAGGCTCGACCGGTTCCCGCAGGGCTACCTGGTGTTCGGCGACGCGCTCTGCCAGTTCAACCCGTCCTATGGGCAGGGCATGACGGTCGCGGCCTGCGAGGCGGTCGCGCTGCGCGAGTGCCTGGCGCAGGGGAACGGCGACGCGGCGGCCCGGCGGTTCTTCCGGCGGGCCGCCGAGGCGGCCGACGTGCCGTGGGACATGTCGGTCGGAGGCGACCTGCGCTTCCCGTTCGTGGAGGGCCGGCGCACCCTGCGTGTGAAGCTCCTCAACCGGTACGTGGCCCGGCTGCACCAGGCGGCGGCCGAGGACTCGGAGGTCGGACGGGCCTTCCTGTGGGTGGCCAACCTGAAGTCGCCGCCGCAGCGGCTGTTCGCGCCGGGAGTGCTGAGCAGGGTGCTCCGGCGGCCGTCCGCCGCGGCGGCGCCGCCGCCGGCGCGGATGCCGGCGGAGTCGCGGTAACACGGGAAGCGATGGTGTCCGCGCCGTCCTGGGGGGGCTCACCGAGCAGCGGAGCCGACCCGATGTCAACCGCTCGTGCCCACGCGGGCGGCGAGTCCGGCACGAAATCGGGATCGTCCTCGTCCCACGACCGGGCTGCCCGCTGCCGAGGGAGCAGACCCACCACCGTCCGGCACGGTGGTCGTGTGCTCGGCCAGGGTGTCTGCCCGTCGGTCAGCACCACGATGACGTCCGGTCGGGGCCGCGCTCGTTCGCCGCTCGCGCCCCCCTTCTCGCCCCACCCCGCGGCCGTCGGACCGCTCCGACACCTCACCTCCACCCGCACCACCCGGCGGCTCGGTTCCGCTACCGAACTGCTCGGTGGCGGGGCCGGGCGGCACCTCCCGGCCACTCCGAGGGGGCTGCCAGGCTCCCCGTCCCACGCTCCGTGACTGTCGGGCTGTCTGCTTGCCTTTCGGCGAGGGTGGTTCGATCGCGTTGGTGAGGATCCGTGTTTTCGCCCGTGCGGTGGTCTGGTTCCCCGTACGTAACGTGACGTCACGAGCGAAATCGGCTCATAACGGGCGGGTCTTCTCGGGCCCGGATGACGGGCCGGTGCGGGGTGTGGGGTTGGGTGGGGTGGATGGTTGCGGGTGGGGGTGTTGGCGGTTCAGTGGGGGGTGGCTTGCCGGCTGGGCCTTGGCAGTGCTGTTCAGGGGGGCGGGGGTGGGGGTGTCATGGCCCAGCGGATGGTGGCGGTGAGGGCGTGGCCGGCGAGGGGGATGGCGGTGTGCTCGAGGAGGGGTAGCCGGGGCAGGCCGAGTTGGCGGCGGGCCCAGGTGGGTAGCAGGGTGACGGCGTTCGCCGCGAGAGCGGTGTACGGGGGGAGGGCGACCAGTGGTACTGGCGGGTGGAAGAGGATGAAGCGGGCGGCGTCGAGCGCTTCGGGGGTGGCGTGCAACTCGGGCCGGTAGGCCTGGAGTCGGGCGGCGAGCTCGGCCTGGGTGCGGGGTGGATCGAGTACGCCGAGGGCCGTGGCGACGGTGGCGGCGTCCGCGAGGTAGCCGTCGTAGCCGGCGTCGTCCAACGGGTGGGCGCCGTACGCGCGATGGGCGCGCAGGAAGCTGTCGACCTCGGCCGCGTGCACCCAGCCCAGCAGGTGCGGATCGGCCGCGTGGTACGGCTCGCCGCCGGCGGTCACACCGCGGATCTGCTGGTGTACCGCCCGTACGTGGTCGACCGCGTGCTGGGCGTCCTCGGCCGTGCCGAAGGTGGTCACGGCGAGGAAGGTGCTGGTTCGCTGGAGCCGGCCCCAGGGGTCGCCGCGGTATCCGGAGTGGCCGGCCACGGCGGCCATGGCCAGTGGGTGCAGGGACTGAAGGAGCAGGGCGCGCAGGCCGCCGATGAACATCGAGGCGTCGCTGTGGACGGTGCGGATCGGCCGGGTGGGGTCGAACCAGCGGGGGCCGGGCGTTTCGTGGATCCTGCGGCGCGCGGCCGGGCCCTGCTCACCTGCGACCCGCGCGAGGAGCTCCGCTCCCAGCCTGCGCCGCATCGCGGCGAGGCCGGGGATCTCGGGCTGGTGAGCGGTCACGCCTTGCACTGTAGGCCCGGCGGCGGCGGAGGGACAGAGCCCCCGTCCGGGTGGCAGTCAGGGGTCGAGTGCCGTGTTGGGGGCGTCGGTCTTACCGACGGACTGCTGCGCGCCGCGCCAGAACGGAAGGTGCCGCACTACGAGGCTTTCGGACTTGATGTGGTGTACCACGTGAGAAAGCGGACCGTGACGGCTGAATACCCATCGCTGACCCATGCCCTGGTGGAGGCGCTCGTGGACCTTGCTTGGTTCATCGAGAGCATGGACGACGAATAGATAGGTCCGGATGATGCCGTGAAGGCTTTGGAGGGCGTGGCCGCGGTGGTGGATCGAATGTCGGACGCCCAGCGTGCTGAGTTCCAGCAGGTGATTGAGGCAATGACTGCGACCGAGGCCGCCTCCGGGCGGCGCGAGTTCCTTGAAGCGTTCCCGGAGGGCTTCGGGCTCGTGGAATAGCCGACCCTGCCGCGCGGGACCACGGTGCCGTGTGGCCGCGCTGGCCCGGGGCCGGTGGACTCCCCGGCCGTGGGGCCCGATCATTCCGGCCCGCCGGTGATTGCCCGGGGTCGACCAAACCTGTTGGCCCCGACCGCCGGGCCCGCCATACTCGCGTGCCTGTGCGAACAGGGGGAGGGTCTATGGACACGTTCGCATGTGGGCGCTGCGGCGCCGTGCTGACCGCACCGGTGTCACGGGTCGCGCTTCCCGCGTACGCCCGCCTCACGTACGGCAACGGCCGGCACATGCCGGTGCTGATGGAATCGGGGACATACGCCGTCGATCCGGAGCCGTTCGGGCCGCCGTGGCGGCAGTGGAGCGAGATCTACGAGGGCGAGGCGGAGGCCCGCGGGGTGTTTGCGCCCGTCTACGCCCTGTCCTTCGGGGCACCCGGGCACATCGTTCTGGCCCCGGGCGACGCCCACGGCACCGTCCTGATCCCCGAGCGCAATGAAGGCTTCTGCTGTGGCCTCGACGGCCGCGACGGCCCGAACCTCGCCTGCGCCTGCTGCGGGCAGGAGGTGGCGACCCGGATCGACGACTGCTCCCTCTGGCAGGCGACCTGGCTCGAACCGACCGCCGCACGCCGCGTCCCCGCCGGCCCCGCCCGCCCGATCTTGGCCTGGCAGACCTTGGCGGAGGAACGGCGCAGCACCTCGCCGGTCGAGGCGAACGGGTCGTGGAGCCCCCGCTGGGAGACGGCGGCCTCGGTGACGCTGGCCCGCCTGGTGGCCGCCTCGGACGGCTCACCGGTCACCGTACCCGGCGGTCTCCTCGCGGACATCTTCCGCCGCTCCCTCGACGCCCTGCTCCCGCCGGGCGCGCCCGCCAGCGCGCAGCCCTGGCTGGACCGGGACTACCCGCTGCCGATCCCTCCCCGGACATCGCCGTGGTCCCGCAGCACCCGCAGACCGGCGAGCCATGGCCCACGCCCCCCGGCGTCGCCGCCGCGCCGCTCGCGGCGGACGTGTGGATGTACCTCGCCTTCCACAACGAACGCCTGCTCGTCCCCGCCACAGGCAAACTGCCTTCCAGCATCGAGCGCGACGACCCGCTACCACCGCACCCCTGGCGGCGGCTGTGGCCCGTCGAGCAGGTCTTCTTTCACACCCTGGCCCGCCTGCCCGCCGTCCGCCAACCGTGGCTGCGCGCCATCCACGACAGCGGCTCAGCACTGTTCCGCCCGCGCTGACAGCCGCGCCGCACGGCCGATTTCGAACTCACGTGCCGGGTATGTCTCCAGGGCTGGCCGGGGGCCGGTCGAGTAGTGACCGGCCGCCGCTTATGGATCCCCGGGCGCACCCCACCGTGCCCCCGGGGGACCTGCGCCCGCTTCAGGATGGAATTAGCTCATGGGAGGCAGCGCTGAAGCAGGATGGTGGCGTCGAGGACGGCGGCGGCGTCGCCGAGCTGACCGGGCTGAACACCCGCGCCGGCTGCCCGGCATGCGTGTTATCGACAGGTCGAACGAGGTTCTGAATCAAGGTGTTTGACCGTGATGGTGAGTAACGGATCTCGTCTCCTCCTCGGTCATGTAGATCGACTGAAATAGCCGAAACGGGTTCCGCGCGGCTGACAGTCGGCGGCCATATTGCAACCGTGCTCTCTGTGCCGGGAGTTGCTGTTCCCGTCGTTGTCGGAGGTGGCGGCTGTCCAGGTCGAAATAGGCCGGCTCCGAGGTCAGGGTGGAAGCGCGGTCGACCGTCGCCGGCGCCAGGTGCCCCGGCTGAGGCACCTGGTCGAGTCGGGTGCATGGCTCCTACCTGCGGTTCCCCGGCCGATCCGCCGAGTGCGGGACGGCGGGTCGTGCTCGCGCTGCGGGTGCGCCGGTTCGCCTGCCCGGATCGGTCGTGTCCGCGGCGGACGTTCGTCGAGCAGATCGAGGGCCTGACGCGCCGACAGAGGCGAAGCCTCTTCTACGATCAGCAGTCGTACCGGTGGACGGTGGGCAGGTCCGGGCAGGTGCGGCAGATGAAGACGTAGACGCCTCCCATGTCGCCCATGCACATCCCGTGGCTGTCCTCCTCCTTCGCGGGGTCGGGGGAGTGCTCCCAGCCGGAGCCCGGGCGGATGCGTTCCTCGACGGGGAGCCAGCGGCCGCATGATTCGCTCGCCGAGATGGTCAGCAGATGCTCCATCCGCCGACCGCAGGTGCAGTCAGGCCATCGCGGTGGCTGCGTCCAGCCCGGGTAACCGCCGACCTTGCTCTGGTTGGTGGTGAAAGCGTCGTAGTAGGAGATGCCGCAGGATTCCTCCATCTCGTCGCTCCACTCACCGACCCGATCCGAGAGCAATTCGGGCATGTCCCAGTTCGGGTACTCGATCGCCTCGGCGGGGTGCACGACACAAGGCCTGGGCACGTACTCATCGTCGAACTCGTACGGCCGAGGCACCTTGTCCAGCAGCGGCCGGGCGGCTGTCTCGGTGTCGGACCGCCAGAACAGCACCGGTACCGGCGACCACTGGTCGTGCTCGGAATGGATCAGCGGGCACCAGAGCACCTGGAGCAGATCGGTACCCGGCGGGAAGGCGAGTGCCGGGACGTCACGAGCGAGTAGCTGCAGCACGGGCACCATGGCAACAGCCTCCGGGCCGACCACCGCACAGCCGCGGGCAGGGTTGTAGTGATCAGGCGCGGCGCACGTCGGCCACGACTCGTCCGCCGGCCACAGCAGCGGTCCGCCGAGCGAGCTCTCCTCCCGAACGGGGGCACCGGCACGCGGGTAGAGCAGGGTGGTGCGCCGCGCGTGCGGGACGAGCTCTGGGAAGTGCTCCGCGATCTCGAGTGGAGCCGGTGGAACGGTAAGGCCCATGATCCCCTCCAGGTGGAAGCCGCATCGTAGCTTGAGTGGCAGACAGGCACTGGCGGGGTCAGCTACGGGTCGGCATGCCGCAGCGGTTCGACCCGAACGATCGATGCCCATTCCTTGACCCGACGGCTGGGTCTGATCATGCGACGACAGGAGAACGTCTCGGAACCCGTCTCGGGCGGTGTTCGCCGTGGCACCCGACGGTGAGACCGAAGAACTCCATCACGCAGCGTTTCTGGTCGAATTTCACCCTTTCATGCTGATAGATCCAGGTGATCCTCGCAGCGTGGCATTGCTGTGGTCATGCTCGGGTGTGCGACGTCCAACGAGAAGCCCAGGGGAGGAGGTGCCAGCCGTGGCGATCAGCCCTACAACGAGCGGAGATGTGCCCGCCACTTCGGATGGCGCGTCAGGCGGTCTGGCTTCGTGGATCCGCGAGAGCGGCGGGTTGGACCAGGCGATGACACGCGAATTGAGTGGGCTGCGGTTCGCGTTCTACGGCCGGGTCTCCACCGAGGACCAGCAGGACCCCGCCACCTCGCGTGCCTGGCAGCTGCTACGCGCCGAGTCCCTGGTCTCCGGCCACGGCCGGGTTGTCACGGAGTTCTTCGATGTCGGCCACAGCCGCTCCCTGCCCTGGGCCCGCTGGCCCGAGGCCGCCGCGCTCCTCGCAGCCCTCACCGATCCGGACCGGGGTTTCGACGCCATCGTCATCGGCTCCAGCGAACGCGCCTTCCACGGCAACCAGTTCACTGTCATAGCCCCGCTGTTCGAGCACTACGGGGTTGCCGTGTTGATCCCGGAACTGGGCGGCGCGGCCGATCCGGCGATCGCCGGCCACGAGGAACTGATGGTCCTGCTGGGCATCCTCGCCAAGCGCGAGGTCACTCGCGCTCGGATACGGGTCCGCTCCGCCATGACGGTTCAGGCACGCGACCAGGGTCGCTATCTGGGGGGACGGCCACCGTACGGGTATCGGCTGGTCGACGCGGGGCCCCACCCGAACCGGGCATGGGCTCTGCGTGGGGTGCGCATCCGGCGTCTGGATGTCGACCCGGAGTGCGGGCCGATCGTGAGGTGGATCTTCATTCAGCGCCTGGGAGGCCACAGCATCGCCCGGATCGCCAGGGCCCTCAACGACACGGCCATCCCGGGCCCTTCGGCTGCCGATCGCGACCGCACCCTCACCGGAGCGGCGAGCGGTGGAATGTGACCACGGTGCGGTCTGTGCTGGCAAACCCCCGTTACGCCGGCCGTCAGGTCTGGAATCGCCAGCGCACCGACCATGAGCTGATCAACCCGGACAACACCACCCTCGGCACCCGGGACGTCATGCGCTGGAACAGGCCCGAGGACTGGGCCATCTCCAGCCACCAGGAACACCCCGCGCTGGTGACCGAGGCCGACTTCGTCGCCATCCAGCACATCCGCGCCGCCCGCGAGACCGCGCCGGGCCGCACCTACCAACTGGCCGGAATCCTGCGTTGCGGTCTGTGCGGTCGGCGTATGGACTCCCACTGGGCGCATGAGCGCCCCCGCTACCGCTGCCGGCATGGTCACACCAGTGCCACCGCCGATCGAGGCCGACCACGCAATGCCTACCTTCGCGAGGACCGGGTCCTGGCCCACCTGCCCGCTCTTCTCCTCCGGCTCGCGATTGGCTCCCACGACCCGGACGCGACGCCCGCATCGCCGGGCAGCGGCCAGGTGGCTTCTGCCTCCGGCGCCGTCGAGCAGCTACGCGCCAGCGCCCTCACGCTGACCTACGACCCGGTGGGCAGGACCCTGACCGCCGACACCGAACAAGCAGAAAGGATTCTGATCGGCTGACAGCCCGCCCAGACGAAACGATGAGCTGAGGACGCTGCGGAACGACGAACGCCCGCACCCGGCCGAAGGCCGGGAACGGGCGCCGATCCACGCTGCCCGGAAACCGAGCACCGTGGGATAAGAGTGTGTCCGAGCTGTGTTGACCCATGCGCACATGCCGCTGCTGCGCGGGCAACGGGCACTGCCATAGCGGACTCGTTGCGGCCAGCCACAGTCCCACTACAGGCATGGTGCCCGCGTGGCAGGCGACGGGCAATGGGGGCAGCTCGGTTTCACCCGTTCGAGTGGGCTGGACGGGTCGCTGACCACCCGGCAATTGGCCTCACTTCCTGGCGGCGGTTGTATCAGCCACGGGAGGAGGGCTCGCGGCGGGAGGCGACGGTGTTCAGGGGGCCACAAGCGTGGTTTGTCATGGCGTCGGCTCAGCCGTCAGGATGTTCGGACATAGCGCAGAGCGGGAGGAACGTGCCCGGTATGGCCCGAGTGACAGTCAAGGTGCCGAGGCAACGAGCCCTGCCGCCGCTGGCACCTCCGGAGGCTGTCTCGTGGACTACAGGGCTGTTCGATGGTGGTTGGGCCGCCGTCTTCCTGCCCGAGGAAGTGGCCCGTCATGGACGGTTGTTCCTGTGGCGGCCCGCCGGCGCCCAGGCCGCTGCGGCGTCGCGGCCCGCGGTCGGCGTCGACGCACGCTCGGTCGAGCTGGTACTGCCGCATGGGCGTTCGGTGCGCCGCCGTGCCGTCCCGGGCTTCGCGGTCGAGGTCGCCGTGGCGCTGCCCGCGCTGCTGACCGCCGACCCCGGTCACCGTCACCCCTCCGTCGGCGCGTGGGCGGGCGCCGCGCGTTTCGCCCTGGCACTGCTCGGCGATGGCCGCCTCTATCCGGGGCTCAGCTCCGAGGGGTACGACACGTGGCGGGCCGGACCGTATGAGGCCGGGCACCGCCGGGCCCTAGACGAGTTGGTCGCATCCTTCCCCCCGCACGCCCACTGTCTGCCGCAGCCGGGGCCCGCGCCGCTGCGCATCGCCGAGCCGGCCCCGATGCTGCGGGCATTCTGCGACGCGGTGGCCGACACGCTGGCCCGCACGCCTGCCGCGCCGCTCGCGGTCGGTGAACTCCCCTATGTCTGGCGGGAAGTCCGCCCGCTGCCCCAACTGCGCTCCTGGGCCGAGGAGCTGGAGGCCTCGCTCGCCGCCGATGTCTCTGTGTCGCTCCGGGTGGACCCACCCGAGGGCCGCCGAAAGCAGTTCCGTGCCGTGCTCCAGCTCCACACCGCACAGGACCCCGCCCTGGTGGTCGAAGCGGGCCAGGCATGGGCCGATCCTTCGGCGGCCCAGCGGCTGCTCGGCCCGCGCGCCGAGACCGAGATGCTGCTGGCGCTGCGGCGCGGCGCCCGCGCCTGGGAGCCGCTGGGCCGGCTGCTCCGGGACGCCGCTCCCGACCAGTTGCGGTTGACCGACGACGAGGCGCTTGAGCTGCTGGGCGATGCCACCGACACGCTGGGCGCGGTCGGCATCGCCGTGCACTGGCCGCGCGAGCTGGTGAAGGCACTCACCGCGCAGGCGGTGATCGGGCAGCACACCGCCCCGGGCAGCACGGTCGGCGGTCTGCTCGACGCGGACTCGCTGCTCGAGTTCAGCTGGCAGATCTCGCTGGGTGGCGAGGAGTTGACCGAGGCCGAGATGGACGCCCTGGCCGAGGCGCGCCGTCCGCTGATCCGGCTGCGCGACCAGTGGGTGGTCGCCGATCCGCGCCTGGTGGCCCGCGCGAAGCGCCGGCGGATGGAACCGCTCAGCCCGATGGATGCGCTCACCGCCGCCCTGACCGGGGAAGTCGAGCACGAGGGCGAGCCCGTTCCCTGCGCGGCGGTCGGCGCGCTGGGCGAGCTGGTGGCCCGAATCCGCGACCCCGAGTCCAGGGCGCCGGTCGCGCAGCCACCCGCACTCAGGGCCACGTTGCGCGACTACCAGCGCCGGGGTCTGGCCTGGCTTGCGCAGATGTGCGAGATCGGGCTGGGCGGCTGCCTCGCCGATGACATGGGGCTCGGCAAGACCATCACCCTCCTCGCCCTGCACCTGCACCGCCAGGCCGACCCGGGGACGGCCGGACCTACCCTGGTGGTCTGCCCGGCCTCCCTGCTCGGCAACTGGCAACGCGAGGCCGAGAAGTTCGCACCCGGCACCCCCGTGCGCCGGTACTACGGCGGCGGACGGCACCTGGAGGACCTGGCCGGCGGCGAGATCGTGCTGGTGACGTACGGGGTGCTGCGCCGGGACCGGGAACGGCTGGCCGCGGCCGACTGGTCCCTGGTCGCCGCCGACGAGGCCCAGCACGTCAAGAACCCCTACAGCACCACCGCCCGCCAACTGCGCGCCCTGCCGACCAGAGCCCGCGTCGCGCTCACCGGTACCCCGGTCGAGAACAACCTCTCCGAGCTGTGGGCGCTGCTGGACTGGACCACGCCGGGGCTGCTCGGCTCGCTGCCGGCTTTCCGCGAACGCCACGCACGGCCGGTGGAGTCCGGCGAGGACGCAGGAGCAGCTGAGCGGCTCTCCCGCCTGGTGCGGCCCTTCCTGCTGCGCCGCAAGAAGACCGACCCCGGCATCGCCCCCGAGCTGCCGGCGAAGACCGAGACCGAGCGGATCGTCCAGCTCAGCACCGAACAGGCCTCGCTGTACGAGGCCATGGTGCGCGAGACCATGGAGCGCATCCGCGAGAGCGAAGGCATCGCGCGCCGCGGCCTGGTGCTCAAGCTGCTCACCGGACTAAAGCAGATCTGCAACCATCCCGCGCAGTACCTGCGCCAGGCCGGACCGCTCAACGGGCGCTCCGGCAAGCTGGACATCCTCGACGAACTGCTCGACACGATCCTCGCCGAGGGCGAGTCGGTACTGGTCTTCACCCAGTACACGCAGATGGCGATGCTGATCGAACGCCACCTGACGGACCGCGGGATGACGCCGCTGTACCTGCACGGCGGTACCCCGGTGGCCCGGCGCGAGGAGATGGTGGCCGCGTTCCAGGCCGGCGAGAACCCGGTCTTCCTGCTGTCGCTCAAGGCGGCCGGTACCGGGCTCAACCTCACCCGCGCGACCCATGTGGTGCACTACGACCGCTGGTGGAACCCGGCGGTCGAGGACCAGGCCACCGACCGCGCCTACCGGATCGGACAGGACCGTCCGGTGCAGGTCCACAAGCTGGTTGCCGAGGGCACCGTGGAGGACAAGGTGGCCCGGCTGCTGGAGGGCAAGCGCGCTCTGGCCGAGGCCGTGGTCGGCTCCGACGAGGTGGCGCTGACCGAGCTCGGCGACGATGACCTGGCCGAACTGGTGACCTTGAGGAGGCAGCCATGACGTCGGCCCGCCGAGCACCCACCCGCGGCGCCCGCGCGTTCGCGGCCACCTGGTGGGGCCAGGCGTGGGTGACCGCGCTGGAGGACTCCACCTTGGACTCCGGCCGCCTGGCCCGAGGCCGCACCTACGCCCGCAAGGGCATGGTCGGCGCGGTCGTGGTCGCACCCGGGCAGATGAAGGCCCCGGTGCAGGGCAGCCGTCCCAAGCCGTACCGCTCTTCCGTGCACGTTCCCGTACTGACGGACGGTCAGTGGGACACCCTGCTCGCCGCGATCGCCGCGCGGGCCGGGCATGTGGCCGCGCTGCTGGACGGCGAGATGCCCGTGGAGCTCGTCGAGGACGCGCGCAGCGCGGGCGTCCCCCTGCTGCCCGGGTCCGCCGAGCTCGACCCCGAGTGCTCCTGCCCCGACTGGGGTTACCCGTGCAAGCACGCCGCCGCGCTGTGCTACGCGATCGCCGCGCGTATCGACGACGATCCCTTCGTGCTCTTCGCCCTGCGCGGACGCGACCGCGAGCAGGTCTTCGCCGCACTTCGGGAGCGGCGGGCGAGCGAGCTGCCGACCGCTCAGCAGGTCCCGGCCGGGGTCCCGGCCGCTGCCGCGTACGCGCGCTGGGCGGAGGCGCCGCCCAGCCTGCCGGGGCCGCGCCTCCCCGAGGTCCGGTCCGCGGCGAGACCTGTGGAACCCCGGCTGCCGGTCGATCCCCCCGCCGACTCCGGGCTCACCCGCGCCGATCTCGAACGCCTCTCCGCCGACACAGCCGCCCGCGCCCGAAGGCTCCTCACCGGAGACCACTCCTGGCTGGCGCTGGCCCAGCGCCAGGACGCGGTACGCCTCACCGCCACCCAACGCGACCCCGGATGGTTCCACGCACTGCAGGCCGGTACCGGACTGCGCCCCATGGAGCTTGCCCGGCTCACCCGAGCCTGGCGCCACGGCGGCGCGGTCGGGATGGCCGTCGCCGAGGAACCCGGCCCCGCCGACCCGGCCGTCATGGCCTCGGCCCGCACGGCGGTGGCCGAGGCGCTGGCGGACATGGCCCCCGAGAAAGGCTCAACACCGCTGCGGGCCTGGCGCAACCGCCTCACCCTCGGCGACACCGGCCTCCAACTCCGCCTCGGCCCGGACGGCCGCTGGTACCCGTACCGGCACGAGAACGGCGATTGGTGGCCTTGCGCCCCGGCCGAAACCGACCCGGTCGCCGCCCTCACCACCGCCTGGGAACGCTGACTCCAGGACGCCGGACGTCTGCCTCGCCGTCCGCTCAGGGGATGGCGAGGAGGCCACGCCTGGTGGGATGGCGCGGGCGGCGCTCTGGTGGCCGAGCGGCGCGGTCCGGGTAGCCGACCCGGGCGGGGTGGGCCTCCGCCCAGGCCACACCCGACTACAGCGGGCCGATGGCCGGCTCCCAATCGGCCACCATCGCACTGTTGATCGACCGGCCGACCGAGGTGCAGGCGAGACGGCTGCACTAGGCGGGTGGACATCACTCCAACACAGCCGCCTTGCGCAGCAGCACGGACCGCTCACGGACGTTGCGGCACAGCCGGGCGGCGAGCTCCAGCTCGGCCCGGGCCTCGGCGGTCCGGCCGAGCCGGACCAGCAGTTCGCCGCGCACGCTCGGGAGCAGGTACGACCCCGACAGGCGGCCGGAGGCGACCAGTTTGTCGACCATGGACAGCGCCTGTTGCGGTCCGCTCGCCATCGCGACGGCCACGGCCCGGTTGAGCTCGACGACGGGGGAGGGAGCCACGCGGCCGAGCGCCTCATACAGGAGCACGACACGCTCCCAGTCGGTCTCCTGCACCGAGGGCGCCGTCGCGTGGCAGGCGGCGATTGCAGCCTGCAGGCCGTACGGTCCAAGGCCCCGCCCGACGGCCGAGGCCCGGCCGAGCGCCGCCAGACCACGACGAATCGCCGACCGGTCCCACAGGCGCCGGTCCTGATCCTCCAGGAGCACCGCCTCCCCATCGGGCCCGGTACGTGCCGGAAAGCGCGCGGCGGTGAGCTCGAACAGCGCGAGCAGCCCGTACACCTCCGGCTCACCGGACAGCAGGGCGGACAGCATCCGGGCCAACCGAAGAGCCTCGTACGCGAGATCAGGGCGCAGCAGCCGGTCGCCGGTCGTCGCCGTCGAGCCCTCCGTGAAGATCACGTACAGAACGCTCAGGACCCCGCCGAGCCGTCCTGGCCGCTCCTCGGACGGCGGCAGCTCGAACGGCACGTGCGCCGCGGCAAGCGTCTTCTTCGCCCGGGTGATCCGGGCCTGGACGGTCGGCACTGGCACGAGGAACGCCCGGGCGATCTCCTCACTGGACAGGCCGCCCACCACGCGCAGCGTGAGCGCCACCCGAGCCTCAGGCGCGAGCACCGGATGGCAGGACGTGAACATCAGCGCGAGGACATCGTCGTCGACCCGGTCGGGATCCCACGGCAGGTCGTCCGGCCGGCCGGGCGCGGCCACCGCGCCCGAGCTGAACTCGCCCTCGACCAGCTGGCCCGCCAGTATGGCGTACCGCTCGTCGAGTGCCGACTTGCGACGGAAGGCGTCGATGGCCCGCCGCCGCGCGGTCGCCAGCAGCCAGCCCACCGGGCTGGTCGGCGCACCGTCGCGCGACCAGGTGACCAGTGCCTCCGCCAGCGCCTCCTGCGCGACATCCTCAGCGAGCGCGAAGTCCCCGGTATAGCGGGCCAGCGCACCGACGATCCGTGCCGACTCGGCCCGCCAGACCGCCTCGACGGCCCGCCGCGCCGACTCGGCGCTCGGCGGGCCGCCGGCGGCCGCGGGCGTCAGATCTGGCCGGTCTGCTCGCGCCACGCGCGCTCCTTGATGATCCACTCGTTGTCCTGCGGGAACTCCTCGATGCCCGGCACACGACGGATCTCGCACTTCGAGCCGGGGAAGGCCGGGAGTCGCTTGGCCCACTCGACCGCTTCCTCCTTTGACGCGACGTCGATCACGTAGAAGCCGCCGAACAGTTCCTTCGTCTCGCCGTAGGGGCCGTCGGTGACCACCGGGGTCTCCCCGCTGAAGTCGACCACCACGCCCTGGGACGGGTCGTCCAGGCCCTCGGCGGCGACGAGCACGCCCGCCCGGATCAGCTCCTCGTTGAACCGGCCCACCGTCTCGAGCATCTCCTCGAAAGGCGTCTCCATCATCTTCGCGACGGACTCGTCCGTGCCTCGCATGATCAGCATGTACTTCGCCATCTTCCGTCTCCTTGATCGGGGGTCGCCTCTCGGCCCTCTCCACCCCAGGTCGAACAGCGCAGCCGCAGATCGACACGGCAGACGAACATGGACCATCTTCTTTCCGACAGACGCCTTCGTCCCACGCCAGTGCGAACACGTCCTCGATCGCAGCCCGAAGCTCCGCGACCTCGGGGCCGGCCGCACCGTTGGACCCGGCAGCACGGCAGCACGGCAGCACGGCAGCACGGCAGCACGGCAGCACGGCAGCGATGGAAGGCGAGAGGAAGTGGCGTGGGGAGGGTGGGGAATCCAGGCGAGCAGGTCTGATCATCCCTGAGCATGGGGTGGGGATTTTTCAACGAGCCCCATCAACGCCAGGCGAGCTGCTCGCCCCACGGGGCGTCCTCCTTGGGTTTGCGCGGTGGCGCGCTCACCCGGTCGGGGAACTCGTCGAGCTACGGCGGCCACTCAGCGTGCCCCGCAGCGGCGCTCTCCGACCCGTCCGCCTCCCAGACATCAACGACAACATGCGCAGGGCGCATCGGTCCCGGATCGTCCCTGCCCTGCCTCACGGCCATGTCGGCCAGGAACTCGGCATACGCCTGCGCGGACCCATCGAAATCGCCCTCAGCGTGCTCACCATGCCGCGTGGTGATCTCCACGTCCTCTGTCGACAACACGCGCACACGCGATCTGTACTTCGCCATCTCGTCCTCCGGCGGGGTGCCCCTCCTCGACCGTAGGGCCGGGGTTCGCGAGCTGCTCGGCGAGCTGTGTCGTTCACGCGCCTGGCTTGTCCCATTCCACACGCGCCACCGCATGCGGCGGGAAGGACACCCGCCCCCCGCCAGCGCGCTCGACGTGCACCCACCCGCGCTCGTCGATACGGACACTGCCCTTCACCGACTGCTCGGCCGTGACGCCGGGATTGACGTGGTCCGCCGCATGGACCAGATGCACTGTTGCGGGGTCCGCCTGAAGATCTGCCATCACCCGATTGTCAGAGCCAGACCATGAGACCGCCACCCGGGGCGCGGTAGGCGATGGCGCCGAGCGCTTGCTCAGTCCCAGGCGCACGAGCGTCGGTTATGGCCAATCTGCTCTCGCGTGAGGCTCCTGCACGGCCTGCCTTCCCTCCCAGACCTCCACCTCGATCTTCTTCGGGGAATGATCGCTCAGTGTCCTCGCAAAGTAGTCGCGGAGGTTGCGGGCGACATCCTGAGCACTGTCTTCACTACGGAACGGGTAGGGCACAGGATTGCCATCCTGGCCACTCCTGCGGCCGTGCTGATCAGTCACGTACAGGAGCCACGTGTATTCCGGCATGGAAACCTCCTTGGCGCCTCCCCCGCCAGCGGCCTGCTACTGCGGCCACCCAGCGTGCCCCTCGGGGCTTCCCTGGCCGTCCGGCTCCCAGACATCGGCAACAACACGCACGGCACGCATCGGCCCCGCATCGTCCTGGCCTTGCTTCAGAGCCCTGTCGACCAGGAAGTCGGCGTACTCCTGAGCGGACCCATCGAAATAGTCGGTGTACGGCAGAGCTGGCTGTGTGACCGTTTCGATGCCCTCTGCCGAGAGCATGCGCACTCTCCATCTGTATCTCGCCATGGCGGCCTCCGTCGGATCATGCCTCATCTCGACCGTACGACCATCGCGCTGAGGTGGCTCGGCGGATGCCGGCGGTGTCAGGTGCCTGCCGATCTCTCACCGTGACCGCCTCGTACGGGCTGCTCCGGTCGTTTCGGTGCAGCCTTCTTGGCAGTCGTCTTCCGAGCCGTGCTCTTCTTTGCGATTGCGCTGGGCACGGAACCCGTCCGTGTCGGCGGCCCCCACCGCTCACCCCACCCCCGACCAGCGGAAACCGCTATCCGGACCTCGATCTCCTATCGCTTGGCGTAGTCCGCGAAGCCCCGCCAGTCGATGACGACACACGGCTCATCGCCGACGATCCAGCCATCGTGGCCGGGCGGACAGATCACGAAATCTCCCGGTCCGTACTCCATTTCCTCGCCGTCATCCATGACGATCTTCATGCGGCCGGAGATGAAGTAGCCCATGTGGGCGGCCTGACAACTCTCGGTCTTGGTGATCGGCTTGACGTGCTTGGACCACTGCCAACCAGGTTCGAATACCGCCCGGCCCACAGGCCCCGCATCGAGGTTGACGAGAGCGAGCTCGCCCTTGCCCTCTTCGAATGGGCGGACTTCTTCGGGCGTATCCAAGCTCTTACGGACGAGACCAGCTATGACTGAGCCTCCCAAGTTGATCTTTGCCTTACGTTCATCGTCCCGGTCGGACAAACCCGCACCACCGGCATCTGCGCCCTCTCCTGGACTGCGCCATCAGCCTGAGCCGCCTACGGTGAGCACCATGAGCGAGCCCGACCTCACCCCAGCCGCCCAACAGCTCGCCAACGCCTACGCCCACACCGTCATCCTCATCGGTCGCTGCGGCGAAGCCACCCACGCAGCCGACTGGGCCACGCTGGCCGAACACGCCGACGCTCTCAGCATCGCAGCCGACGAACTCTCCGCCGCAGCCAGTGCCGTCACCCGCGACCCCACGTCCACGAGCCCCACGGAGTTCCATGAAGTGGCACGGGAAGCGATCCGCAGAATGCTGGCCGAACGATAGCCCCCAAGCACCCCTGAAGGGTCCTTACTGTCGGTACGGCGGTTGAGCTGCGATTTTGCGGGCGAGCGTGTTCTGGGCAGGACCGCCGGTCGTTGGTCTTCGACTGCTCTACTTGATCTCCTGCCGCGTGCTGGGCTGGCTGGCCCTGCTGGGCCGTTCCTCCGCCTGAACAACGCCGAGATCCTCGCCCTCCGCCACGGAGTCTCGGTACTGCGTCGCGAGGTGTACAGGCCGCAGATGTCCTGGGCGGACCGCGCTGTGCTCTCCGCAGTGGCCGGCCAGCTGCCGCCGGTGCTGCGTTGGCATCGGCTCGTTACTCCGGGCGCTGCTGTCCTGGCACCGGTATCTGGTGCGCTGGAAGGGCGAGCCACCGGCCAAGCTCGGCCGTCCGCCACTGCCCGAAGAGATCGCCGCGCTCATCAGGCGCCTGGCCAGGGAGAACCCGACCCTGGGGCCACGTCAGGATCCAGGGAGAGCTGCGGCAGCTCGGCCACTGGGTCGCCGCAGCCACGATCCGCCGAGTCCTGCGCCGCCTGGGCCTGCCGCCCGCACCCCAGCGGGTCGGTCAGTAGAGCTGGCGGACCTTCCGGCATACGCAGGCTCACACGCTTCTCGCCTGCGACGTCATGCACGTGGACACTGTCTTCCTCCAGCGCCTGTACGTCTTCTTCGTCATGGAGATCAAGATCAGGCGCGTCCACGTCCTCGATGTCACAGCACACCCCACAGGGGGAGTGGGTGGCCCAGCCCGCCCGGATCCTGCTGATGGGCCTGGGCGATAGAGCCGGCGACTTCCGGGTCCTCATTCGCGACCGCGACGCGAAGTTCACCACCGCCTTCGTTGCCGGCGTCCTCGCCGGCAACGGCACGACGGTGATTCCGGCCCGCCGCAGAGCCCGCGCTCGAATGCCTTCGCGGAACGGTGTATACGCTCCGTGCGCGCCGAATGCACCGACCGCCTCCTGATCACTGGCGAACGCCACCTGTGCGCCGTGCTCGGCCAGTACGCCGAGCACTACACACCGGAACAGCCCACCGCAGCCTCGACCTGCGCGCCCCGGATGACGAACCGAACGTCATCACCCTGCCCGCTACCGCGGTCAGGCGCCGCCGAGTGCTCGGTGGCCTGGTCAACGAGTACGCCGCCGCCTCGATCAGCCCGTCTCACGGCTCACATGAGAAGCCGATATCAGGCCTGATCGGCGTTTTGAAACGGTATAGGCAGGGTGGGCCGGTGTTGATCGACGCCCTTTTCGACGATGGTGATCTGGACGCGGCGTGGGAGGCCGCTCCCGGGCGGGCCGGTACTAGGAAGTGGCTGACCTCGGCTGACCAGGTGCGCGAGAGTCGGCCAGCGGAGGCGCCGGAGGCGTACCGCCGCAGCATCGCGCCGCTCAAGCAGGTCACTGGCGACGGCAACTCCAGGAGATGGCACGGTTCCTGCTGCAAGTCCGTTCCTGCCAGCGGGCGCTGGAAACGGAGACGGACTTCTCGGACTATCTCGCGGCTCTTCGTGCCGACCAGAAGCGCAAGCGCAATCTCATGAAGATCCTTGACCAGCATGGCCTGTGACACCTCGGCAGTGCGAGGGTCGCCGGAGTCGCAGTGTCGACCAGACGAGTACGGGCCCGGACGGGTATTCAGCTTTGGAGTCATTCGTCCGGGTTGACGGTCTCGCGGCCCAGGACGGCGTCCTCGGTGTGGCCATGCTCGGAGGTGCGACATGGGTCGTCGACCTGCGGAAGGTGTCGGCCGTAGCTGTGAGGCTTCGGGGAGAAGGTCGGCAGAGGATGAGTCAAGTGCGTTGATCGGTTGGGTCCGTGGGCGCGGCAAGCAGCCGTCGCGGGCGAAGCCGTCCGAGCCGGGCGGCTTGCGGTTCGCGTTCTACGGCCGGGTCCCCACCGAGGACCACCAGGACCCGGCCACGTCCCGGGCCTGGCAGCTGCAGCGGGCCGAGGCGGTCGTGTCCGGGCACGGGCGGATCGTGGCGCAGTACTTCGATATCGGCCACAGCCGGGTGCTGCCGTGGGCGCGCCGGCCGGAAGCGGCCGCGCTCGTTGCGGACCTAGCCGACCCGGACCGCGGCTTCGACGCCGTCATCATCGGCTCCAGCGAGCGCGCCTTTTATGGCAACCAGTTCACGGTGATGGCCCCGCTGTTCGAGCACCTCGGGGTGGCACTCTGGGTGCCCGAGCTGGGCGGTGTCGTCGACCCGAAGATCGCCGGGCACGAGGAGCTGATGGTCCTCCTCGGGATCCTCGCCAAGCGGGAGATCACCCGCACCCGGATCCGGGCGCGCACCGCCATGTTCGTCCAGACCCGCGACCAGGGGCGGTACCTGGGCGGGCGGCCGCCCTATGGCTACCGCCTGGTCGATGCCGGCCCCCACCCGAGCCGGGCCTTCGCACGCCGCGGACTGCGCTTGCAACGCTTGGACATCGACCCGCACACCGCTCCGATCGTGCGCTGGATCTTCGCCCAGCGTCTCGCCGGGCATGCCATCGCCAGGATCGCCAGAGCGTTGAACGACTCCGGCATCCCTTGCCCCTCCGCCTCCGACCCGGAGCGCAACCCGCATCGCGACGGCCGACGGTGGAGCGTCCCGACGGTGCGGGCGCTCCGGCCAACCCTCGCTACACCGGCCGACAGGTCTGGAACCGCCAGCGCACCGACCACGACCTGATCGACCCGGAGAACACCGCGCTCGGCCACCGCGACGTCATGCGCTGGAACACCCCGGAGGCCTGGGCCATCTCCCAACACCAGGCGCACCCGGCGCTGGTCACCGAGGCCGACTTCGTCGCCGTCCAGCACATCCGTGCCGCCCGAGAAGTAACACCGGGACGCACGTACCGGTTGGCCGGGCTACTGCGTTGCGGCCTGTGCGGCCGGCGGATGGACGCCCACTGGGCCCACCAGCGCCCCGGCTACCGCTGTCGGCACGGCCACACCAGCGCCTCCGCCGAACCCGGGCGGCCGCGTAATGCCCACGTGCGCGAAGACCGGGTCCTGGACCACCTGCCCGCCCTCGTCCTCCAGATCACTGCTTGCGACTACGGAGTGACCGTCGCATTATCGCCGCCCAGCAGCACCTCGCCGCCCACCGCCTTCGAGGCCGTCGAGCACCTGCGGATCAACGGCATCACGCTGGCCTACGACCCGGCGGCCAAGACCCTGATCGCCGACACCGAACGAGCAGAAAGGATCCTGATCGGCTGAACCCCCGTCGCCGAGCGATGAGCTGAGGACGGTGCGGAACGACGAACGCCCGCACCTGGCCGAAGGCCTGGAACGGGCGCCGATCCACGGTGCTCGGAAACCAAGCACGGTGGGGAAAGAGTGTGTCCGAGGCCCGACACAAACCATTTCCCCACATGCGTTCTCGCTGGTCAGCGACCTGCAGCTCGATCCGCCAGCGCCCCAAGGCGCGGAATCTGAGGCTGACTAGGGGGTGCTGGGGTTGCTCCTGGCGTGGCCTCCGACTCCTTCTACTGGGCTGCTCGCCACAGGTGAAGAGCTAGGCGCGGACTTCACTCGTACGGGTGGCGACGGGGAGGAGCTGGAGGACGGGTGGCCGCCCACGGGGCGGGCGGCGCCACAAGGGCTGCCATTGCCCGAAGTGATCCTGCGCGGTGACAGCCTGCTGTTCACCCTGCGTAGCCAGCCGGGCTGGGCCGATCGGGCGCCGGGTCCTGTGGGCAGAGGCAGCCTGGCTGGACTATGGGTTCTGGCACCCTGCGCCTGCTGTGCGGGCCCGGCGGGGACCGCTACGACCCCCGTCAGTGGTGGCCCGTCCGCTTGGCCCGGCGCCCCCGAACCTCTGCCAGACGGATGCTGGGGGTTACTCCCTTGAGACCGGCGGGGCACCGGCCGGTGCGCTGAACGGCAGCAGAATCTGGAGCACTGGGGCACCTGAGGCATGCAAGATCGCGCCAGCAGAGATCTCGGCCACGACGCTCCTCACGCCGAAGCCTGTCGAGCCCACTCGGACCGATTCGTATACCTGTTGCCGCCCTGACTGGCACGATAGGCCGCCGGGTGGTCCGCATCGGCGACGGTGCCGAACAAGGAGTGGTGCGTGGGGGCATCGTTGATCAACAACCGCTTTCTGCTGCTACCTCAGGCTGCTCGCGCAGGCGGTCAGTCTGAGGTTCGCAAGGCGGTCGACACCAGTAGCGCGGACGGGCACTTTGCCGCTGTGAAGCTGCTCAAGCAGCGTGACGACGAGGTCATCGAGATATTCCTGGAGCGCGAGACCAGGTCGCTGAAGGCTCTTCAGCACCCGAACATCGTGCGCATGCTCGACTCCGGCTGGGAGCCGACGCTGGGCCGGTACTTCATCGCGCTGGAGTGGGTCGACCGGAGCTTGAAGGACGAGCTGACTGCGGGAAGGCCAATGGGATGGCCGTCGTTCTTCAGCCGCATCGGCAAGCCCCTCGCCCAGGCTCTCGCGTACGCGCACGCGCACCAGATCGAGCACCGCGACCTCAAGCCGGGCAATGTCCTGATGGCCGAAGACGGCACCCCAAAGCTTGCGGACTTCGGTATCGCGAAGATCCGTTCAAAGGCCGAGATCACTGACGAGACGGTGGCCGGGTTCCGCTCGAACCTGTACACGCCACCGGAGCAAGCGGACACAATCCCATACGTGCGGGACGTCTACGGCTTCGGGGTCCTGGCCATCCAGCTCCTGTCGGGCGGCCGTGCGGCCGACTACCCCGACCTGGCCCCGGTCCTCGACGACCTCGACCTGGCAACCGAGTTTCGGACGATCCTGCACTCCTGCATCGACTTTGACCCGAAGAAGCGGCCCGCGAACGCCACCGTCCTCGAACAGCGGCTGCTGGAGGCAGAGCAGGTCTGCGGCAACCGTGCCGCCCGGCAAGCCAACTTTCTGTGGCTGAAGATGACCCGCCGCGCAGCGCAAGCCATCACCTCCTCCGCCGAGAACGCCGAGAACGCCGAGAGCGCCGAGCCCGACTGGCAACAGGCGAAGACGCAGTTCCTTGAGGACCTATCCGGCGCGGTCCACGTCGACTACGGCTACAACCCGCAGACCGAGCAGGTCGACAAGCAGACACTGCGTGTATTCGGCCGGTCCTGGTTCCTACGGCTGGTCGAGGACGAAGAGCAGAGGGACCGGTGCGTGATCGTCTCCGCGGAGGCCAGAGCGCCGGAGTGGATGGCCAAACGGCGCGAGCGGGCTGTGCTGCTGGGGCCAGTGGTCACCTGGACCTTCGACGACCCGGGGGAGGACCCCGCCTATGACGGCCTAACTCTGCTCCTGGATCGCCTCGAGGAAAATCTCGCGGTCAGATCGGAGACAGACAAGGCTGTCCAAGAGCACAACCTGGGCGACCTGTTCGCCGGTTGGCGGCGGCTGTTGGAGGCGCGCGAAGAGGTCGCTGCCGGGGGGCGCCAGACCCTGGAGTACGACCAGGTCAGCGGTACCGGTCGCAGCCGCGAGTTCCGCCTGGCCGTCCCGATCGACGCCTCCCTCGTCGGCGAGGAGTGGTCGGTAGCGGCGTACCCCCACAGTCGGCCCGTCGACCGCGGGGAGGTGACCGCGCAGACCGACGAAAAGCTGGTGCTCCGCTTCGCCCGGCCCGGTGTCCTGCCAACCCGCGGGGTACTCCTACCCTTCCTCGGGCCCAGCCAGGGCGCCTTGAACCGCCAACGCGACGCCCTCTCGAACGTGGCCGCCGGCCAGACCGCCAACCCACAGCTGCGCGAGATCATCGATAATCCCGCCGCCATCGCCGCGGCCCCACCGGCCGATGTCACGACCTGGTTTCGCCCTGACCTCGACAAGAGCAAGCGCGAGGTCGTTGCCCACTCGCTCGGCACACAGGACCTGCTGCTGGTCGAAGGGCCTCCCGGCACGGGCAAGACCACCGTCATCGCGGAGATCGTCGAGCAGACCCTCAAGCGCAACCACAACGCACGCATCCTCATCGTCAGCCAGACCCACATCGCCATCGACAACGCGCTTCGGCGCTTGGAGGAAGCCGGCATCAGCGGCCTGGTCCGACTCGGGCGCCCCGACGACCCCCGCGTCGCCGAGAGCGCACAGCCGCTTCTGCTGGACAGGCAAGTCAAACGTTGGACCCAGGGGGTGAGACAGCGCGCCGAGCGGCACCTTGACGGCATCGCCGCACGCAACGGCCTGGAAGGCCATCACCTCAAAGCAGCCCTGCTCCTGGAAGAACTGGCCTCCGTCGCCGCCAACCTCGCTCACGTCACCAGCCTGCTCGACACGCTCACCAACCAGCCCGCCCCCGACCGCACGACCACGGCACGCGAACTCGGCGAGGAGATCGTTACTGTCCGCGCCCGGCGCGACCAGCTGACCGACCAGCGCCGCGAGCTGTACACCGAGGCGCAGCGCTTCCTGATGGGCGAACTCACTCTGCGCGAAGACCTGACCACCGCCGAAGCCCGCGACGCGGTCGAAGTACTCGTCGGATCCGCCGGCATCGGCCAGGAGCTAATGAAACTGCTTCGCCTGCAGGGCGAGTGGCTGCAGCGAATCGGCACCGACCAGAACCTCATCACCGCGTTCCTGCGCACGCGGCAGATCGTCGGCGGCACCGCGCTCGGGTTCCTCGGCCACCCAGCCGCACGCGACCTCGAATTCGACCTGTGCATCTTCGACGAGGCGTCCAAGGCCACCGCCACCGAAGCCCTCGTGCCCCTGGCAAAGGCTAAGCGGTGGGTGCTCGTCGGTGACACCAACCAGCTCCCACCGATCGACGAGGACATCCTGCGTGACCCGAAGCTCATGGCCGACCACCAGCTGATCCCCGAACTTGTCACCACCACCCTGTTCGACTACCTGGCCCGGCACTCCACCTACCCCGTCAAGCACCTGTTGCGCGAGCAGTACCGCATGACACCAGCCATCGGAAACATGATCTCCACCTGCTTCTACGACAAGAAGCTCCTGTCGCCGAACGACCATGCGCTCCCTGGCTATGACCAGATCAACAAGCCCGTTCTGTGGCTCGACACTTCGAATCTGCCCACCCGGCGCGAGTCCGAGCGCAGCGCCTCCGAGACCAGCCTGTCCAATCGCGTCGAGGCGCAGCTGGCCATCCGCCGCCTGGAAGTGATCGACCAGGCGCTCGACAAGCAGATGATCAAAGCGCCAGGCGGCCGGAAGCTGGAGGTCCTGGTCATCGCCCCCTATGGGCGACAGGTGGAGGAGCTTGGCCGACGCGTGGCCTCCGTCAAGTTCAAACACCTCACCCTCGAGGTCTTGTCCGTCGATGCCGTCCAGGGCCGTGAATGTGACCTGGCCGTCTTCTCGGTCACCCGCAGCAACACCCGCGGCGAGTTCGGCTTCCTCGGGCAGCCCTACTGGCGACGCATCAATGTCGCGCTATCGCGCGCCCGCTTCGGCTTGATCGTGGTCGGCGACGCCGCCTTCTGCCGCAGCAAGCCCGGAGCCCTGCGCGACGTGCTCGACTACATGACCAGTCACCGAGAAGACTGCGAGGTCCGCGATGCCTACCTTTAACCAGGACAGCCTCCTCGCCGTCCGTTTCCACAACGCCCGCCCCGGCCTTGAGCTCGTCGCCATCGTCGACGCCGGCTTGCCCGTCGCCCTGGTCACCGCCGATATCCTCGCCCAGGACCGCAAACGCCTCCCACTGCTCGACGAGTTCGTGCTCCGCCTGGTCAACGGCAAGGTCACCACCGAGTCTGCGATCACCGGCCTGTTGGGCCTGCCTGAGCGCATGGTCAACCAGACCGTCGCCGAGCACTTCTCGGCCGACTACCTCACTTACTCTCTGCCCAGCCCAGCAACCGACCCCCGCAGCCGAACGCTGAGACTGACCCCCCGCGGGGAGCAGACCACACGCGAGCTGGCCGCGATCACCCCAGTGAGGGCCGACCAGCCCTTGGTCTACGACCAACTGCTGTGGCGGGCAAAGCCCTACGACCGTCACACCCTCATCCCTCGCCATCAGGCCAAGGACGACGGCATGCTGCTCCTGCCGGCCGCGCATGACCGTGAGGTGGAACTCGCCGACGTCTCCGCAGCCGATATCAACGCACTATTGCGCGAGCGGGGGATTACTGACCGGGATGTCCTGCAGGTGCGTGCCGTTTTCCAGGCCAAGGCCCGCCGGGTGATGCCGGCCAAGGTCCTGGTATACGCGGACGCCGACCGTACCGACATCCAGCTCGGCGTGGTCGTGGACGGAGAGTTCAGCCACGCCCACGAGCTGGCCCTGTTGGGACGAGGAGGCGCCAAGTCCCTTGGCATCACCGTAGATCCGGCACCCGAGCGGCCTGTCCTCGAACCCGAACTGGAAGAGGCCCGGGTCCCACTGCACGAGATCACCCAACGGCGGGCCGAGCAAGCCGCCGCCCAGTTCGGTGATCCCGCGCCCACGTCGGCCGAGCCGGCCGTAGCTGCCGTGCCGGAGATCCGCGCGATCGGTGTCTTTGAGCACCCCGAACTCCTCGACGAAGCCCTCACCCAGGCCCGGCACCGGCTCCTGCTGATCTCCCCGTGGATCAAGAACGCGATCATCACTACCGAATTCATCAGCAAGCTCGAGAAACGGCTCACCCGAAACGTCACCGTCCATATCGCCTATGGCTACGGGGAAAACGACACGAAGTCAGATCCGGCGGCCGTCCGCAGGCTCGAGAACCTCGCCGCCCGCTACCCGGACAGGTTCATCTTCGCCCGACTGAAGAGCACACACGCCAAGGTCCTTGTCTTCGACGACGTGTGGGTCACCACCAGCTTCAACTGGCTGTCCTTCCGCGGCGACCGAGACCGCACGTACCGCATGGAAGAAGGCAACCTGGTCCGCAGCCAGCAGCACACCGACGCCCAGTACAGCCGCTACCTTCAACTGATCGAACAGCAACGCAGGTAGAGCGTCCCTCCAGCGAACGAACGGTGTAACTTCAACCGCCGCCGACACTCGGCCCGGACCGTAGCCAACTAACTGGTGGCCCCGGACCTGACGCATTGTCACCTGGGGCGGTCGCTGCTTGAGCCAGCCCAGGCACGCGGAAACGGCCCGCCACTCAAGCTGACGATCCGTCATGCAAGATCGAGGCTAGCGCTCCCAGTCATCGATGATCGGAGGAAAGTCAACCTCATGCCAGGGGCGGATCCATTCTTGGAGGTAGCGCACGTCACTTGACGAAGGCACTGGATCAGCTTCCACCAAGCGGACAAGTGAGGGCATCACTACGGCATCGCCCAGAAGCAGGGCCTCACCTGACGAGAGCATCGGCAGCGACTCGGTAAGAGGGCCGAGCGAGTCGGGGATTAGCCGCTTTACGTAGTTCTGGTCCTCCGGGTTAGTCAGACGCATCGCCAGAAAATTGCTGCATTGCGAGAAGATTGTCTCGGAGATCTCAGACGGACGCTGGCTGACAATGGCCGCCGTAATGCCATACTTGCGGCCCTCCTTGGCGATCCGCTCAATAGCAGCACGAGCCGCATTGTATTTGGCGGGTCCGCCCTTCGGAACGTACTTGTGAGCCTCCTCGTACACCACTAGCAGAGGAGTGTCCGTCTTCAACTCAGGATGCGTCTTCTTGTAGTAGTAAGCGTAGTCGAACAGCAGTCGGGAGATAAGAGAGACCGTGATACTCAGTACCTCGAAGGGGACGCCGCTGAGGTCGATGACGGTAACGTTGGCTGAGGAGCCATGTGTGTATCCGGTGAACTGTCGCAAGGTCTGCTCGAGCGTACTTTTCCTTGCTCGATCGCCGAGCAGGAAGTCGAGCCGCCGATCGTGACGCCGATTTTCCAGGCGGGTGAGAAAGTTGTCCAGCTTGCCGAACAAAGGGCCTTGCTTTTGTTGGCCATTGCGAGATCCATCGACCATCTCCTCGTTCTTGTCACGAATATCCTGCAACACCTTGTCGATGTCGAAGTAGACGGGTGAATCGTAGTGAACAAGATCACGACGCGTGGAGTCATTGAAGTTCTCGCGTCGGTTCTCGGTGACGCCCCGCTTCAATACGGCGATCTGATTGTGCGACTGCTCTTCGTTGCTCTCGATGAACAGATCCTGGAGCTCTTCCGAACTCAGTAGCCAGTAGGGCAGGGTGAGAGTCTCGACATTCAGACGGTTCGCATTCGGGAAGGCGGTCTGATACTCGCTGTGGATATCGAAGATTACGATGTGACTGTTGTTGAGTCGGTACTCACCGTGTTTCTCGTGGTTGCGGAGGTCGATGGCTTCCTGAATAATCCTTGCAGTGGCGTGGGATTTTCCCGAGCCGGTTGATCCGACGATCGCGATGTGCCTGTTGAAGAACTTGTCGCCGTCCACGGGAACTTCGACATGGCGCTCGCGAGCCAGATGTGCGAACAGGAATCGCTTTTCTTTTGGGATGGTGTCATAGACCTTCTGGACGTCCTTCTGAGTGGCAACTTCGACCGACTTTGGTGGAATGGCGATGCTTCCGCCGCCGCGCTCAAAGGTTCCGTCTGAGTCGAGAAATCCCAACGGAACCGCCTCCACGATGTACACGCGCCGTCGGCTCTCTTCGTCCAACGAATCATTGGACGGTGCAGATTTTAGCTCGATTGAGAAGCTCTCGATAATGGCGATGATCGAGCAGTCGTTGCTGTCAAATACCCGCAGGTAGGAGCCGACCTTCACAGGCTCACCGCCGGAGAGTTCAGAAATGTCATTGACCGCGATCTTGATTCGATCGGGATATACAGCCACTACCTCTGCACTGGACACTTCAAGCTCCGTTCTCTATCCGAGAATCTTCTGGATATCTGCTACTTGCTCAATGAAGACGTGCTGGGTTCTGGCGGTGCGGTCAGGATCGGAAACCGGATCTGTCAAGTAAAAGTCGTGCACTTCCCGGTATCGTGCAAGGACGGTAACCTCGGGAAGGAGAGCGAAGTCGACGAGCTTGATGCCGAAGCCACGGCTCGGTGGTGTGACGAGGTCGACGACGCTGAACTGCGCACCCCCGTAGTTGAAGCCGTCGTCGAACTTGAGATCTGCGTCCCAGAGTGCACGTTTGACGTCTACCAGGTCCCTTACACCACGGAAGCAAAGGTAGGGCGCAGGCGATTGCCCAGCGTAGTAGCGACTTCGAATCCGGGCTGCCACATCCACCAGATCCTGGAGATGTGTTCCCACGCTGCACTCCACGACGAACAATCGCTGTCGATTGTGCACGTTGACGCCTCGGCTCTTGTACTGGTCCCGCAGCAGTTTGAGGTATTTTGTGTGTCCGTAAACCTGGGCGTAGCTGGCTTCGAAGACTGCACTGCGCGCATCGTTCACCACATCAATGAGCTGCTGCAGGTTCACCCGCCGCTCACCCTGCGGCTGAGAGAAGATCAGGTCCCGCAGGTGCCCGTGGATTACGGCATGCCAGTATGTTGCCTCGGACTCACTGCGAGCGCGCAATACCTTGGTAAGGCGGCTGAGTACCGTCTCGAACTGAGTCCGGTAGTCGGGTGCAAAATTGATCTGGAACGACTTGGTGAACATCTCCTTGGCGTCCTCCTCGTACAGGGAAGACTTCTCGCCTAGCAGTGAATCGAGCTCGTCTCGATTGATCATAATTACACTGCCAGGCGCACGGTCCAAGAAGTGGCAGTAGAGCGAGAATCGTGCGTCACGGTTCTGGGAAAACTGGTCCATCATCTGCAGAACCGGATTCGTGATAGATCGCAGTGAGAAGCGAGCGCTACGGTTCTTCACCTGGATATGGAAGTTTCGCACCCCAATATCCTGTGCGCCCTCGATCTCCACACTGCCGGTGTGGTTGTCGAGTATCTGTAGCAGCGAAGCGTCGAACTGGAAGGCGTACCCCTTGATCGCGTGGTAACCGCCATCACGGTCAGCGCCGGAAGACGCGCGACGGATCACTTTGTACCCCCGGTACCGATTTGCCTGGTCTGGGGGCAGAGTTCGTGCCGATGCCCGCCGTGACTCTAGTTGCAGATAGACGGCCATGGTACGTCCTGTGGTTTGCGCCGGCCTCGCCTTTCGGCCATCCAACAGCCCAGCAGCAGGGACCATCCTCAGCGTGACCTGAGTTGGCGTCATGCAACTGGTGCTCTCTGCGGCCGTCATGCTCGGTGGCGAGGCGAATCTTGCGGGCCGTGGGAGGTGATAGCCATGGCGGTGGGGAGCACAGTGCATGGCGCTGACGCGGCCGGTTGGCCAAGTGCCTTGATGGTGTGGGTGAGTGCGCGCAGTCGGGACCGTCGTGGGCGTGGCAGGTGGAGCAAGCCGGGACGGCGGTGTTGGGGCATGGGTGGATCGTGGCGCAGTACTTCGAGGTCGGCCGAAGCCGGGTGCTGCCATAGGCGCGCTGGCCGAGCGTGCGTTCTGGGCCTTGGCGGAGGAACTGATGGCCGATCAGGTTCAAGCGGGCACTATCACAGAGCGGTCGTACACGTAGAGTGCCTGGTCGGACTATCCCTCGTTCGGGTTCGTGCTCACAGTGATCCTGGGGTGGTGCTGTCTGTGCTCGTCATGCTCGGAGGTGAGGCGAATGCACTGAGCCTGCGGAGGTGATGGTCGTGGCGGTGAAGAGCCCAGCGCGTGATGCTGCGGCCGGTGGGTCAAGTGCCTTGACGGCGTGGGTGGGTGAGCGCAGCCGGGGTCGGTCCGGGGTGGGGGAGCGTGCGGCCGGAAAGTTGCGCTTCGCGTTCTACGGGCGGGTCTCCACCGAGGACCACCAGGACCCGGCGACGTCGCGGGCGTGGCAGTGGAGCGGGCCGGTGCGGTGGTGTCGGGACACGGGCGGGTCGTGGCGGAGTACTTCGACATCGGTCACAGCCGTGCGTTGCCGTGGGCGCGCCGGCCGGAGGCGGCGGCGCTGATCGCCGATCTCGCCGATCCGGAGCGCGGGTTCGACGCGCTGATCATCGGCTCCAGCGAACGGGCCTTCTACGGCAACCAGTTCGCGTCGATGGCCCCGCTGTTCGAGCACTTCGGGGTCCAGCTGTGGGTCCCGGAGCTGGGCGGCGTGGTCGACCCGCAGGTCGCCGGGCACGAGGAGCTGATGATCCTGCTGGGGATCATCGCGAAGCGGGAGATCACCCGCACCCGGATCCGGGTGCGCACCGCGATGCTCGTGCAGACCCGCGATCAGGGCCGCTACCTCGGCGGCCGGCCGCCCTATGGCTACCGTCTCGTCGACGCGGGCCTGCATCCGAACCGCGCTCTGGCCCGCCGCGGGGTGCGCCTGAACCGGCTGGACACTGATCCGCACACGGCGCCGGTGGTGCGGTGGATCTTCGCGCAGCGCCTGGAAGGTCACAGTGTCGCCCGGGTCACGAGGGCGTTGAACGACGCGGGGATCCCGTGCCCGTCCGCCGCCGATCCGGGGCGCAATCCGCACCGCGACGGGGGTGGTTGGCGGCTGCCGACGGTGGCCGCGATTCTGGCGAACCCGCGCTATACGGGCCGTCAGGTGTGGAACCGCCAGCGCACCGACCACGACCTCCTCGACCCGGACAACACCGCGCTCGGCCACCGCGAGGTCATGCGCCGGAACGAGCCCGAGGACTGGGCGATCTCCGACACACAGGCGCACCCGGCGCTGGTCACGGAGGCGGACTTCGTCACGGCCCAGGGCATCCGCGCGAGCAAGGAGACCGTCCCGGGGCGGACCTATCTGCTGGCGGGGCTCCTGGTGTGCGGTCTGTGCCAGCGGCGGATGGAGTCCTGCTGGTCCAACGGCCGTGCCGCCTATCGCTGTCGGCACGGCTACACCAGCGCCACACCCAAGCCCGGCCGGGCGCCCAACGCCTACGTACGCGAGGACCGGGTCGTGCCGCACCTGCCAGCCCTGTTGCTCCGGCTCGCCACCGTCGGCGGCCTGGAGAGCGAAGGCGCAGACGCTCGCCTGGCACCCACCGTGGCCGACGCGATCGAGTACCTGCGCAGCGGCGGCACCACGCTGACCTACGACCCCGCCGGCGGAACTATCACTGCCGGCACAGAACGAGCAGAGAGGATCCTGATCGGCTGACACACCCCCAACCTGGGAAGGCGAACGGGCCGGGAAACATCAAACGCCCGCACCAGACCGAAGGTCTGATACGGGCGCCGATTCACGCTGCCCGGCGAACCGGAAGCATGTACAAACTATGTGTCCGAGAGGGACACAAACCATTTCCCCACATGCGTTCTCGCTGGTCAGCGACCTGCAGCTCGATCTGCCAAGTGCCCCAAGGCGAGGAATCCTAGGCTAGCTCCGGTGATGAGCTGGCCCCGTGTGGCCCTGACTCCTTTCTACCTGTGCCGCGCGTCACAGGTGAAGGGCTGGGGGCGGACTTCACTCGTACGGGTGGCGACGGGGAGGCGCTGGGGGTGCGGCGTGCACCACCAATCTGCAACCTGCCGGCGAACCACTACCCGGCCGCAGGCCACGAGGGCGTCGTGCTCGGCGGCTGGCACGAGCCGCACGCCGAGCGGTAGCTGACAGGCCGGCGCCCGCGCAGTCACTCCTGTGGCGGTAGGTCACTAAGGGTGTCCCGCAATGATCTCTGACTGGAGGCCGTCCGGTGGACGGCTGCGGGGTGCGCGTTGGGCGCGCCGGGCCGAGGGACCTTGGCGGCGTCGCGGCGGCAGGCCGGAGAGCAGTAGTCCTGACGGACTTTGGTCAGCCGGGTAGCAGGTCCGCCGGCGCCGTCCATCGGCGCAGGGTGGCGTCGTCCGGGTCCGTGGTGAGCCAGGTGCCATCGCCGAGGCCGACGACGTGCTCGCCGACCGGGTGGGGGTAGTCGATCCGGCCGAGTGGGTGGAGGGTCCTGGCGTCCAGCAGCCAGTGTTCGGTACGGCCGTCGCCGTGGAGGAAGTCCTCGACCCCGGCCACGATCGTACGGGCGTCGACGAATGCGGCGCTGTTCCAGTCCGGTTCGGGGCCGACGGCCGTCGCGAGCTCGTCGGACCGCAGGGCGGCCAGCACGCTGCCGTCGAGGCGGTGCAGTTGGAGTGCACGGCCGCGGTGCGGGACGCTGAGGAAGGTCTCGGCGTCCGGGTGGATGTCGGTGGGCAGCCGATGGCCGTCGCCGATCTCGCGGACGGTGAAAGGTGGAGCGGTCCCAGTGGCCGAGGTAGGCGAGGGTGCTCTGCGAGCCCTGACCGGTGCTCAGGATCACGTGCTTCCCGTCGGGGTGGGCGAGGTGGTTCGAGGTCCCCGACCCGTAGTCGAGGGGGACCCGGCCGAGCACCGTGCCGTCCGCGGCGTCGAGGACCACCCACTCCTCCTGCACCCAGGGCCAGTCGTCGTCGGGCCTGTACAGCGGCAGGACGTGAGCCCAGACGAACCTGCCGTCCGGGCTCACCGCGCAGGAGGCCTGCGGCTCGCCCTGGGGGCAGAGGTCGGCGCCGGCGTGCCGGTGCGGATGGTGGCCCCAACAACCGTGCCGGTACTCCCAGCGGACGCGCCCGTCGGCCTCCAGGGCCAGCACCGAACGCTGGCCCGAGAGCGTGCGCGGTGTTGGTGACGTCGTCGGCAAGCGGACCAGCGCAGGACGTGCTCGGCGTCGCGGCAGGGTGCGCGACCAGCTGGCGGAGCAGGCGTCGGAGTCCGTGGCAGGTGAGGGCGATGAGGTCGTCCTCGGCCGGGACGGGGATGTCGTGCTCGATGGCGGTGGCGACGGCGAGGAAGGCGTAGGTGACCAGGGAGGCGGTGCCAGCTGCTCCAGGTGGTGACCTGGCCCTTGTCCAGTCCCGTCGCCTGTTTCGCGATGATCGCGGTGGCTGTCCTCGACTCCGCAGTCGGCCCAACCCCCGCCGACCAGCCCAAATGCGGAGCGGATCACGATCCACAGCTGCCGTGGCTGAGCGGCTGTCGTCAGGCGAACGGCTCCGACATCACCCAATCAAGTTCAAATAGTGGCCCTGTCGGTACATCAAATTTTCTCGCCAGACTCGACGAGCGCACGATAGTCGACCTTTCCATTGTCATTTCGAGGAAGGTCGTCGATTCGCATCCAGTGGCGCGGAATCATCACCTTCGGCAGGGAGGAGTGCAATAGTGCGAATATGTTCTCTTGGGAAATTTCTGACTCTGCGTTATAGTAGGCGACGAGTTGTGCGCCACCGCCACGGTATTCGGCAACGACTGCACACCTTAGTACGCCAGGGATACGGGAAACGGCCGCCTCAACTTCGTCCAGCTCGATGCGGACACCAGCGATCTTTACCTGTCTGTCAGCTCGGCCTAGACAGTAGGCGATCCCATTGCCAAATTTTGCGATGTCGCCTGTGCGATAGATGCGACCGGTACGGGAGGACGGATCGAACTCGTCTACGAAGAACGAGTCTCTGGTGCGCTCTTGATCATTCAGATACCCCGCGCCAACGGCATGCCCACCGATCCACAGCTCACCCGTTTCGCCGGGTTCGGCTGCACGCCATGTGCCGCCCTCGTCAGTTAGGAGATAAAAGGCAACATTGGGGACGGGTATTCCCACTGGCAGCAGCGGAGCCGCCAGGTCCGTCGATGTGACAAGGTGGAGTGCAACGTCATCGGAACATTCCGTTGAACCATAGGCATTGAAGAACCCCGCCTGCGGAAGTGTGCTTAGGACACCGCCGGCGAGCCCTGGGTCGAGCTTCTCGCCTGTCGAGATGAGGCACCGCAGACTCGGCAGAGCGGGCGCCGCGCTTCGGCGCCTGGCCTCGTGCACGATCCACCCGATCACAGTCGGCACCAACTCCATCACAGTAACCTCGGTCTGCGCAGCACTCGCCACCAGGTGCCGGGCGAACCGCATGTCGGCATCCGCAACGATTGAAACCGATCCGCCTACGAGTAGCACTGCAAGCATCTGCCAGATGGAGATGACATAGGCCGGGGAAGCGGTGAAGGCGACCCTATCGGAAGCCGTGAGGCGCAGCCTTGCCACCATGGACCAGAGATGGTTCATCAGCCCGAGCTGGTTGACGACCGCTCCCTTGGGGCGCCCGGTGGTTCCCGAGGTGTGGATGATGTAGCGCGGCTCGTTGTCAGCGACGACACGCGGAGCAATATGCGGTCCTACGTCGCCGCACATCACCGGCGCGGCGACCACGGGCACGTGAGCCTCGACTGCTGCCTGAGTGACCGTCGAGGCGAACACATTGTCGCTGCCATTCAGGAGTAGGCATCGGGGCTGCGCATGCCTGAGCACACCGGCTACCCGCGCCACGGGCCAGTCTGGAGCTAGCGGCAGATACGCCGCACCGAGGCTCTCGATGGCGAGGAACATCGCGATGGTGTCCGCACTCCGTGGACCGGCCACCGCGATCCGGTCGCCAGGCCCGCACCGCTCCGCGAGGAGGGCCGCTCGGATCTGGTCTACCCGTCGGGACAGCTGCTGGTAGGTGATCATTTCCGCACCCGTCACCACCGCCACGCGGCGCGGGTCCTTGGCCGCCAGCTCGCTGACGCGAACCCAGACGCCCGTCGAGGTGTCAACCTGACGCGATGACCTTAACGCACGGTCGGCCGCCAACTGCCGGGTTCCGGCGTGTAGCGGTAGCCGGCGCAGGCCGACCGCCGGAGACTGCTCCACCCTGGCGGCGGTGTGATGGTGACTCATAGGCACTCTCATCTCAAGGCGACCGCTGTGGTCCGCGCGTCCTTAGTTGAGCTCGACGGTCGGCATCGCGAACTGCGCCCGATAGAGGACGGAGTATGCACCGTCGGCAGCCAGCAGATCCGTGTGGGTTCCCTGCTCCACGATGGCTCCGTTCTCCATCACGACAATGGTGTCGGCGTCGCGAACCGTGGAGAGCCGGTGAGCGATGACGAAGCTCGTCCGCCCTCGGCTCAGCTGCGCCATCGCTCGCCGGACCAGCAACTCGGTTCGCGTGTCGACCGAGCTGGTCGCCTCGTCGAGCACCAGGATGGCCGGGTCGGACAGGAAGGCCCGGGCGATGGTGATCAACTGTCGTTCACCCGCACTGACTCCCGTGCTGTCGTTGTCAAGTACGGTGTCGTACCCGTTGGGAAGTGTGCGGATGAGGTGGTCGGCATGGGCGGACCGGGCAGCGGCCTCGATCTGCTCACGGGTAGCCCCCTCTCGGCCGTATGCGATGTTGTCGGCGATCGAGCCGGTGAAGAGCCAGGCGTCCTGAAGCACCACGCCGATCTCGGAACGGAGGGCGTTGCGCGACAAGCTGCGGATGTCGACCCCGTCGAGTGTGATACGGCCCCCCGTGACGTCGTAGAAACGCAGCAGGAGGTTGATCAGGGTCGTCTTGCCGGCACCCGTGGGGCCGACGATGGCAACCGTCTTCCCGGGCTCGACTGTGAGGGAAAGGTCTTCGATGAGAGGCTCGTCCGGCTCGTAGCCGAACGAGACGGATTCGAATGCGACAAGACCCTGCGAAGTGCCCTGGCGCAGCCGACGGCCGGTGTCCGGGACCTCCTCGGCAGCGTCCATCAGCTCGAAGACACGCTCCGCCGACGCGATACCGGATTGCACCACACCAGCGAGGCTGGTCACTTGGGTCAGCGGGCCGCTGAGCTGCCGCGAGTACTGGATGAACGCCTGCACGTCACCAATGGACATGGTGCCGGAGACCACTCGAAGGCATCCCACCACTGCCACGATCACATAGCCGAGATTGTTGATGAAGTTCATCATCGGCTGGCTGGCTCCACTGAGCAGCTGTGCTCGAAAGGCTGACCTGAAGAGCACTTCGTTGTGGTCACGGAAGGCTGTAGCCGACGCCTCGCTGCGGTCGAATGCCTTGACGAGGGCGTGGCTGTCGTACAGCTCCTCGACGTAGGCGTTCAACTGGCCTGTCGCTTTCCACTGTTCGGCGAAGCGGGTCTGCGCCCGCCTGCCGAGCAGAGCGGTGACGGCCATCGCTGACGGCACGACCACCACCGCGATGACCGCGAGCAGCGGGGAAAGCCAGAACATCATCACCAGGACGCCGACGATGAGCAGCAGCGAGTTGCTCAGCTGGCTCATCGACTGCTGCAACATCTGGACGACATTGTCGATGTCGTTCGTGATTCTGCTGAGGACCTCACCGCGCTTGTGCGAATCGAAATAGGACAGCGGGAGCCTGGCCAGTTTCGACTCTGCTTCTGCCCGTAGGCGATACGCGGAGCGCTGGATAGCTCTGGTCGCCTGCCGTCCCTGGAGGATCCAGCACAGTCCGGACAGGCCGTAGACGCCGAGAGCAATGGCCAGGATCGTGCTCACGGCGGCGAGATCACTGCTCCGCCCTGGGGTGAAGCCCGTCGACTGGAGCATGCCGGCGAGAGCGCTCTGCCCCTGCTGCCTCAGACGGTCGATCACGTCCGACTTGTCCATGCCGGGGTTTTGTCGTCCGATCACACCGGCCAGGACCAGATCGGTGGCCCGACCCAGCAGGAGGGGACCTATTACGTTCAGCGTGATGCTCGCCAGCCCGAGTGTGAGCATCGCGATGAACGGTCGCTGGATGCCGACCACGCCCAGCAGCCGCCGGGCGGTTGCCGCGAACTTGCTCCGGGGCGCTTCTGATGCGTCCTCCACTGAGTTGGCCTGCTCCTTTTGTGGCAGTCCGGCCCTCATGCGGTTCCCTCCTCTTCTAGTTGGGAGAGGACGATTTCCCGGTACACCGGACTAGTGACCAGCAACTCCTCGTGTGTTCCAGTCCCGGCCACCGCTCCCGATTCCAGGACCACGATCCGGTCCGCGTGCCGGATCGTGGCTACCCGCTGGGCCACGATGACTACCGCAGCATCGGTGACCTCCTCGGCCAACGCAGCCCGCAACTTCACATCGGTTGCGTAGTCGAGCGCCGAGAACGAATCGTCGAGGAGGTAGATCCGCGGACGGTGCACCAGCACCCGTGCGATGGCGAGGCGTTGCCGCTGCCCACCCGAGAAGTTGGTGCCGCCCTGTGAGACGACGGCGTCAAGGCGGCCGACAAGTGCCTCGACGAAGTCCCTCGCCTGCGCGACCTCCAGCGCGTGCCAGAGATCTTCGTCGGACGCATCGGGGCGCCCGAAACGGAGATTGGAGGCGACTGTGCCGGCGATCAGGGAAGCGGTTTGCGGCACGAAGCCCACGGCTCGCGACAGGGCTGAACGGTCAAGGCTTTGGACGTGCTCCCCGCCCACGAGTACCTGACCAGCCGTCGCATCGGCCAGTCGCGGAACGAGCCCGAGCAGTGTGCTCTTCCCGCTTCCAGTTGAGCCGACCACGGCGGTTATCTCGCCCGGCCGAGCGATCAGGTCCACGCCGCGCAATACGGCCTCCTGCGCCCCGGGATAGCTGAAGTGGATGTCGCGAAGATCAAGGTGCCCAGGCCGCGACATACGATCGACAGGGATCGACGCCGGCACGACACTGGATTCGGTAGCGAGGACCTCGGTGATGCGTTCGGCGCACACCTCGGCGCGCGGCACCATCATGAGCATGAAGGTGGCAGTGACCACGGCGACCAGGATGAGTGTCAGGTATCCCAAGAAGGCTGTCAGCGCCCCGATCTGCATGCCGCCGGAGTGAATCCGATAGGCCCCCAGCCAGACCATCAGCACGCTGAACAGGTTGACCAGCGTTGCTGCCGACGGAAACATCGCGGTCGTCAGCAGCCCGGCTCGTGCCGAGACCTCCGTCAGCTCCTCGTTGGCACGGGCGAACCGCTGCTGTTCGAAGGCGTCCCTGGTAAACGCACGGATCACCCGCATGCCGGTGATCTGCTCGCGCAGGACGCGGTTCATCACGTCCACCTGCCGCTGCATGCTTCTGAAGAGCGGTCGCAGGCGGCGGATGATGAGGAGCATGGGCAGTCCGAGCAACGGCATGACTACAACGAGGGCTGCGGCCATCGGCACATCCTGCCCGAGCGCGAGCACGACCCCGCCGACCGCTGTGATCGGAGCTGAGACGAGCCCGGTTAGGGTGGCCGAGACCAGTGTCTGAACTTGCTGGACGTCGTTGGTGGTCCGAGTGATGAGAGAGGGCGTACCGAAGCGGCCGACCTCCCGAGTGGAGAAGCTCTGCACCCGGTCGAAGATGGCCGCCCTGATGTCACGCCCGACAGCCATCGCTACGTAGGCCCCGTATCTCACCGTGCCGATCGCGCAGACGACCTGCAGAAGAGAGACGAGGAGCATGAGGCCGCCTCGCCGAAGGATGTACCCCGTGTCAGCGGTGAGCACCCCGCCGTCGATGATGTCGGCGCTGAGAGTGGGCAGATAGAGGAGGGCGACAGTCTGCACCGACTGCAGTGCCATGAGAACGGCGAGGTCACGTTGATATGGCCGCAGATAGGCGTGGACGAGGGAGACCAACGCCCGGGCTGAGGTCAGGCTGCCTTCGGTCCGGGTACGGCGCCGTGAAGGTAACTCCGCTGGCTGGGCCGTCATCGAGATCCTCCCCCCCGTGCCGGTTCCACAGCTCATCAGACCACCGCTCGTGGGCCAGGAACGGTACTGTGCGCCTTGAGCGATTCCCATCGCCGCTGGTCGAAGAGCCGCGCCGCGAAACTCTGTTCCCAGCGCTCGGGCTTTCCGTCGAGCACACCGTAGATCTCCAGGAGATCCGGGTCGGCGGGCTCGAACTCGGCTATCAGATCCGGCCGGACGTCATCGGGAAAGACTTGGGACGCGTAGTGCAATGCGTAGCGGACGCTGTTTCCGCAGCCGAAGCCCCGAACCCGCGTCGTCAGAGCCTCCAGTTGTTCCTCCGAGAGTCGCCGCAGCAGTAGGACAAGATCGAGGAACTTGAGAATCGTCAGGTCCTTGCCGATCTCTATGTACATCAGCGTCGTCGCCTCGACGTGCAGCTGAACGCACACGTCGATGATCTGGTCGACGGGATCGAGCTTGCGAGTGGGCTCCCCGAAGGCCACGGTGTCGACTGCGCCGGCCAAGAAGTCATCAGCCTCAGCCTTGATCCCGGAGTTCGGTTGGAACAGGTTGAAGCAGGGATCGAGTACGAAGACCTCGACATCATCACGCTGGGCGGGTTTGAGGTACGGCAGGGTCGAGTTGGTGAGGTTGACCTTCCAGACCAGCTGGGTCCGCCGGTCGAAGGGCACCACTTGCTCTGCGTTCCGTGAGAGGTGCCCCTGCTGATAGCCCAGTCCTTCGATGACCGAGGCGAACTCCGGCAGCGAGTCTCGACGTAGGAGCACGTCGAGATCGCCCATGCGCCGCAGACCGACATTGTGGTAGATGCCCTCAGTGAGCACCGGACCTTTGCGGATCGCGTAATCGAGGCCGGCTTCGTTGAGGCCGCGGATCACCTTGGCGTACTCGTCGCCGAGGGCCAGGTTCCGACGCCGGTTTCCCTCGTACGCGTAGGAGTAGATCCATCGGTACGGCGCGAGCGTGCGTCCGTCCGCTAAGTGGATCAGACGGTGCTTGATGAGGTTGCGTCCGACGAGCGGAAGAATTCCGTGCCGGGAGGCCTGGTCGAGGAAGAACCCCCAATCGAGATCCCGCCCACTCAGCGATAGGAACTGGTGTATCCGTCCCTGCTCAGCCACTGTGAGCTGCGGGCGGGCCAGTGCCAGCAGTAGGCGCGCCTCTGGTGGGATGTCACCCAGACGGCTGTGCGTCAGTGCCTCGTCTCCCATGGGGCTAGACATCCGCCGCTCCGTTCGTCTGTCGGTATCGGGGGCTGGTCTCGGTCGCACGGACTGGTGTTCCGGTCGTCTCGTCCTGGTAGCGCTCAGCCCGGACGATGACCCGGTGCAGGACCTCCACCACGCGGACTGGGTGAAGGCCGAATCCCGTCTCACCAGTCACCATGAGTGCGCTCGCGCCATCGAGGACCGCGTTGGCGATGTCCGACACCTCGGCCCGGGTGGGCAGTGCGCTCTGGCGCATCGAGTGCAGCAGTTGGGTCGCGACGATGGATGACTTTCCCTTGCTGACACATTCCGCAACGATCTGCTTCTGCGCCATCGGGACGTTCTCGAACGGAATTTCGACAGCCAGGTCGCCACGCGCGACCATCAGCCCGTCGAACGCTTCGGCCATCGCGGGGAGAGAGGCGAGGGCGTCGGGATGCTCGACCTTGCCGATAACGAGCTGGTCGGGAGCGAGGGAGTGCACCTCGTGGTAGTCGGCAGCCGAGCAGGCGAAGGAGAGTGCGACCAGGTCAACGCCAAGGGCGCGCGCGAATAGCAGGTCATCGGCGTCCCTGTCAGTGAGCCCTGGGGGCACGGTCGTAGCCCCAGGGATTGAGACCCCGCGCCCGGCTGTGACGGAGCCGCCCTGGACGACCACACAGTGCAGCTCGGTGGCGCTCGCGTCGGTGATGGTCAGGACGATAGCGCCGTCGTCGATCAGGACCTCAGCGCCTGGGAGTAGACGGTCCGGCAGCCACGGATACGTGGTCCAGGTGCGGTGCGACGTTACGTCGGTCGGCTTGCTCGAGAGCACCACTACCTCTCCGGGCGCCCACTCCGCCCGGCCGTCCGGCAACGCACCCAGTCGGTTCTTTCTCGCTTGAAGGTCCGCAAGGACAAGCACTGGCCGGCCGACGTTCGCCGCGATCTCACGAACGTTCCGGACTGAGGCCTCGTGCTGCTCACGGCTGCCGTTGCTCATGCTCAGGCGGATGACATCCACGCCTGCCTGCACCAGGCGGTCAAGGCAGGACCGTGTCTCGCTCACCGGGCCGAGCGTGGCGATGATCGCGGTCCGTCGTCCAGGGAAGCTGCTCAGCACAGTCGAAGGTCCTTTACGCTGCAGCGGTGGTACTCCCGGATGAAGCTCTCCGGGTCTGTCACCACGACCGGTGTCGCCCCATGAAGTACCCCAGTATCGGGAAGGTTGTTCACGAACACGATCTGATCGGGCCCCATGGATCCGGTGGTCCTCCCGTATTCGGCCAGCGCAGATTGGGTGTGTTCTGAGCGGAGAACAGGCTTGCAGCCGTCCGTCGGCTCATCGGACCACTCGAAGACGTCGTCGAACCGCAGTGAGTGTCGGCCCATGTACGGGCGGATGTCGATCAGATGCAGCTCGCCGCCGGTGAAGCCGACGACCGGCCCGTACAGGTGGGAGAAGAGCAGCGCATCGCGGTCGATATGGAATGCTTTGAAGCTCCAGCTGCTGCCGTAGAGCTCGATCGGGATGGCGCCGTCCGAGATGGTTCCCGTCTTGAGTCGGAAGTCTTTCTCGGGATCTCCATCGACGGTCCGCTGGCGGAAGACCTCCCAGACGGCCGAGAAGAGCGCCTGGTGGAAGGACCGGGCCCGCTCCAGCTCGAAGAACTCCAGCAGCCCGGTCACCAGGGCGGCGCCCGGGCCGATCTGGTCGTCATCCCTGATGAGGAGATCCGACACGGCACGGGCCAGAGCTGGTGGGATCTCGTTCGGCCGGATCGGAGCCGACAGGTAGTCGCCGAGCTTGACCTCCAAGCCGGCAAGCGGCTCCCGGTTTGAGGGATGTGTGTCCGCAAGCTTGTCAAGCGCGGATTTCCTTAAGGTCATCATGTCCGTACTTGAACCCATCGGTCTGTCCTCCAGATCACCCAGATCATCGGTTGACGTCAGCCAGTTCCGTGTCGTGCTCGGCAGACAGCACTTGGCTGAGGGACTCGCGGACCTCGTGAGAGGGCCGCGTGCCGTCGACCTCGCGCAGCAGCTCCCGTTCGGCAAAATAGGCGCGGAGCTTACCGCTCACGACGTGGTAATCCGCCAAGCGCAACTCGAATTTGGACGTGTCGTCATCCCGCCGCCTTATGAGGCCTCCTCCGCAGTCCGGGCAGGAAGCCGCTGTCGGATCGTCGGTCGTCCCCCCGCAGGTCGTGCAGAGCTGGCGGTTCGCAACACGCTCACGTGCCACGTCGTCTGGGACGTTCACGACAACGAAGCCGGTGACATGAATCCCCCGGCCCGCCACAGCGCGCAACAGATCCTCGCACTGCTGGAGGTCTCGTGGGTAGCCTTCCACTACGACGACCTGAACACCTGTCGGCAGGTTGTCGAGGAAGTGCATGAACTCCAGCAACACGAGCTCGTTGGACAACAGCTCCTGACGCAAGAGGGTTTCGCGCATTTCGAGCCCGAGGGGATGACCGGTCGCGGCCAGCTGAAGTCCGTAGTCCCGCACTCCGAATCGGGTCAGATCCGGGTCTTGCCGGTCGAGCGCGAGGAGCGCGGTCGACTTTCCGGCGCCAGGAGGACCGGTCACCAGTACGACCTTTGGAGGGGTGTCGTCCGGCACATCAGCCCCGCTCAGCTGCGTCTGTGTCGCGCTTGGCGTGCTCCGAGAACAACGCCCAGGCCCGATCAACCACTTGCTGGTCAGCGGTGACCCGTCCTTCAGCCACGTGCAGCTCCAGGGTGCGCAGGGTCGCGTACAGCCGGCGATCCGGATCCGCTAGCAGAAGCTCGGTCAGGTGGTAGAGCTGGTTGGTGTCGGCGGCCATTCGGACCGAGTCGGGGAACGCGTCAGCCATCAGCTTCGCCAGGTCCTGCGGGCCATTGTCGACAAGATAGACGGTGATCGGATCCGCGTAGAGGTACTCGATCGCCTCTGACCAGCCGTCCGTCTGACGGACGTTGGGGCTTCGGTGAGGGTCGTTCCCCTCCAGAATTCGAACCTTGCCGTCGTCCTCAATCAGGCATGCGAGCCCCTCAAGGTGACGGACCTGCGGACCGTTGTAGGTTCGCGCCGGGACATTCTTTCCCTGGCTGCTCTCGAACCGCTTTCCGAACACGTCGGCCCGAGACTGCTCGGGCAGGCTGATCGGCAAGCGAGAGAGCTTGCGCTGGTTCATTCGGCCTTCGACGATCAGGTTCTTGAAGTACACAAGAATGGTGCGACCATCCGGGAGGAGGATCTTCCGCTGATAGTCGTCCATCTCTGTGAGCTGCCCGCCTAGAGACTTGGCGAGCTTCTCAGTCGTCGTGTCGCCGTCGAGCAGAACCGATCGGACATAGCAGCCCACATCCTGAAGGCCCTCCTCTCCCAGCAGCCGGATGACTCGTGCGGCAGGCTCGACGCCGATGCGCTGAGCGTGGAACCAGTCCAGGCTGATGCGGATAGTAAAGTTGGCCTGCGCCAGATTCGAGGGACGAGTACGCCATGCGTCGACCAGGCTGCGCACACGCCGACGTGTCTCGTCTTCGTCCGCCGCAAAGTGCGCGCTGGTGATGAGCTCGATCTCTTCGAGATTCGGCGAGTCGATCTCGTTGACGAACCTCTCGCAGAATTCGGGCTCGACCATCGGCTCCCCGCCGCCGGACAGCACCGCCTTCCAGAGACCCATGCCGTTCATAAGTCGGAGCACAGGCCCCGGATCCCGGGCAACGCTGTATCTGGTCAACCGGTTTAGGGACATTGGGGCCGCATAGTTGCAGTGCCCACAGCCGACCGGGCACTCCGAGGACGGCCATACGTAGCAAGTGGAACCGGTCACCGGCCCATGCTCGGAGTACTTCGATAACGAGGCGATGAGCTCGTCGCGGCATTCGTCGAGCATCGAAGAACTATTCGGAGCCGAAGCGGAGGCCCCCTGCTTGAATAGCGACTCAGGCATCACTACACCCTCTCGTGAAATTGAATCTCCGCAGCTCTGACGGAAAATTCGGCTGCATGTTCACCCTGAGCGCCGATGATCACATTGATGATGCGAAAGAACGAGGGTCAAGCGACGCGAGGAACCTCGACGCATAATCAGAGTAATTAGTAGCAAGGGCTATTAGCGGATCACAGGTTCAGGGGAAGCGAATGGGGCTCCGCCTCTCCGCGTCAGTCGAATGCTGGCCGTCACGACGAGAGGCTCGGTTTCTGACCCCTATCAGATGCCCCAATTCGCCTCTCCGGCAGCATGCATGCGATCTTAGGCACACGATTCGCTTGCCTGCAAGGCCGTTGCAGGACCGATGAGAATCGGACAATCAAATCCAAACCGTCACTCATCGGTCCAGCTCACCCCAGGGCTAGATGGAAGATCGCTTGAGCCGAATATGTCGCCTATTGGGGGGTTTGGGGCAATGTAGAGGCGCTTGGAGTGCTGGTTGCGACCGGAGGGGAGTTCTATCCAGGGGCGGCGGACGTGCCATCCCTCAGATCACGTTTGAGGTCTGCCCGACCAGGGAGTTCAGCCCTGGCTGGCCGGACGGGCCGCAGGGTAAAACCACTGATCAGGAAGCTGGTTGAGTCTGCGGCTTGCACGGCTGGATCATGATCAAGTGAGATCTCAAACGCGGTCTCGGTGCCGGCCAATCGGATTGCGCGTGGAGCGCCCCTAGTTGCCGCTCACACGCCTGTGCGGACTCACCAGAAAATAGTTGACATACAGTCAAGGTCTGTCATTGGATGGCGTGATGGAGGTTGTCACTGCCTCAGCCAACACTCAGGAGCGTCAGCTGGCGGGGTGCGGTCCGAGGTCTGCTGGCGGCCGACGGCACACTCTTTTGACCTTGGGTAGTTCGAGGGGCACCGAGTGAACTTCACGTCCGGGCAGGTAATCCACGTGAGGACGACGGTTCCAGTAGTTCGGGGACGAGAGCAGGAGCAGCAGCTGTAACCGAGGCTCAGCCACACTTGTTCCATGGAATTTAGTCAACGGGGGTGACGGAAATTCAAAGCGATGCGATAGCGGCTGCCTACCGGGAAGCTCGATCAGTTCTGCCGGTGCTCAGGGCCCAGGCTGCCGCTACGGACAGCTCGGCTCGTTTTCCGGACGAGGCCGTTCAGCTGCTGCGAGCCAATGGCCTGATGGGCCTGCTTGTACCCCAGGAGTACGGCGGGAGCGGAGGGGACCTCGGTGACCTGATCGCCTTGGCCGGCATGCTGGCGTCAGCCTGTTCCTCGACGGCGATGATCTGGGCGATGCACTGCCAGCAGATCGACTGCATCGTGCAGTTCGGTTCGCAGCATTTGCGTGATGAGCTGCTGCCACGAGTGGCGTCGGGTGAGGTCTACCTTGCCTCCATAACGAGCGAACCCGGTAAGGGCGGCCATCTGCTCAGCGGACGGGCCGCGGTCGAGGGGGATGCCGAAAACCTGCGATTCGAGCGCGAAACGCCTATCGTCACCGGCGGAGCTCATGCGGAGGGCTTTCTCGTGACCATGCGTGAGTCGCCCGACGCGGCCGACCACCGTGTCACCCTGTTCTATGCCGACCGGCAGCAGCTGAGCCTGGAGTCTTTTGGTACCTGGGACACGTTAGGGATGCGGGGGACCGAGAGCCAGGGTATGCGTCTGGGGGGCTCGGTGCCGGCTCACCAAGTTATCGGTGAGCCTGGCGAGTTCAAGCGGGTCGCGATAGAAAGCATGATTCCCGCCGGGCACCTCGCCTGGTCTGCGATATGGCTCGGCACAGCACGGGGTGCGCTCTCCAATGTGCTGACCTTGGTGAGATCTCGCGGCAAGGCCCGTCACTCGGAACTGATGGCGGAGCGAATCGCGCGCGCCAGGATTGACATCGAGCTGGTCGCAGCGTATCTCGGTGTCGTCCGCGATGAGGTCCTGGTGCGTCGACGGGACAAGACATCACTGAGTAGTACATCCACGCAGATCCATCTCAATAACCTTAAAGTCGTCGCGTCGGAGATGACGTTTCGCGCTGTCGACCGACTGCTGGAGGTTGCCGGGCTTTTCTCCGGCTACAAAAAGGACTCGGTGATCCAGATCGAGCGGAACTTTCGGGATCTGCGCTCGGCGAGCTTGAACTACAGCAACGACCGACTACTGACGATGAACGGGGCCCTGACGCTGCTCGACCGCACGGTGACGCTTCTGCCCGAGAGCCTGATTGCGTCGAGTGAAACCGATATCTAATGAGGACGGAAAGCTGCTATGACGTGGTCGCGTGACTTCGATGAGATTCTCGGGCAGCATCTGCCGCTGAGCGGCGGAGTTGTCCCGGAGGACGCGCTGCTGGCTGATCTGGGGCTCGACTCGCTCGCCACGGTGAGTCTGGTAATGGACCTGGAGGACGGTTTTAACCTCTCGATTCCGGACAACCTGCTCGTCTCCGAAACCTTTGAGACGGCAGGCGCGCTCCGGGCGGTTATCTCGGACCTCCTCAAGGATTCGGTCGTATAGGACTCCCATACTCGGCGGGGCGATGGCTCCGCCGCGTTAGGCGGTACTGCCATGTCTGTGATCAGCACGGGCGGACTTCGCTGCGTCCGGCTGTCAGGCTTACGAGGAGTGGTAACACATGACGACTGATGACTCGATGGCCCCCCTGACCTTCGGCCAGCTGTCGGTGTGGCGGGTGTTGCAGACGTATCCGCTGGACCGCTGGTCGGAAACGTACATCGTTGCCGCCCTGCCGACTCCCCCTCTCAGCAGCTTCGACAAGGTGGAAGAAGCCGTTAACAGGCTGAGCGAGCGTCACGAGTCGCTGCGCACCAACTTTGTGGATACAGCTTCCGGCCCCCGGCAGGTCGTGCGACCGCACCGCAGGGTGCACGTGCAGTCCATCGAGAAGCCCGGTGCCACATCTGCGGAAGCCCTGGAGATCGCCTGGCAGCTGGCAGCCAGACGCTTCGACTGGGAATCCGAGTTCGGCTTCCGCTTCGCTGTACTGACGGATCGAGGCAAGCCGACTCACGTGCTCATAGTTCTCGATCACATCGTTGCCGATGGGTTCGGGTTCCGCAGGCTCCGCGCTGAGCTGTCGGCCATGTTGGGGGCGGACAATTCGGAAGGCGTGCACTGGCTGGCCGACCAGCCACCGCAACCTACCGCCCTCGCCCTAGCCCAGCGCTCTGACGGCTGGCGTCGGAAACGGAAGGCAGTCACTGGTTACTGGCAGGGGATGCTGGATGCTCTGCCGGCCACAACGTTCCCATTCGAGCCGCCTGCGGAGGACGTTCCAGGTCGGGTCGAGGCCGCCCTCCACTCCCCAGGCGCTCGCGTCGCGCTGGGGATCACTGCCGGGCGGGTAAAGGTATCGCCGCAGAGCGTACTTCTGGCCCTCTCCGCCCTGGCGATATCTACCGCGACCAGCGAAACGCAAGTCGTGCTGACCCTGCAGTCGAGCAACCGCTTCGACCGCCAGTGGCGTGGCGTGGTGAGTTCTATGAACCAATTCGTGCCTCTCGTCTTGGAAACCGGTCCGGCAGATCTGTCATTCGCAGAGTTTGCGGCACGCGTCCAGTGGGCCGGCCTTACAGCTTACCGGCATGGCTCTTACGACTTCGACGAGATCACGGACCTGGTTCGGCAGCAGCGCGGCAGAGAACTTGATTTCGACCATTTCTTCAACTTCACTGCGTATGACGTTAATCCCGTGTCGGCGGACCTGGCCGGCCCGTTTATTCCCGGCCGAATCGAGCGGACATCCAATTACCGCCAGATCGGCCCGCGCCTCAATATCAAGGTACACAGTGCGCCTGATATGCCCATCATTATCAGAAGTGACACAAAATTGATCCCAGAACCCAAGCTCCACTCCATGCTGACCTGGTACGACGAGGAGCTGCACCGCCTCGCCGGTGGTGCGGAGGGAAAACTGGGCGACATCCTGGCACGCTGTTCAAATCTTCTGGAACAGCCGTAACCCACTCGCGACCAGGCATTCATACCCACGTTAAGGCCCTGTGGCAGGGGGAGCGCACCGTCGTAGCCGGGCCAACGCAGCGCAGAACACGAGGAGTTCCATGGCTTCGACAGGCAAGCAGTCGCGACTCCTTCTGCCGGAGTTGTTCGAAGCCCAAGTGGCCCGCACGCCCGACGCCTTAGCGGTGGCCGACGGTCAGGAGTCGTTGTCCTATGCGGAGTTGAACGTCCGTGTGAACCGGTTGGCTCACCGCCTCATCGCTGCGGGCATCGGTCCGGAGCGGTTCGTGGCTATTGCTCTGCCTCGTTCCGTCGACCTGGTCGTGGCGCTCTTGGCGGTGCTCAAGGCGGGCGGCGCCTATCTGCCGCTGGATCCGGACTACCCGGCCGAGCGGCTGGCGTACATGCTCGACGACGCCGCGCCGGCCTGTGTGCTCACCGATACGGCGACGAGCGGTCGTCTCCCCGTCACTGGCGTGCCGTCAGTGTTCCTCGACACGCTGGACCTCAGCGGCTTCCCGGCCACCGACCCCGACCGGGCACGGGACCCGCGGCATCCCGCCTACGTCATCTACACCTCAGGCTCCACCGGCCGGCCCAAGGGCGTGGTCGTCCCTCACGGCGCAGTCGCTGCTTTCCTGTCCGCCATGCAGCAGGAGATACCTCTCACCTCGGATGACCGTCTTTTGGCCGTCACCACCGTCTCCTTCGACATCGCGGCGCTGGAGATTTATCTCCCGCTGGTCTCCGGGGCAGGCGTAGTTGTCGCAGGAAAGGACGACGTACGCGACCCGGCCGTCATCGCCTCGCTCTGCAGCCGGTTCGCCGTGACGGTGCTGCAGGGCACGCCTTCGTTCTGGCAGCCGCTGCTGGCTGAGCAGCAGCAGGTGATGAGCGGCATGCGCATTCTCGTGGGTGGGGAGGCCCTGTCGGTTCCTCTGGCTACAAGGATGACGAAGACGTCCGGCGCCGTTCTGAACCTTTACGGCCCGACCGAAACCACCATCTGGTCAACTGTCAAGCAGCTCACCGAGGTGGTCGGCACCCCGGCCATCGGGCGCCCCATCGCACGCACTCGCGCATATGTTCTGGATGGTGGTTTGCGGCCTGTTCCGGTTGGGGTGGCGGGTGAGTTGTACATCGCTGGGGCGGGTCTGGCGCGCGGGTATCTGGGGCGTCCGGCGCTGACAGCGGAGCGGTTTGTTGCTGATCCGTATGGTGCTGTTGGGTCGCGGATGTATCGGACCGGTGACCTGGTGCGGTGGAACGACGGTGGTGAGCTGGAGTATCTGGGCCGCACCGACCATCAGGTCAAGGTGCGGGGTTTCCGGATCGAGCTCGGTGAGATCGAAGCGGTCCTGGCCGGTCACCCCGATGTTGAGCGCGCCGTGGTGGTCGTTCGGGAGGATCAGCCTGGTGATCATCGGATCGCTGCCTATGTGCTGGCTGTGCCTGGCCGGACGGTCACGGTTGAGGCGTTGCGGTCGATCGCGGTGCAGCGGCTTGCCGGTTTCATGGTGCCTTCGGTGTTTGTGGTGGTGGATGCGTTCCCGTTGACGCCGAACGGGAAGCTGGATCGCGGGGCGCTTCCGGTGCCGGGGGTGTCGGCGGGTGTGGGTCGTGGTCCGCGGACGCCGCAGGAGGAGGTGCTGTGCCGGTTGTTCGCGGAGGTTCTGGGGCTGCCGGGTGTGGGGGTTGATGACGATTTCTTCGTGCTGGGCGGGCATTCGCTGCTGGCCACGCGTCTGGTGAGCCGGGTGCGGGAGGTGCTCGGGGTCTCGGTGGGGGTCGGTGCGGTGTTCCAGTGCTCCACCCCGGCCGGGTTGGCCGGGTGCCTGGGCTCTGGTGCCGATGACCGCCCGGTGCTGGAGCCGGTGGAGATCTCGGGACCGGTTCCGTTGTCGCCGGCGCAGCAGCGGCTGTGGTTCCTGAATCGGCTGGAGGGGCCGAACGCGACCTATAACCAGCCCGAGGTACTGAGGTTGGCGGGGCCGTTGGACGAGCGGGCGCTCGAGGATGCGGTCAATGATGTGATGGGACGTCATCAGCCGTTGCGGACCGTGTTCTACGAGGTGGACGGGCGTCCTTATCAGCGGGTAGTGCCGGTCGAGGAAGCACGTATCGCGTTGCCGGCGGTGGATGTGGGGTCCGGCGGCCTCGCGGCGTTGGTCGATGAGACGGCACGGGCCCCGTTCGACCTTGCGGGGGATCTGCCGTTGCGGGCAGTGCTGTTTCGGGAGAGCCCCGAGGAGCACACGCTTGTGCTGGTCATCCACCATGTCGCGACTGACGGCTGGTCAAATACCCCGTTGTCGCGGGACCTTTCGGCTGCGTACAACGCCCGGTGTGGTGGCGGGGTGCCGCAGTGGGAGCCGCTGCCGGTCCAGTACACCGATTACGCGCTGTGGCAGCAACGACTGCTGGGTTTGGATGAGAGTCCGTCCGCGGTCCGTGTCCGGCAGCTCGACTATTGGACGGGGCAGTTGGCGGAGTTGCCGACAACGCTCGACCTGCCGGCCGACCGCCCGCGCCCCGCCGTGCCCACCCATCGCGGCGGATCGGTACCGATCCGGCTCTCACCCGAGCTGACCGGTCGGCTCGCAGTGCTGGCACAGGCGTGCAACGCGACAGTGTTCATGGTCCTGCAGGCTGCTCTGGCAACGCTGCTGACGCGTCACGGTGCGGGGACGGACATTCCGATCGGGACTCCCACCGCAGGACGCGGCGACTCCCAACTCGACGACCACGTCGGTTTCTTCGTGAACACGCTTGTCCTGCGCAATGACACCGGTGGCAATCCCGCATTCCGCGCGCTGCTGGAACGTACGAGGGAGACCAACCTCCACGCCTACACCCACGGCGACCTTCCGTTCGACCAGCTGGTGACCGCACTCAACCCACCGCGCAGCACCGCTCACCACCCGCTGTTCCAGATCCTGCTCGCCTTCCAGAACAACACCCCACCCCAGTGGGACCTCCAAAACCTCACCACCACCACCCAAGCCATCGGATCATCCTCGGCGAAGTTCGACCTGAGCTTCTCGTTCGAGGAGCGGCGCGGGGCGGGTGACCACCCGCAGGCCATCGAGGGGACCGTCGAATACGCGACGGACCTCTTCGACAGGACCACCGTCGAAGCCATGGCCGACCGCTACCTACGTGTCCTGGAGGCCGTTGCGGCTGATCCTGACCTGCGTATCGGGGATATCGAGATCCTTGCTCCGCAGGAACGGCAGCGGATCCTGGTCGACTGGAACGACACCACCCGAGACGTTCCAAAGCTCTGCTTCCCGGAGTTCTTCGAAGCCCAAGTGGCCCGCACGCCCGATGCCTTAGCGGTGGCCGACGGTCAGGAGTCGTTGTCCTATGCGGAGCTGAACGCCCGCGCGAACCGGTTGGCTCACCGTCTCATCGCTGCGGGCATCGGCCCGGAGCGACTCGTCGCGGTCGCTCTGCCTCGTTCCGTCGACCTGGTCGTGGCGCTCTTGGCGGTGCTCAAGGCGGGCGGCGCCTATCTGCCGATCGACCTGACATACCCCGACGACCGCATCGGCTACATGCTCAACGACGCCGCGCCGACCGTCGTCCTGGCGACAGAAGAGTTCAGCTCCCGCTGGCCTGAGAGGGCCTTCAACTGCCTCGTGTTCGATGACGCCGAGCTGGTGGCGGACCTGACCGCAGCGTCGTCGGAGAATCCGATCGACGCCGACCGCACTTCGTACGTCTCACAGCTGACCGCTGCCTACGTCATCTACACCTCAGGCTCCACCGGCCGGCCCAAGGCTGTGGTCATGCCCACGGCAGGGCTCATGAACCTGCTCGTACAGCACTCTGTGACGTACCCCGGAGGACCGGGTGTCAGAACCGCTCAGTTCACCGCCATCGGATTCGACTTCTCCATGCAGGAGATCCTCGCCACACTAGTCATGGGCAAAGCACTGGTCATTCCCAGTGATGAGGTACGCAGAAGCTCGGAAGATCTCGCTATCTGGCTTGAGCAGCAGCGAATCAACGAACTCTTCGCTCCGAACCTCGCCATCGACGCCTTGGCCGAATCGGCCCACGAACTCGACCTCCAGCTTCCCGACCTGACTGACCTGCTCCAGGGCGGAGAGGCTCTGGTCCTGAGCGACCGACTACGCAGGTTCCTGCAGCGACGCTCCGGGCGCAGGATCCATAATGTGTACGGCCCCGCCGAGACCCATGCCATGACGCTTCACACGATGGCGGGCGAGATGGACCACTGGCCGCCGACGGCCCCCTTGGGAAAGCCATTCGGAAATGCCCGCGGCTATGTTCTGGATGGTGGTCTGCGGCCTGTTCCGGTTGGGGTGGCGGGTGAGTTGTACATCGCTGGGGCGGGTCTGGCGCGCGGGTATCTGGGGCGTCCGGCGCTGACAGCGGAGCGGTTTGTTGCTGATCCGTATGGTGCTGTCGGGTCGCGGATGTATCGGACCGGTGACCTGGTGCGGTGGAACGACGGTGGTGAGCTGGAGTATCTGGGCCGCACCGACCATCAGGTCAAGGTGCGGGGTTTCCGGATCGAGCTCGGTGAGATCGAAGCGGTCCTGACCGACCAGCCCAACGTTGCGCAGGCACATGTGACTGCCCAGGCTCTGCAAGAGGGGGACGGGACGGATAAGCGTCTCGTCGCCTATGTGGTGCCGGTGTCGGGAGGGGTGATTTCTTCTGCGGAGCTCCGGAGTCGGCTTTCCCGGGTTCTTCCGGGTTTCATGGTGCCTTCGGTGTTTGTGGTGGTGGATGCGTTCCCGTTGACGCCGAACGGGAAGCTGGATCGCGGGGCGCTTCCGGTGCCGGGGGTGTCGGCGGGTGTGGGTCGTGGTCCGCGGACGCCGCAGGAGGAGGTGCTGTGCCGGTTGTTCGCGGAGGTTCTGGGGCTGCCGGGTGTGGGGGTTGATGACGATTTCTTCGTGCTGGGCGGGCATTCGCTGCTGGCCACGCGTCTGGTGAGCCGGGTGCGGGAGGTGCTTGGGGTCTCGGTGGGGGTCGGTGCGGTGTTCCAGTGCTCCACCCCGGCCGGGTTGGCCGGGTGCCTGGGCTCTGGTGCCGATGACCGCCCGGTGCTGGAGCCGGTGGAGATCTCGGGACCGGTTCCGTTGTCGCCGGCGCAGCAGCGGCTGTGGTTCCTGAATCGGCTGGAGGGGCCGAACGCGACCTATAACCAGCCCGAGGTACTGAGGTTGGCGGGGCCGTTGGACGAGCGGGCGCTCGAGGATGCGGTCAATGATGTGATGGGACGTCATCAGCCGTTGCGGACCGTGTTCTACGAGGTGGACGGGCGTCCTTATCAGCGGGTAGTGCCGGTCGAGGAAGCACGTATCGCGTTGCCGGCGGTGGATGTGGGGTCCGGCGGCCTCGCGGCGTTGGTCGATGAGACGGCACGGGCCCCGTTCGACCTTGCGGGGGATCTGCCGTTGCGGGCAGTGCTGTTTCGGGAGAGCCCCGAGGAGCACACGCTTGTGCTGGTCATCCACCATGTCGCGACTGACGGCTGGTCAAATACCCCGTTGTCGCGGGACCTTTCGGCTGCGTACAACGCCCGGTGTGGTGGCGGGGTGCCGCAGTGGGAGCCGCTGCCGGTCCAGTACACCGATTACGCGCTGTGGCAGCAACGACTGCTGGGTTTGGATGAGAGTCCGTCCGCGGTCCGTGTCCGGCAGCTCGACTATTGGACGGGGCAGTTGGCGGAGTTGCCGACAACGCTCGACCTGCCGGCCGACCGCCCGCGCCCCGCCGTGCCCACCCATCGCGGCGGATCGGTACCGATCCGGCTCTCACCCGAGCTGACCGGTCGGCTCGCAGTGCTGGCACAGGCGTGCAACGCGACAGTGTTCATGGTCCTGCAGGCTGCTCTGGCAACGCTGCTGACGCGTCACGGTGCGGGGACGGACATTCCGATCGGGACTCCCACCGCAGGACGCGGCGACTCCCAACTCGACGACCACGTCGGTTTCTTCGTGAACACGCTTGTCCTGCGCAATGACACCGGTGGCAATCCCGCATTCCGCGCGCTGCTGGAACGTACGAGGGAGACCAACCTCCACGCCTACACCCACGGCGACCTTCCGTTCGACCAGCTGGTGACCGCACTCAACCCACCGCGCAGCACCGCTCACCACCCGCTGTTCCAGATCCTGCTCGCCTTCCAGAACAACACCCCACCCCAGTGGGACCTCCAAAACCTCACCACCACCACCCAAGCCATCAGCACAGGAATCGAAAGATTCGACCTCAGCTTCTATTTCGACGACCCGAGTACAAGCACCTCCGACGACCGCAGTCTAGGGGGGTACCTGTCCTACGCGAGGGATCTCTTCAGCCAGACCACGGTACTCAGGATCGTGAACCATTTCGAGCGTGTCCTGGAAGCCGTGGCCGCTGACCCTGACCTGCGTATCGGGGATATCGAGATCCTTGCTCCGCAGGAACGGCAGCGGATCCTGGTCGACTGGAACGACACCAGTCGAGACATGGTGCCGGGGACTCTCGACGGCCCATTCGAGATCCAGGCCGCCCGCACGCCGGATGCCACCGCTGTCGTCTTCCGCGGGCAGTCGTTGTCCTATGCGGAGTTGAACGTCCGTGTGAACCGGTTGGCTCACCGCCTCATCGCCGACGGCATCGGCGCGGAGCGGTTCGTGGCTATTGCTCTGCCTCGTTCCGTCGACCTGGTCGTGGCGCTCTTGGCGGTGCTCAAGGCGGGCGGCGCCTATCTGCCGCTGGATCCGGACTACCCGGCCGAGCGGCTGGCGTACATGCTCGACGACGCCGCGCCGGCCTGTGTGCTCACCGATACGGCGACGAGCGGTCGTCTCCCCGTCACTGGCGTGCCGTCAGTGCTCCTCGACACGCTGGACCTCAGCGGCTACCCGGCCACCGACCCCGACCGGGCACGGGACCCGCGGCATCCCGCCTACGTCATCTACACCTCAGGCTCCACCGGCCGACCCAAGGGCGTGGTCATCCCCCACAGCGCCATCGACAACCGGCTGCGCTGGATGCAGGCCGAGTACGGCCTGGCCCCGCACGACCGGGTGCTGCAGAAGACACCGTCGAGTTTCGACGTGTCGGTATGGGAGTTCTTCTGGCCACTGCGTGAAGGCGCCGCTCTCGTTGTCGCCGAACCGGGCGGCCACAGGGACTCCGCCTACCTGGCTCGCACCATACGTGAAGAGCGCGTCACAGTCTGCCACTTCGTCCCCTCGCTGCTGCTGGTCTTCCTCGCCGAACCCGACGCCGCCAATTGCGGCGGGCTGCGGCGAGTCTTTTGCAGCGGTGAGGCACTGCCCCGCGAAGCCGTCCATGAGTTCCACCGGACCCTGCCCGACGTACCGCTGCACAACCTCTACGGACCCACCGAGGCCGCCGTCGATGTCACCCGCCACACCTGTGTCGCGGGCGGCACCGGCCCGGTGCCGATCGGAAAGCCCGCCTGGAACACCCGGGTGTATGTCCTGGACACCACACTGCGCCCGTGCCCACCCGGCATCCCCGGCGAGCTCTACCTGGCAGGCGTCCAACTGGCCACCAACTACCACGCACAGCCGGCGCTCACCGCCTCCCGATTCGTTGCTGATCCGTATGGTGCTGTTGGGTCGCGGATGTATCGGACCGGTGACCTGGTGCGGTGGAACGACGGTGGTGAGCTGGAGTATCTGGGCCGCACCGACCATCAGGTCAAGGTGCGGGGTTTCCGGATCGAGCTCGGTGAGATCGAAGCGGTCCTGGCCGGTCACCCCGATGTTGAGCGCGCCGTGGTGGTCGTTCGGGAGGATCAGCCTGGTGATCATCGGATCGCTGCCTATGTGCTGGCTGTGCCTGGCCGGACGGTCACGGTTGAGGCGTTGCGGTCGATCGCGGTGCAGCGGCTTGCCGGTTTCATGGTGCCTTCGGTGTTTGTGGTGGTGGATGCGTTCCCGTTGACGCCGAACGGGAAGCTGGATCGCGGGGCGCTTCCGGTGCCGGGGGTGTCGGCGGGTGTGGGTCGTGGTCCGCGGACGCCGCAGGAGGAGGTGCTGTGCCGGTTGTTCGCGGAGGTTCTGGGGCTGCCGGGTGTGGGGGTTGATGACGATTTCTTCGTGCTGGGCGGGCATTCGCTGCTGGCCACGCGTCTGGTGAGCCGGGTGCGGGAGGTGCTCGGGGTCTCGGTGGGGGTCGGTGCGGTGTTCCAGTGCTCCACCCCGGCCGGGTTGGCCGGGTGCCTGGGCTCTGGTGCCGATGACCGCCCGGTGCTGGAGCCGGTGGAGATCTCGGGACCGGTTCCGTTGTCGCCGGCGCAGCAGCGGCTGTGGTTCCTGAATCGGCTGGAGGGGCCGAACGCGACCTATAACCAGCCCGAGGTACTGAGGTTGGCGGGGCCGTTGGACGAGCGGGCGCTCGAGGATGCGGTCAATGATGTGATGGGACGTCATCAGCCGTTGCGGACCGTGTTCTACGAGGTGGACGGGCGTCCTTATCAGCGGGTAGTGCCGGTCGAGGAAGCACGTATCGCGTTGCCGGCGGTGGATGTGGGGTCCGGCGGCCTCGCGGCGTTGGTCGATGAGACGGCACGGGCCCCGTTCGACCTTGCGGGGGATCTGCCGTTGCGGGCAGTGCTGTTTCGGGAGAGCCCCGAGGAGCACACGCTTGTGCTGGTCATCCACCATGTCGCGACTGACGGCTGGTCAAATACCCCGTTGTCGCGGGACCTTTCGGCTGCGTACAACGCCCGGTGTGGTGGCGGGGTGCCGCAGTGGGAGCCGCTGCCGGTCCAGTACACCGATTACGCGCTGTGGCAGCAACGACTGCTGGGTTTGGATGAGAGTCCGTCCGCGGTCCGTGTCCGGCAGCTCGACTATTGGACGGGGCAGTTGGCGGAGTTGCCGACAACGCTCGACCTGCCGGCCGACCGCCCGCGCCCCGCCGTGCCCACCCATCGCGGCGGATCGGTACCGATCCGGCTCTCACCCGAGCTGACCGGTCGGCTCGCAGTGCTGGCACAGGCGTGCAACGCGACAGTGTTCATGGTCCTGCAGGCTGCTCTGGCAACGCTGCTGACGCGTCACGGTGCGGGGACGGACATTCCGATCGGGACTCCCACCGCAGGACGCGGCGACTCCCAACTCGACGACCACGTCGGTTTCTTCGTGAACACGCTTGTCCTGCGCAATGACACCGGTGGCAATCCCGCATTCCGCGCGCTGCTGGAACGTACGAGGGAGACCAACCTCCACGCCTACACCCACGGCGACCTTCCGTTCGACCAGCTGGTGACCGCACTCAACCCACCGCGCAGCACCGCTCACCACCCGCTGTTCCAGATCCTGCTCGCCTTCCAGAACAACACCCCACCCCAGTGGGACCTCCAAAACCTCACCACCACCACCCAAGCCATCAGCACAGGAATCGAAAGATTCGACCTGAGCTTCTCGTTCGAGGAGCGGCGCGGGGCGGGTGACCACCCGCAGGCCATCGAGGGGACCGTCGAATACGCGACGGACCTCTTCGACAGGACCACCGTCGAAGCCATGGCCGACCGCTACCTACGTGTCCTTGAAGCCGTGGCCGCTGACCCCGACCTGCGTATCGGGGATATCGAGATCCTTGCTCCGCAGGAACGGCAGCAGATCCTGGTCGACTGGAACGACACCACCCAGGACGTCCCAAAACTCTGCTTCCCGGAGTTGTTCGAGGCGCAGGCAGTTGGCACGCCCGACGCCTTAGCGGTGGCCGACGGTCAGGAGTCGTTGTCCTATGCGGAGTTGAACGTCCGTGTGAACCGGTTGGCTCACCGCCTCATCGCTGCGGGCATCGGTCCGGAGCGGTTCGTGGCTATTGCTCTGCCTCGTTCCGTCGACCTGGTCGTGGCGCTCTTGGCGGTGCTCAAGGCGGGCGGCGCCTATCTGCCGCTGGATCCGGACTACCCGGCCGAGCGGCTGGCGTACATGCTCGACGACGCCGCGCCGGCCTGTGTGCTCACCGATACGGCGACGAGCGGTCGTCTCCCCGTCACTGGCGTGCCGTCAGTGTTCCTCGACACGCTGGACCTCAGCGGCTTCCCGGCCACCGACCCCGACCGGGCACGGGACCCGCGGCATCCCGCCTACGTCATCTACACCTCAGGCTCCACCGGCCGGCCCAAGGGCGTGGTCGTCCCTCACGGCGCAGTCGCTGCTTTCCTGTCCGCCATGCAGCAGGAGATACCTCTCACCTCGGATGACCGTCTTTTGGCCGTCACCACCGTCTCCTTCGACATCGCGGCGCTGGAGATTTATCTCCCGCTGGTCTCCGGGGCAGGCGTAGTTGTCGCAGGAAAGGACGACGTACGCGACCCGGCCGTCATCGCCTCGCTCTGCAGCCGGTTCGCCGTGACGGTGCTGCAGGGCACGCCTTCGTTCTGGCAGCCGCTGCTGGCTGAGCAGCAGCAGGTGATGAGCGGCATGCGCATTCTCGTGGGTGGGGAGGCCCTGTCGGTTCCTCTGGCTACAAGGATGACGAAGACGTCCGGCGCCGTTCTGAACCTTTACGGCCCGACCGAAACCACCATCTGGTCAACTGTCAAGCAGCTCACCGAGGTGGTCGGCACCCCGGCCATCGGGCGCCCCATCGCACGCACTCGCGCATATGTTCTGGATGGTGGTTTGCGGCCTGTTCCGGTTGGGGTGGCGGGTGAGTTGTACATCGCTGGGGCGGGTCTGGCGCGCGGGTATCTGGGGCGTCCGGCGCTGACAGCGGAGCGGTTTGTTGCTGATCCGTATGGTGCTGTCGGGTCGCGGATGTATCGGACCGGTGACCTGGTGCGGTGGAACGACGGTGGTGAGCTGGAGTATCTGGGCCGCACCGACCATCAGGTCAAGGTGCGGGGTTTCCGGATCGAGCTCGGTGAGATCGAAGCGGTCCTGGCCGGTCACCCCGATGTTGAGCGCGCCGTGGTGGTCGTTCGGGAGGATCAGCCTGGTGATCATCGGATCGCTGCCTATGTGCTGGCTGTGCCTGGCCGGACGGTCACGGTTGAGGCGTTGCGGTCGATCGCGGTGCAGCGGCTTGCCGGTTTCATGGTGCCTTCGGTGTTTGTGGTGGTGGATGCGTTCCCGTTGACACCGAACGGGAAGCTGGATCGCGGGGCGCTGCCCGCTCCTGGCTACGACCTGACCTCGTCGGGCCGGGCGCCCCGTTCACGCCAGGAAAAAGTGCTGTGCCGGCTGTTCGCGGAGGTACTTGGCCTGCCAAACGTCACTATCGATGACAACTTCTTCAACCTTGGCGGGCATTCGCTCCTAGGCATGCTCCTGCTCAGTCGCATCCGTACCGAACTTGGGGCGGATCTATCGCCGAAAGCCCTCTTCGCTTCGCCTGACGTGGTGGGCCTGGCCCGGAAGGTTTCTGCGGCCATGGAGACCGACGATGCTTATCCGATCCTTCTCGGTCTGCGGACAGCAGGGAGCCGGCCGCCACTCTTCGTCGTTCATCCGGCGGGAGGATTCGGGTGGGCTTACTCTCGACTCCTCGCGCATATCCCGGACGAGTACCCGGTCTACGCTCTCCAGGCCCGGGGGCTCGACGGACGCCGAGTTCTCCCCGCCACGATCGAAGAAATGGCGCGGGACTACCTCACCGAAGTGAAGAGGATCCAGCCACTGGGCCCCTACCATCTTTTGGGCTGGTCGTTTGGCGGCCACGTGGCGCATTCCATGGCGACACAGCTCCAGGAGAACGGTGCCGACGTCCAGTCTCTTGTGATGTTCGACAGCTATCCAAACTCCACGGTGGGCGGTCAGATTGTCTCCGACGAAGACGGGCTCGTTCTGCTGGCCATTGAGAACCTAGCGGGCGAAATCCCGCAGCAGCCGCATCGACTGGCCCGCGCCGATCTCATCCGCATGGTGCGAGAAGGGTTCCATCCCCTTGCCGATGCCACTGATCAGCAAGTGGAGGACGCCCTCGACGTCGGGGTCAACAATCTGGAGATCCTGCAGGAATTTTCCCCCGAGACTTTCGTCGGCGACCTCCTGCTTTTCGTTGCTCAGCGCGAGCAGGGCGCGTACGCCACTATCGGAAACACCTGGAGCAGTTTTATCACAGGTCGCGTGGAGTCCGTTCTTCTTGATTGCGGCCACCATGACATGATATCAACGGCAGCAACCGAGATCGGAAAATACCTGAGCGTATATCTTGACTCGCGCGCCTCCGAATAGACGAATCACAGGCACCTTGCAAAGTGACCGAAAAAGGAAGATGAAATGGCTCGGGAAACACTTCTTCTCGCTAGCGACGATATTCACCAACTCGTGGCGATCGTCGGGCGTGATCGGCTCATGGACCAGATGATCGAACGGCTGGAGTTTGCGTTTCGGGAATCCGACAGCGACAGTCTCCGTACGCCGCCGCGCGCGGGCTTCATTACCGGTGTACACCGTGCGGGCGTGCTGGAGTGGATGCCGCATCATGAACCTGGCCGCGCTGCCACGATCAAGCTCGTGTCCTATGCCCCGAACAATCCTGGCTATCATGGCCTGCCGACAATCCTCGGTACTCTCGCTCGCATCGACGACGAGACCGGGCACCTGCTGACCATCGCCGACGCGGTCTTGCCGACAGCGATACGCACGGGCGCGGCATCGGCAGTGGCCACGCGACTCCTCGCCCGCCCAGGCAGTAGCACGGTGGGTCTCATCGGGGCGGGCGCCCAGGCCGTGACACAGCTTCATGCGATCTCGCGCGTGCTCGATGTCAGCGAAGTGCTTGTCCACGATGTGAATCCGGATCACCGGCGCTCGTACCTCGAACGCGCCTCCTTCCTGGGTCTCGACATCAGGGAAGCCACCCTGGAGGAACTCGAGAGCAGGTCCGACGTCATCTGCACCGCAACCTCGGTGGACGTCAATGCCGGTCCCGTCCTACGGGGCGAGCGACTGAAGGACCACGTGCACATCAATGCCATAGGCGCCGACATACCGGGCAAGGTGGAGATCCCCCTCCAGGTGCTCAGATCGGCGTATGTGAGCCCGGACCACGTGCAGCAGGCCCAGCGAGAAGGGGAGTGCCAGCGCCTTGAGCGCGGCGAGATCGGCGCCGCCCTACCGGAGCTCTGCGCTGCACCGCATCTGGCGCACCCTCACAAGGAATCCCGGACAGTCTTCGACTCGACCGGCTTCGCGCTCGAGGACCATGTGGCCCTCGATGTGCTCATCGAACTTGCCGAGCTGCACGGCATCGGCACGGTAGTGCAGCTGGAAGCCGGTTCCTTCGACGCGCTCAACCCCTATGCCACTCCGCACAACAGCATCCCCGGCCAGGTGTCGAACAAGGGAATCCGGCAGCCGGAAGTCGACGAGTCGGCTGCTTCCAGCTTTCCCGGTCTGGCTCATCGCGACGATGAGATGACGGGAAGCCGAGCGTACGGGTCCATCCCGTTCGTGTAGCCGATCGGAGCACTTATAAAAAGGAGAAAGTATATGACCAACCCGTTCGAGGATCCGGAAGGCACGTACCTCGTGTTGACCAACGACGAAGGTCAGCACTCCCTCTGGCCCGCAGTCGTTGAGGTGCCTTCTGGGTGGACCGTCTTGCTGTCGGAGGCCGACCATCAGTCCTGCCTGGACTTTATAGAGAGGAGCTGGGTCGACATGCGGCCCAGGAGCCTGGTGGTGGCTATGGAAAGCGATGCGGGCTCAGAGCGCCTCTGACGCCGCAGGTGCCTCGGGACAGTCGGCGGAGAATTACCGTAGGCCGACCTCACGGGGTATGCGTGACCGCCTGCGCCTGGCCATCCGCGCAGATGGGTCTTCGAGGAATAATATTTGGAGAGAATCGCGCCTCTCCGCTGCCGCTAACGGCCATTGGGAAGGTGCAGTGGCGGTCTCTTTTCCTCGGGGTCATAGATCTGCTCCATGAGGGGACCTCATCAGCGGTCCCGGCGCTCTTCATCCGGAGCCGGCTCTGACCGGCATCAGGAAAGGCAACGCATGAGTGACACTGCCCCAGCTGAACTCGAGCTCTTCACCACCTTCTCATATTCGAAGGCGGACCAGCGCGATTATCTGACGCAGATTCGGCAGATCGCGCAGTGGAGTGAACAGGCCGGCTTTCACGGGACGCTCATCTACACGGACAACAGTACCGTTGACCCGTGGTTGGTAGGGCAGGAGGTCCTGCGGAGCACGGAGCGGCTGGCTCCCCTGATCGCGCTGCAGCCTGCCTACCTTCACCCATACGCCGCCGCGAAGATGATCGCGACCTACGGCTGTCTCTACGGTCGGCGAGTTTGTCTCAACCTTGTGGCGGGCGGCTTCCAGAACGACCTGGCCGCCCTCGGCGATCGGACACCGCACGATGAGCGCTATCAGCGTCTCGTGGAATACGCCCTGATTATCAAGGGGTTGCTGGCGGGTCCGGAGCCGGTGACCTTCGGCGGTCGGTATTACGCAGTGAAGAACCTGGCCATGACGCCGTCCCTGCCCCCGGCGATTCAACCTGGTATTCTCATCTCCGGCTCTTCGCCCGCCGGCCTGGCCGCCGCCGGGGCGATCGGCGCGACACCCATCAGGTATCCCGAACCGCTGAATGACAACTCCCCAGTAGACGTTGCCATCGGCGGAGTCCGTATTGGCATTATTGCCCGCGAGACCTCGGCCGAGGCCTGGCGTGTTGCCTTGGACAGGTTCCCGCCTGATCGCAGGGGCCGGATCATGCACACGATGGCCAAGAAGGTCTCGGACTCGCACTGGTACGCGCGGCTGTCGGACCTGGAGGAGCGCCCGGCGGGGCCGGACAGTCCCTACTGGCTCGGACCGTTCAGGAACTATCGGAGTCGCTGCCCCTACCTCGTGGGCAGCTACCAGGAGGTCAGTGCCGAGGTAGCGCGGTACATTCAGCTCGGCTGCCACACCTTCATCCTCGACGTGCCACGCAATGAGGAGGAACTCCAGTACACGGCTTTGGTTTTCGAGCAGGCTGCTGCCGCAGTGGCGGACATTGTGCGTGCTGACTGACTGCCGTGAGCGATGCGGGATCGTTTCGCCCGGATTCGAAGCGGCCGCGGCAGCCCGCGACCGCGCGACCCACTGACGTAGCGACTCCGGGTTGGCGCCCAGCTCCCGCGCCGCCACCGACGAAACACGCCGACCGCTGGACTCCACCAGCGCGACCGCATCCCGCTTGAACTCCCCCGACACTACCTCGCAGCACCCATGAGGACATCCTCTCCACGGACCCGAAGATCCGCTTCTCGGAAGTGTCCACAACCCGGGGTAGAGCCCAACGCTCGTTTTACCCCCCAGGCGTTGACGGTGGCGACCTCGACGATAAGCAGGGCCACGTCGTCGTGGTCGTCCGGGTGGCGCAGTGCGGTCAGGAGCCGGTCACAGACTGCTTCCAGGGGGAGCTGTGGGTCGGTGAGGGGTCTGCTGCTCAGTCCTGGCCTTGGACTGGATGTCGTGGAGCTCGAGGGGAGGAAAGTGAGCATGCGGCTGTCGCTGCGGGTGCAGGCTTTGATCGGGCACTGGCGACGTTCACTGAGCGCTTCGCCGCTACGAGGTCAGGCTGCACTGCGAGCCGTGCGAGCCGTGCGAGGCGGCAGCCGGCCGCGACATCGCGGTGATTGATCGCGCACCTGTCGGGCGCGGCTGCCGACCGGGCTTGAACGCGAGGAGGTCCCCGCCTTGCACCGGGGACTCTCCTCGCTGGCGGACTGTCAGCGCTGGGGCGCGATGAGTTCGAGGAGGCGTTCGCGCTGGCGGGGGCCGAGGCCCTGGACACGGCGGCTGTCGGAGATACCGACGTCGGTCATCAGTTTATCTGCGCGGACCTTGCCGACGCCGGGCAGTGACTCAAGCAGACGGCGGACGGGCGTCTTCCCGACGACCGTGTCCTCACGCTCCAGTACCTGGCCCAGGGTGACCTTGCCGTCCTTGAGCGAAGCTAGCAGCTCGCCGCGTTCGCGGCGGACGGCCAGCGCCTTGTTCAGCGCCTCCGCGCGGGCCTCGACGGTCAGTGTCGGCAGAGCCATGGACGTCCCTTCGTAGAACAGCAGATGGCCATCATCGTCCCACTACATGGGCGGTGACCAGCGGTTTGGCGGAGATCAGGAGAACTCGCCGGATGTCGCACACGACGCCGTCGCTCGCCCTGTCCCCCGGCATCAGGCCGTTGATCCGGTGTCAGAACCAGTGCGGGCGGTAGGCGCGGCCGACCTTGTTCGGGCAGTCGTCCGGCCAGGGCTTCTGGCAGGTCCGGGTCGTTCAGCGCAGCGAGTTCCAGCGCTGTCGGCTTCGCCCGGCCCCGTGTTGGCGCTGGATCTTCCGTTCCCGCTTCAGCTCGGCGGCCTCCTTGCGCAGAGCCTCGTTCTCCGCCTCCAACGAGGCAGCTGGGCGTGCTGGTTGAGCGCTCTTCGTGTTGCCTTGGTCCGCCGCGCGGATCCAGCTCCACGGTATCTCGGGCGGCGCCCAGGTCTGCGGCGACCGTGGTGCCCGTCCGCGAGCGGTACAACGCGACCGCGTCTGTCCGCCTTGAACTCCGGTAGGAGTGCTTCATCCCCACAGGGACTCCAATCTCCTGGACCATCAAGATCCAGTGCCTGTGTCCTCACAGCAGGGGAAGGCCCGGGCTCCTGTCATCGCGACCAGACGAATCTGTGCGGGGCGTTCGTTCCGATGTTGGACGGCCATGAGGGTGGGCCTTTCTGCGGCCGACAGTGCTGGCTTCCTCGCTTTGTCGGGGTTACCGGTGAAGCACGTCGCGCTTGTCGGCGCGGCTGTGGTTTCGCGCCGGGAGGTTCGTCATGACGACTGGAACCGATACCCGTTCCGTCCCGCGGTGGGTTGTCCGGCCGGAGGAGTCCGCCCGGCCGCTGGCGCCGGTGATGTGCTGTCGGTTTGCGTTCTATGGGCGGGTGTCGACGGAGGACAACCAGGATCCGGGGGCTTCGCGGCTGTGGCAGCTGGCGCGCGCGACGGCGTTGGTCGCTCCCGTTGGGGGAGTGGTGAGTGCGGAGTACTTCGACATCGGGCAGAGCCGCGCCTTGCCGTGGAAGCGCCGGCCGAGGGCGGCTGCCCTGTTGGGGGCGGTGGCTGACCCGGGTCGGGGTTTCGATGCGGTGGTGATCGGTGAGCCGCAGCGTGCCTTCTACGGCAGCCAGTTCGGGGCCACGTTCCCGCTGTTCGTCCACTACGGGGTGCCGTTGTGGGTGCCGGAGGTCGGCGGGCCGGTGGACCCGGAGAACGAGGCACACGACCTGGTGATGTCGGTGTTCGGGGGGATGTCGAAGGGGGAGCGCAGCAGGATCCGTGTCCGGGTGCGCAGTGCGATGGCGGCGCAGACGCGGGAGGAGGGCCGGTTCCTGGGCGGGCGTCCGCCGTACGGGTATGTGCTCGCTGACCTGGGGCCGCATCCGAATCCGGCGAAGGCCGCCGACGGCAAGCGTCTGCACGGCCTGGTCCCGGATCCGAGGGCCGCGCTGGTGGTGCAGCTGATCTTCCGTCTGTTCCTCGACGGGCTCGGCTATTTCGCGATCGCCGAGGTCCTGACCCGGATGGGCATCCCGTGTCCGTCAGCTGGCGATCCGGGCCGTAATCCCCGTCGCAGTGGTGCGGGGTGGGCGAAGTCGGCGGTGCGGGCGATCCTGCTCAACCCCCGCTACACGGGGCGTCAGGTGTGGAACCGGCAGCGCCGGGACGAGGTCCTGCTCGACGTCGACGAGGTAGGCCTGGGCTGCACCACCGTCGTACGCCGCAACCCGCCCCAGCGATGGGTGATCTCCGAGCATCCCGTCCACGAGGCGATCATCGACGACGAGACGTTCGCCCAGGTCCAGGACATCATCAACTCCCACGCCCACCTGGCCGGCCCGAACGGCATCCGCAGCTGCCCGCACCTCTATGTGCTGCGGGGCAGAATCCGGTGCGCACTCTGCGGGCACATGATGCAGGGCAACTGGGTGCGCGGCACGCCCTACTACCGGTGCCGCACCGCCGGCGAGTATGCCCTTCCCAGCTCCGCCGGCCATCCGCCGAACCTCTACCTCCGCGAGCAGTACATCACCGTGCCCCTGGACGCCTGGCTCAAGGGCGTTACCGCCCCGAGCCGCATCGAGGCCGTCATCGGAGTGCTCACCAATCCTGGCGTGGACCCCAGGCACGTCGCCGCTGCCAGACGCACCATCGCCGACTGCGACGCGAGACTCGCCACCCACCGCGCGGCCCTCGAAGCCGGCGCCGACCCGGCCGTCGTCACCCGATGGATCGCGCAGACCCAGGCTGTCCGCGCCGGCGCCGAAGCCGAACTCCATCCGTCGGCCGGCGCCAACAGCGACCGCCACCTCAGCCACGACCAAGCGGCCGATCTCCTGCGCGCCGCCCGCCGCGACATCACCGCCGCTCTGCCCAGCACCGATCCGGCCAAGCGAGCAGACCTCTACGAACGCCTCGACCTGACCCTGCTCTACAACCCGGAACAGCACAACGCCCGAGTCGAGATCAACCTCAACCAGTACACGCCACGCAGTGCTCCGCTCCTGCCCGTCCTGGCCGCCGACCTGTCACTGGACCGCTCAGGCCCAGTACCTGCCTCGCTGAGGCAGGGGACCGTCGCACTGCCCCTGGCCGCATGGGCAGAAGGCGCCGCAGATACTCCGACGGCTTTCACCGATATGAACCCCACGGCCGACCAGGAGAAGGCGCAGGTCAAAGCACCTATATCGAACGGCCATGCGATAAATCGGGAGACGATCTCACGCTCGCACCGACTTGAACCCCCACGGCGCCGAAAGAGAGAAACCGCAGGTCAGGGCTGGTCTGGCGAGGAATGCGCAGGGGCTATCCGTGCATAATCTTCATAATTAGCCGACTTGAACCCCCACGGGAAAAGCTGCAGGTCAGCGCGCTGCGCCGGACCAATGATGATCATGGTCGAGGCCCGAAAGAATCTCCAGAAATGACAAAACCCCTGGTCAGAGGCCTGATCAGGGGTTTTGTCGCGTGGTGTCCGAGGGGGGACTTGAACCCCCACGCCCGATAAAGGGCACTAGCACCTCAAGCTAGCGCGTCTGCCATTCCGCCACCCGGACAGGGTGTGTGCCTCGGGTTTCTTGCTGGGCCCCTTGGCGACAGAGAGAACACTACCAGGCCCCGGGAGTGCTTCTCACCTGCGTTTCTGTCACCGATGGGCGGGCGTTGCGGGTGCCACAGGAGGGAAACGGACAGATCGGCGCAAGTCAGACATGGGGCAGGTGTCCGGCCGTGTGGGTGGGGTGGTCGAGGTGGACGCGGTCCCGGCGTGGTGAATGTTCCGGCTGAGGTTCGAGCGCAAAGGGCACGGAATCTGTCGGAACTCGACCTTGGTCGGTCAGGACACGTCGGCGAGCGTCAAGTTCCAGTCGCTGCCCCGCCGCCCCCCGGTGCTCTCCTAGCCTCTGTTGACCAAGGGAGCCTTGAGCGGAACGCCCGATTCCCGAAGGGCCGGCGGTCCGGGCCGTCGGTGGTGGTTCCCATCACCCGCGTGAAGGGCGGCTTGACGTGGAACAGATCAGCGGGGCGGCCGAGCCCGTGACCAGACGGCCCGGGGCAGTGCCGGTCGAGGGGGTCTGGCGGTTCTCGGCGGTGGCGCACGAGGCCGCGGTGCCGCAGACCCGGCACGCGGTGCGTGACCGGCTGCTGGCCCAGGGAATGGCGGGGCTGCACTACCAGGAGCTGATCGACGATCTGCTCCTGATCGTCTCCGAGCTGGTCAGCAACGCCGTCACCCATGCCGCCGTGCTCTCGCCCTACCTCACCACGGAGCTGGCGATCGGCGGCGGCTGGGTGCGGATCTCGGTCGAGGACGGCCACCCGTACCGGCCCAAGGCCCTGGAGAGCGATCTGGGGCAGCTCGGCGGCCGGGGACTGCTGCTGGTGAAGAGCGTGACGCTGCAGGCCGGCGGGGTCTGCGACGTCGAGCGCACCGGGGAGGGCGGCAAGGTGGTCTGGGCCTCGCTGCCGCTCCCCGCCCCCCGCGAAGGGGAGGCGGACGGCGGTCCGATCAGCGCCTGGCAGCGCTGACGAGCCGGGGCCACCAGGCCGCCAGACCGTCAGACGAGGGCGACGCCTACCAGTCCCGTCCGGCGATCTCCCGGATGCCGGGGAGCGCGGCCTCGAAGACCGTACGGAACCACACCGAGAACGGGCGCTCGGCCTCCAGTGCCTTCAGCTCCTGCGCCGTGACGAAGCGGGTGTCGTCGACCTCGGCCGGGTCCGGCCGCAGCGGTGCGGTGATCAGGCCGACGAACAGGTGGTTCCACTCCCGCTCGATCAGTCCGGAGGCCTCGTCCGGCAGGTCGTAGCGGACCGTGCCGGCCTCGCAGAGCAGTGCGGGTGCGGCACCGAGCTCCTCGGCGGTACGCCGCGCGGCGGCCACGAACGGCTGCTCGTCAGGGTACGGGTGGCCGCAGCAGGTGTTCGACCAGACGCCGGGGGAGTGGTACTTGCCGAGGGCCCGGCGCTGCAGCAGCAGGCGCCCCTGACGGTCGAACAGGAAGACCGAGAAGGCCCGGTGCAGCCGGCCCGGCTGCTGGTGGGCCCAGAGCTTCTCCGCCGTGCCGATCGTCACACCCTCGTCGTCGACCAGTTCCAGCAGGATCTCCGATGCCGAAGGGGCAGAGGAGGTCGCCGAGGATGACGAAGAGGCCGAAGGGGAAGAGGAAGAGGGCACGGCGGCCACGTCCGTCTCCACGTCCAGCCCGGTGTCGATGTCCGACTCCGAGGCGAAGTGGGTCTGGCTGGTCGGTCGGCTCTCGGGCATGGGGCCTCTTTCGGCACGGGGACCGGAGCCGCCACCCGGGCGTGCGGGCCCGGATCCGCCCACCCGGTCCGGCGGTCGGCTTCGCGCCGCCGGTGGGCCCGCATTCGTCGGGATGCACCGTCGGCTTCGGGGGCCCAGTCTGCCGTATGGGCCGCGACCGAGTGTGCTGCGACGCACGTGAGGGCGGGGAAGGGTCGGATGACTAGGCAATATGTTCGATTCGTGATCGGGTTCGTCACGTCTGCTTCACCTTGTGTCTGCTGCCCTGTCAGGTCACGGTCCGGCAGCAGCCGGTGGGCGGCTTGAAGGGGAGGCCTGCGGTCCGGAATGATGATCCGTACGGTCCTGGGTCGTCAGCTGCGGATAAACCCTGCCGGCTGCCATTTCGAGGGCGAATCACCGGTCCGGTAGCCTCGATCGGTGCGCTGGGCCCGCCCCGGAAGCGCTCATCTCCGTACAGCTTCGCCGAACCACCGGACAACCCTGTCCAGCCCGCCTCGTCCTCGTCCCACCGCACAGCGTTGTGGCCGGACCGCACACCACCGCCAGGGAGTGAGTTCCGCTGTCCACTGTGATCGTGACCGGCCCAGAGCTGCTCGCGTCCGGAAGGCCCGCCGATCCCGGCCCCGGCTCGCGCGCCACTGCGACCATGTCGTCCGCCACCGTGCAGGTGGCACCCGCCCTCGAAGCGGACCTGGTCGCTCTCGGATTCAGCCGCATACTGCGGGCCCATGACGCCGAGCAGCTTGCCGCCCTGGTCGCGACGGCCGACCCGGCCGACCGCGTCGCCGTTATAGACGCGGGCTTCGTCGGCCACCGCCACGCGCTGCGCCTCGCGCTGACCGACCCGCGCTTCCCCGCCGCCGCCGTTCCCGGTGCCGTCGTGGTCTCCGGCGCCCAGGCCCGTACGGCCCTGGCCTCGGCGGCCCACCGCCTGACGGCCCACGGCCCGACGGCCGAACCGCGCCTCCCGCACCAGCGCGGCACGGCCCCCCGCGCCGCCGAGCGGAGCACAGACCGGAGCACCGAGTCGAGCACCGACCAAAGCACCGACCGGAGCACCGAGCCGTACGGCCCGCAGCCGCTCCCCGACGTGCTGGCCGGCGAGCTCGCCCACCACGGCATCCCCGTCCAGCGCCCCGAGCTCGGCACGCTGGTCGCCACCGTCCCCGCCAACGAGACCGAGCTGCAGGCCGCCCGCGCCGCCGTGGCCGAGGTGGACGAGGAGGCGGTCCGGCTGCGCCGGGCGGTGAAGGCCCGGGACGGCTTCTTCACCACCTTCTGCGTGAGCCCGTACTCCCGCTACCTCGCCCGCTGGTGCGCCAGGCGCGGACTGACCCCCAACCAGGTCACCACCGCCTCGCTGCTGGTCGCCCTGCTGGCGGCGGGCTGCGCCGCCACCGGCACCCGGCCGGGCTTCATAGCCGCCGGCGTCCTGCTGCTCGCGTCCTTCGTGCTCGACTGCACCGACGGCCAGCTGGCCCGCTACTCCCTGCAGTACTCCACCGTCGGAGCCTGGCTCGACGCCACCTTCGACCGCTGCAAGGAGTACGCCTTCTACGCCGGCCTGGCCCTCGGCGCGGCCCGTACGGGGGACCACGTCTGGGCGCTCTCGCTGGCCGCGATGGTCCTGATGACCTTCCGGCACAGCGTGGACTTCGCCTTCATGGCCGCCGACCAGGACACCGCCCGCAACCCGGTCACCCCGGGCGGCCCGGCCAAGTCCACCAACTCCAGCCCCACCGCCCAGCTCTCCAGCCGCCTGGACCGCGTCGGCTGGACGGTCTGGGCACGCCGGATCATCGTCCTGCCGATCGGCGAGCGCTGGGCTCTGATAGCCCTGCTCACCGCGGTCACGACCCCCCGCATCACGCTCACCGTCCTGCTCGTCGGCTGCGCGCTGGCCTGCTGCTACACCACGGCCGGCCGGGTGCTGCGCTCGGTGACCCGCCGCCGCCCCCGTGGGGACCAGGCGGCCCACGAGGTCGCGACCCTCGCCGACGGCGGGCCGTTGGCCGAGCTGCTGGCACCCGTCCTGCGCCCCGTCGCCCGCCGCCTGCCCGCCCTCGCGGTGCCGGTGCTGGCCGCCCTGGCCGCCGCCGGGCTGCCCGCCGCCGTGTACCTGTCCGCCGGCACCTGGCAGGCCGTGGCCGCCGCCGGCGGTTACGTCCTCCTCTCCGCCCTCGTGCTGGCCCGCAAGCTCAACGGCTCCCTCGACTGGCTGGCGCCCGCGTTCTTCCGGGCCGGTGAGTACCTGACCGTGCTGGCCCTCGCCCTGCGCCTGGACACCGGGGCCCTCCCGGCCGCGTTCGGGCTGGTCGCCGCGGTCGCCTACCATCACTACGACACGGTGTACCGCCTTCGCGGCGGCACCGGAGCGCCGGCCGGATGGCTGGTACGGGCGGCCGGCGGGCAGGAAGGCCGGGCACTGCTCGTCACCCTCGTCGCGGCGCTCGCCTACACCGGCAGCCCCGTCGGACCCGTCGGGCACCAGATCGCCGGGGCGGATGTGCTGCAGGGCCTTCTGGTGGCCCTGGCAGCCGTACTAGCCCTGGTTGTGGTCGCCGAGAGCATCCATTTCTGGGTGTTCGGTGACGCCACAGCAGAACACGATGAGTCAGGAGACACCGCATGATCGGCCTCGTTCTTGCAGCCGGCGCCGGCCGCCGGCTGCGCCCGTACACCGACACCCTGCCGAAGGCGCTGGTGCCGGTCGACGGGGAGCGGACCGTCCTGGACCTCACCCTCGGCAACTTCGCCGAGGTGGGCCTGCGAGAGGCCGCCATCGTGGTGGGCTACCGCAAGGAGGCGGTGTACGACCGCAAGGACGCCCTGGAGCAGAAGTACGGCGTCAAGCTCACCCTGGTCGAGAACGACAAGGCCGAGGAGTGGAACAACGCCTACTCCCTGTGGTGCGCCCGTGACCTCTTCGGCGAGGGCCTGCTGCTCGCCAACGGCGACACCGTGCACCCGGCCTCGGTGCAGCGCACCATGCTGGACGGCAACGACCGGCGGATAAAGGAGGGCAACGCCCCCGGCATCCTGCTCGCCCTCGACACGGTGAAGAAGCTGGCCGACGAGGAGATGAAGGTCGTCGTCGACCCGGTCACCGGCATGCGGAAGATCACCAAGCTGATGGACCCGGCCGACGCGACCGGCGAGTACATCGGTGTGACGATCATCAACCCGTCCGCCAAGGACGACCTGGCGAGTGCCCTGCAGGCGACCTTCGAGCGCGACCCGCAGCTGTACTACGAGGACGGCTATCAGGAGATGGTCAACCGCGGCCTGCGCATCGACGTGCAGCCCATCGGCCAGGTCTCCTGGGTCGAGGTCGACAACCACGACGACCTCTCCAAGGCGCGGGAGATCGCGTGCCAGTACTGACCCGGCTGGTCCCGTCGCCGGTCTTCGTCGAGATCCGGTCCGGGGCCCTGGACGCGCTCGGCGGCATCCTCGCCGACCAGCGCCTGTCCGCCTCCGGCCGGATCGCGGTGGCGATCAGCAACGGCTCCGGCACGGTGCTCCGGGAGCGGCTGGAACCGCTGCTCCCGGGCGCCGAGTGGTACGAGGTCGCCGACGGCAGCCTCGACAGTGCCGTACGTCTCGCGGACCAGATGCGGGCGGGCCACTTCGACGCCCTCGTCGGCCTCGGTGGCGGCAAGATCATCGACGCGGCCAAGTACGCCGCCGCCCGGGTCGGCCTGCCGCTCGTCGCGGTGGCGACCAACCTGGCCCACGACGGCATCTGCTCGCCCGTCTCGACCCTCGACAACGACGCCGGCCGGGGCTCCTACGGGGTGCCCAGCCCGATCGGGATCGTGGTCGACCTCGACGTCATCCGCGAGGCACCCAAGCGCTTCGTGGCGGCCGGCATAGGCGACGTCATCTCGAACATCTCCGCCTGCGCGGACTGGGAGCTCTCCCAGACCGTCACGGGTGAGCCGGTCGACGGCCTCGCCGTCGCGATGGCCCGCTCGGCCGGCGAGAACCTGCTCCGCCACCCGGGCAGCCTCGAGGACCAGGACCTCCTCACGGCGCTCGCGGAGGCCCTGGTACTGTCCGGCATCGCGATGAACATCGCGGGCAGCACGCGGCCCTCGTCGGGTGCCTGCCACGAGATCTCGCATGCCCTGGACGTGCTGTACCCCAAGCGGTCCGCCCAGCACGGCGAGCAGGTCGGCCTCGGTGCCGCCTTCGCCAGCTTCCTGCGGGGCGAGCGCGAGCTGACCGGCCTGATCGTGGACCGTCTGACGAGCCACGGCCTGCCGGTGACCGCAGCTCAGATCGGCTTCACCGAGGCGGAGTTCACCGAGGCGGTGCACTACGCTCCGAACACCCGCCCGGGCCGCTTCACCATCCTTGAACACCTCGACCTCTCCCCATCGGACATCAGGGACGCGTACGCCGACTATGTCAAAGCCGTCAACAGCTGACCGCCAGGGCCAGAGCCCCGCGGTCGACCTCACGGTCCGTCCCTCGATCGAGGAGCTGCGGGCCGTCATCCACCCGGAGGGGATGCTCCAGCGCCGCAGTGCGGAGCACTGGGCCGGGCGCTGGTACATGCGGAGCATCTCGCTGCGGATCACCCGGGTGCTCTCCACCGTGACGGTGATCACGCCCAACGGCCTGACCTACCTGATGATGTTCACCGGGATCCTGGCCGGCGCCGCGCTGGTCATCCCCGGCCTGGCGGGCGCCGTCCTCGGGGCGTTCCTGATCCAGGTCTACCTGCTGCTCGACTGCGTGGACGGCGAGGTCGCCCGCTGGCGCCGCCAGACCTCGCTCACCGGGGTCTACCTGGACCGGGTCGGCCACTACATGTCCGAGGCCGCGCTGCTCACCGGCCTCGGCCTGCGGGCCAGCGACCTCTTCCACCAGGAGGGCACCACCTCGGCCTGGCAGTGGGCCTTCCTGGGCACCCTGGCGGCGCTCGGCGCGATCCTGATCAAGTCCGAGACCGACCTGGTCGACGTGGCCCGCGCCCGCAGCGGCCTGACGGCCGTCGAGGACAGCGCCTCGGTGCCCCGCTCCGCGGGTGTCGCCAAGGCCCGCAAGGCGGCCTCCCTCCTGAAGTTCCACCGCCTGGTCGGCGCCGTCGAGGCCTCGCTGTTCATCCTGGCCGCCGGGATCGCGGACGCCGTGCAGGGCGAGCTGTTCTTCACCCGCCTCGCGGTGGTCGTGCTGGCCGCCATCGCCATGCTGCAGACGGTCCTGCACCTGCTCAGCATCGTCCTCTCCAGCAGGCTCCGATGAGCGCCGACGACTTCAGGCTGGGCGCGGTCATCATCACGATGGGCAACCGCCCCGCCGAGCTGAACGCGCTGATCGACTCCGTACTCCACCAGGAGGGCCCGGCCGTCGAGCTCGCCGTGGTCGGCAACGGTGCCCCGCTGCCGCCGCTCCCGGAGGGCGTCCGCCGCGTCGAGCTCCCCGAGAACCTCGGCATCCCGGGCGGCCGCAACGTCGGCATCGAGCTGTTCGGCGAGGACGGCCAGGAGGTGGACGCCGTCCTCTTCCTGGACGACGACGGGCTGCTCCCCGGCAAGGACTCGGCCCGGCTGCTCCGCGAGGCGTTCACCGCCGACCCGGCGCTCGGCATCGTCAGCTTCCGGATCGCCGACCCGGACACCGGCGTCACCCAGCGCCGGCACGTGCCCCGGCTGCGGGCCAGCGACCCGCTGCGCTCCTCCCGGGTGACCACCTTCCTCGGCGGCGCCAGCGCCGTCCGGAGCAAGGTGTTCACCCAGGCCGGGCAGCTCCCCGGCGAGTTCTTCTACGCGCACGAGGAGACCGACCTGGCCTGGCGGGCCCTGGACGCCGGCTGGTCGATCGACTACCGCGCCGACGTGGTGCTTCACCACCCGACCACCTCCCCGGCCCGGCACGCCTCGTACTTCCACAACGTGGCCCGGAACCGGGTGTGGCTGGCCCGACGGAACCTTCCGGGCCTGTTGGTGCCTCTCTACTTGGGAACCTGGTTGTTGCTCACCCTGGCCCGCCGCCCGTCCGGTGACGCGCTGAAGGCCTGGGTGGGCGGTTTCCGGGCAGGTTGGCGCGAACCCTGCGGTCCGCGACGGCCGATGCGATGGCGTACTGTATGGCGATTGACCAGGTTGGGCAGACCGCCAATCATCTGATCGCAGCAGCCGGCAGTCCCGCTGCCGGCCGGAATATCCCCCGTGATCCCTGTGGATCCGCCCGGTTCAAGCCGCTCCCCCGGAGTGGGCCGGATTCCCGATCCCGTGAAGGACGAATGTGTCGACAGTGAGTGACTCCGTCAGCCTCTCCGCGCCCGCGGGGTCTGACGCGAGCCTGACCCCCAAGCAGCTCGCGGCCAAGTACGGCCTGACGGTGAGCGGCAAGCGGCCGAGTCTGCCCCAGTACGTGAAGCAGCTGTGGGCCCGGCGCCACTTCATCGTGGCGTTCGCCACCGCTCGCCTGGTCGCGCAGTACACCACGGCCAAGCTCGGCCAGGTGTGGCAGGTGCTCACGCCGCTGCTGAACTGCGCGGTGTTCTACCTGGTCTTCGGCGTGATGATGAAGAGCCGGGACGGTATCCCGGACTACATCGGCTGGCTCTGCATCGGCGTGTTCATCTTCCAGTTCACCCAGAGCGCGGTGATGGCCGGTACCAGGGCCATCTCCGACAACCTCGGGCTGATCCGGGCGCTGCACTTCCCCCGGGCCTCGCTGCCGATCGCCTTCACGGTGATCCAGCTCCAGCAGCTGCTGATCTCGATGGTCGTCCTGGTGGGCATCGTCCTCTTCGTGCAGCCGCCCGGCCTGACCTGGCTGCTGGTCATCCCGGCGCTGATCCTGCAGTGCTTCTTCAACACCGGTGTCGCCCTGGTGATGGCCCGGATCGGGTCCAAGACCAGCGACATGGCGCAGCTGATGCCGTTCCTGCTGCGCACCTGGATGTACATCTCCGGCGTCATGTACAGCATCCAGGACGCGATCAAGCACTTCCCGCCGTTCGCCAAGCTGCTGCTGGCGATCAACCCGGCCACGATCTACATGGACCTGATCCGCTACGGGTTCATGCCGAACCACTACAACAAGGAAGCCCTTCCGCACCACGTATGGGCGATCGCCGGCGGCTGGGCCCTGGTCGCCGGGCTGATCGGATTCCTGTTCTTCTGGAAGGCTGAGGAGCAGTACGGCCGTGGCTGATATCGCAACTACCCAGATCCGAGGAGCAGCGCAGAACATGGCACGCCATGGGAAGTCCGACTCCCGAGTCCCCACCGTGATCGTGGACGATGTGCACATCGTCTACCGGGTGCACGGCGCCGGTTCCGGCAAGGGCAGCGCCACCTCCGCTCTGAGCCGGATCATCTCCAAGAAGCGCTCGCCCTCCATTCGCGAGGTGCACGCCGTCCGGGGCATCAGCTTCACGGCGTACAAGGGCGAGGCGGTCGGCCTGATCGGCTCGAACGGCTCCGGCAAGTCCACCATGCTGGCGGCCATCGCGGGTCTGCTGCCGACCGAGCGGGGCGGCATCTACACCAACGGCCAGCCGTCGCTGCTGGGCGTCAACGCCGCGCTGATGAACGACCTCACCGGTGACCGGAACGTCATCCTGGGCTGCCTGGCGATGGGCATGTCCCCGGAGGAGGTGAAGTCGCGCTACCAGGAGATCGTCGACTTCTCGGGCATCAACGAGAAGGGCGACTTCATCTCCCTGCCGATGCGCACCTATTCCTCCGGTATGGCGGCCCGTCTGCGCTTCTCGATCGCGGCGGCCAAGACCCACGAGGTGCTGCTCATCGACGAGGCGCTCGCCACCGGTGACCAGAAGTTCCAGAAGCGCAGCGAGGCCCGCATCCGCGAGCTGCGCGGCGAGGCCGGCACCGTCTTCCTGGTCAGCCACAACAACAACGCGATCCGGGACACCTGCGAGCGGACCATCTGGATCGAAAAGGGCGAGCTGATCATGGACGGCCTCACGGACGAGGTCGTCAAGGAGTACGAGAAGGCCAACCGCGCCTGAGCGGGCGGCCGGACCTCGGGGGCCGGTGTCGGGCACAACGCCCGGTACCGGCCCTTCGGCTGTGCGCAGGTGGCGCGCGGGTGGCCGGGCGCGTGTCCGATATGGGCCGATGGCCCGGAGCGGTGTAGAACGGGGGAGTGACGGCAGTGGCGGCTTCGGCCAAATCCGATAACCAGACAGACGGCGACACGCTGGACAAGGCCGGCCTGGAGAACTTCCCGGTCGCGCCGTTCTTCCTGCCCGCCGCCTGGCGCGCCGACCTGATGGCGGTCTACGGCTTCGCCCGGCTGATCGACGACGCCGGCGACGGCGACCTCGCCCACCCCGCCGAGGTGGCCCGCCTGCTGGGCGTCAAGGTGCCCGTCGCCCCTCCGGCCCCGCCCGGCCCGCCGACCGAGGCCGAGGCCGAGTTCCGCCTCGCCCTGCTGGACGGGCTGGAGCGCGACCTGGACCGCGCCTTCGGCAACGGCACGGAGCCCCCTCGCCACCCCCTGATGCGCGCCCTCGTCCCGCTGGTCGACAAGCACGCGCTCACCCCCGAGCCCTTCCGCCGCCTGATCGAGGCCAACCGCGTCGACCAGACCACCGCCCGCTACGCGACGTACCGGGACCTCATCGGCTACTGCACGCTGTCCGCCGACCCGGTCGGCCGGCTGGTGCTGTCGATCGCCGGGGTCTCCACCCCGGAGCGGGTCGCGTACTCGGACGCGGTCTGCAGCGCGCTCCAGGTGGTCGAGCACCTCCAGGACGTTGCCGAGGACCTCGGCCGAGGCCGGATCTACCTCCCGGCCGAGGACCTGGAGCGCTTCGGCGTCACCGAGGCCGACCTGGCCGCGCCCACCGCGAGCCCCCGGGTGCGGGAGCTGGTGGCCTTCGAGGTCGACCGGGCCCGGACCCTGCTCGATCATGGCGCGCCGCTGGTAGGTACGGTTCGGGGGAGGCTCCGACTGCTCCTGGCGGGATTCACCGCGGGCGGGTACGCGGCCCTGGCGGCCATCGAGGCCGCCGGGTACGACGTCCTGGCCCACCAGGCGAAGCCCGACAAACGCCGCCTCGCAGTGAAGGCGGCGAGACTCTTCGCGAAGGGAAGGTGAACGCCCGAGTGGCGGCATCACCACTGGCGTCCGCTCCGGTCATGGCGGCGTACCGGTACTGCGAGGCGGTCACCGCCCTGCAGGCCCGCAACTTCAGCTACGGCATCCGGCTGCTCCCGGAGGCCAAGCGGCTCGGCATGTCCGCGCTCTACGCCCTGGCCCGCCGGGTCGACGACATCGGTGACGGCGACCTGCCGGCCGAGCGCAAGGCCGAGCAGCTGCTGCGCACCCGTGAGCTGCTGGACGAGATCAGGGCCGGCGCCGTCAGCGAGGACGACACCGACCCGATCAAGGTCGCCCTGGCCGACGCCGCCCGGCGCTTCCCGATCCCGCTCGGCGGCTTCGACGAGCTGATCGACGGCGTGGAGATGGACCTCAAGGGCGCCGAGTACCGGACCTTCGAGGACCTCAAGGTCTACTGCCGCTGCGTGGCCGGCTCGATCGGCCGCCTCTCGCTCGGCGTGTACGGCTGCGAGGACCCGAAGCTGGGTGCCGAGTACGCCGACACACTGGGTCTCGCCCTGCAGCTCACCAATATCCTGCGCGACCTGCGAGAGGATGCCGTCAACGGCCGGACCTACCTGCCGACCGAGGACCTCGTCCGCTTCGGCTGTGAGCAGGGCTTCGCGCTGTCCGAGCCGCCGGTGGGCGCGGACTTCACCGGCCTGATCGCCTTCGAGGCCGAGCGGGCCCAGCGCGCCTTCGAGGAGGGGCTGCGCCTGCTGCCGATGCTGGACCGCCGCAGCCGCGCCTGCACCGCCGCGATGGCGGGCATCTACCACCGGCTGCTCGGCCGGATCGCTGCGGATCCCGGGTCGGTGCTGCGCGGCCGCGTCTCGCTGCCCGGCTGGGAGAAGGCGTACGTGGCGCTGTCCGGGCTCGCCGGAGGGCGTTCTTGATTCTCTCGCGAGTTATGTCACGCTGTGTCAGCGCGGAATCACAGCAGGGTGGACGCGTGTTGTCAATGGGCGGAACGAGAAACGGCAGGGGGAGGGTCCGATGACGGCATCCAGCACCCGCACCGCTGTCGTGATCGGCGGCGGCCTGGCGGGGATCACGGCCGCGCTGCGGCTGGCCGAGGCCGACCACCGGGTCACCCTGGTGGAGACCAGGCCCAGGCTCGGCGGCCTCGCCTTCTCCTTCCAGCGCGGCGACCTGACGGTCGACAACGGGCAGCACGTCTTCCTGCGCTGCTGCACCGCCTACCGCGGTCTGATCGACCGGCTGGGTGCGGGCCGTCTGGTGGATCTTCAGCCACGCCTCGACGTCCCCGTCCTGGGGGTGTCCGAGGACGGCCGCCGCACGCTCGGACGGCTGCGCCGGGCCGGCCTGCCCGTCCCGCTGCACCTGGCCGGCAGCCTGGCCACGTACCCGCACCTGGGCCCGGCCGACCGGCTGCGGGTGGTCCGGGCCGCGCTCGCGCTCAAGGCACTCGACCTCGCCGACCCGGCGCTGGACGAGATCTCCTTCGGTGACTGGCTGCGACGGCACGGCCAGACCCCGGCCACCCTGGCGGCCATGTGGGACTTGGTGGGCGTGGCCACGCTGAACGCCACCGCCGACCAGACCTCGTTGGCGCTGGCCGCGATGGTCTTCAAGACCGGCCTGCTCTCCGACCCGGGCGCCTCCGACATCGGCATGGCCTCGGTGCCGCTCGGCACGATCCACCACGACGCCGCGCGCGCCGAGCTGGAGCGCCTGGGCGTACGGGTCCTGCTGCGCGCCCGGGCCGTCGAGCTCAAGCCCGCCGTGCAGCACGCCGTCCGGCTGGAGAGCGGCGAGCTGCTCACGGCCGACACGGTGGTGCTGGCCGGTGCGCAGGACGCGGCCGCCGCGCTGCTGCCGCCCGGCGCGATCGAGCGGCAGGACCGGCTCGCCGAGCTGGGCACCGCGCCGATCCTCAACGTGCACGTGGTGTACGACCGCAAGCTGCTGCGCCGACCGTTCTTCGCGGCACTCGGCTCGCCCGTGCAGTGGGTCTTCGACCGGACGCCGCACTCGGGTCTCTCCGTCCCCGGCGCCCAGTACCTCGCGCTCTCGCAGTCCGCCGTGCAGGACGAGATCGACCTGCCGGTCGCCGAGCTGCGGGCCCGCTACCTCCCCGAGCTGGAGCGTCTGCTGCCGGCCGCGCGGGAGGCCGAGGTGCTCGACTTCTTCGTGACCAGGGAGCGCACCGCGACCTTCGACCCGGCCCCGGGTACGGCGGCGCTGCGACCGGGAGCCCGTACCGACGTCCCCGGCCTGCTGCTCGCCGGGTCGTGGACGGCCACGGGGTGGCCCGCGACCATGGAGAGCGCCGTCCGCAGCGGCCACGCGGCGGCGGATGCGGCGCTGGCCGCCACTGCCTCATCGACCACAGGCCGCCTGCCGGTCGACCGAGGCGACGGGAGGTGGCCCCGATGACCGCGGGCCCCATCAGCACCGACACCGGCAGCACTGGATTCGAACCTGGCCGGGAGCCCGCAGTGGCCCGGCGACCTCAGGGAGAGGGAACGTACGTGGAGCCTCGCACCGGCAACGCCGCATCCGTGAAGGACGCTCCTTCGGTGCCCGAGCTGCTGGCGCGTGGCCGGACGCTGTGCACCCCGCCGCTGCGCGCGGCGGTGGCGCGGCTGGCGGCGCCGATGGACACGGTGGCCGCGTACCACTTCGGCTGGATCGACCGCGACGGCACGCCGGTCGCGGGGGACGGCGGCAAGGCCGTCCGCCCGGCGCTGGCCCTGCTCTCCGCCCAGGCCGTCGGCGCTCCGGCCGAGGCCGGCGTGCCGGGCGGGGTCTCCGTTGAACTGGTGCACAACTTCTCCCTCCTTCATGATGATCTGATGGACGGTGACGAGACCCGACGGCACCGGGCCACGGCCTGGACGGTCTTCGGTCCAGCTCAGGCGATCCTGGTCGGCGACGCGCTGGCCACCCTGGGCACCGAGGTCCTGCTGGACGCTGCCGTCACCGGGGGCGCGAGTGCCGCCGACGCGGCCCGCGCCGTCCGCCTGATCACCTCCGCGACCCGGAAGCTGATCGACGGACAGGCCATGGACGTCGCCTTCGAGCAGCGCGACGTGGTGACGGTCGAGGAGTGCCTGGAGATGGAGGGCGGCAAGACCGGTGCTCTGCTCGCCGCCGCCTCGGCGATCGGCGCGGTGCTGGCCGGGGCCGACGACCGTACCTCCGCCTCGCTGCAGCGCTACGGCCACCACCTCGGCCTGGCCTTCCAGGCCGTGGACGACCTGCTCGGCATCTGGGGCGAGACCGAGGTGACCGGCAAGCCGCACTGGGGCGACCTGCGCCAGCGCAAGAAGTCGCTGCCGGTGTGTGCGGCGCTCGCCGAGGGCGGCGCCGCCTCCCGTCGGCTCGCCGAGCAGCTGGCCGACCCGGTGGGCCGCGGTGAGGAGAGCGAGCACGTGCTCGCCGCCCGCGCGGCGCTGATCGAGGAGGCGGGCGGCCGTTCCTGGACCCGGGACGAGGCCCGCCGCCAGCACAGGACCGCCCTCGCCGCTCTGGACGAGGTGCCGATGGCCGACGAGGTGCGCGAGCACTTCGTCGCACTCGCCGAATTCGTGGTGGTACGAGAGAGGTGACGTCAAGTTGACAGCAACCGCGGACGGCCGGCTCGACCCAGAGTACGAACCCGAGCCGGTCGCGGTGGGTGACCGGCCACCGGTGCCCGAGCGGCTGAACGGCCGCAAGGCGCCGGTGGCCGGGTCGGCCCCGCCGCTCGGGTCGCGACGGTGGGAGCCTGACGGATCGCAAGCGGTACGACAATCTGACGAGACTGGGCCGGATGAGCCCACTCCCGGTGAGCCCACTCCCGCGGAAGCGCTCGCCAAGGCCGCCGCGCACCTGCTGTCACTGCAGAGCCCCGACGGCTGGTGGAAGGGCGACCTGGAGACCAACGTCACCATGGACGCCGAGGACTTGTTACTGCGTCAGTTCCTCGGAATCCGCACCGAAGAGCAGACCGATGCCACCGCCGCCTGGATCCGCTCGCAACAGCGCGAGGACGGCACCTGGGCCACCTTCCACGGCGGCCCGCCCGAACTCTCCACCACCGTCGAGGCGTACGTCGCGCTCAAGCTCGCCGGTGACGACCCGAAGGCCCCGCACATGCAGGCGGCGGCCCGGCACATCCGCGCCAACGGCGGCATCGCCGCCACGCGGGTGTTCACCAGGATCTGGCTCGCCCTGTTCGGCTGGTGGCCGTGGGAGAGGCTCCCCGAGGTCCCCCCGGAGATCATCTTCCTGCCCAAGTGGCTGCCGCTGAACATCTATGCCTTCGGCTGCTGGGCCAGGCAGACCATCGTACCGCTGGCCGTGGTGTCGGCTCACCGCCCGGTCCGGCCGGCTCCGTTCGCACTGACCGAACTCCACACCGACCCCGCCGACCCGTACCCGCTGCGCCCGCTCGCCCCGCCCACCGGCTGGGACGGCCTCTTCGAGCGGCTCGACCGGCTGCTGCACGTCTACCACCGGTACGCCGTGCGCCCGCTGCGGCGGCTGGCGCTGGCCCAGGCCGGCCGGTGGATCGTCGAGCGGCAGGAGGCGGACGGCTGCTGGGGCGGCATCCAACCACCGGCCGTCTACTCCCTGATCGCCCTTCAGCTGCTCGGCTACGACCTCGACCACCCGGTCATGCAGGCCGGGATCGCCTCCTTCGACCGGTTCACCGTCCACACCGAGGACGGCCGGCGCTGGATGGAGGCCTGCCAGTCCCCGGTGTGGGACACCTGCCTGGCCACCATCGCCCTGCGCGACGCCGGGCTCCCGGCCGACCACCCCGCGGTGGTCCGGGCCGCCGACTGGATGCTCGGTGAGGAGATCACCAAGCGGGGCGACTGGGCGGTGAAGCGGCCGCACCTGGCGCCCGGCGGGTGGGCGTTCGAGTTCGAGAACGACAACTACCCCGACATCGACGACACCGCCGAGGTCGTCCTCGCGCTGCGCCGCGTCACCCATCCGGAGCAGCCGCGGCTCGACGGTGCGGTCCGCCGTGCCACCGAGTGGACCCTCGGCATGCAGTCCAGGAACGGCGCCTGGGGCGCCTTCGACGTCGACAACACCAGCACGCTCCCCAACAAGCTGCCGTTCTGCGACTTCGGCGAGGTGGTGGACCCGCCGTCGGCGGACGTCACCGCGCACATGGTCGAGATGCTCGGCGAGCTCGGGATGGCGGCCGACCCGCGCACCCGGCGGGGCCTGGCCTGGCTGCTGAAGAACCAGGAGGCCGACGGCTCCTGGTTCGGCCGCTGGGGCACCAACTACATCTACGGCACGGCCTCCGTCCTGCCCGCCCTGGTGGCGGTCGGGCTGCCCACCCGCCATCCGGCCGTCCGCCGGGCCGTCCGCTGGCTGGAGGACCGGCAGAACGAGGACGGCGGCTGGGGCGAGGACATGCGCTCGTACCAGGACCCGGCGAGCTGGTCCGGGCGGGGCGAGTCCACCGCCTCACAGACCGCCTGGGCACTGATCTCGCTGCTCGCGGCCGGCGAGGGGACGGACGGCTCGCGGAGCGAGGCGGTCGAGCGGGGCGTACGGTGGCTGGTCCGGACCCAACTTCCCTCGGGCAGCTGGGACGAACCCCAGTTCACCGGTACCGGCTTCCCATGGGACTTCTCGATCAACTACCACCTCTACCGGCTGGTCTTCCCGGTCACGGCCCTCGGCCGGTACCTCCACGGCAACTCATTGGGCGGTGGTCGGAAATGAGAGCGAAGGAAGGTTTTCGCTGTCACCGCGGGGGAGCCGGGGGCGTGCGATGACCGCTGCGCCGCTGTTGGTGGTCTGCGCCCTCGGGCCGGAGGTCTGGGCGCTGCGCGGCGGGGACTGGTCGGGCGCCGCGGGCGGCCCGCCGGTCCTGGCCCGTACGGGGATGGGCCGCAGTCGCGCCCGGCGCAGCCTCGGCCACCTGCTCGCCCAGGACAGCTACGGCGCGCTGGTGGTGGCCGGCTTCGGTGCCGCGGTCGGGCCCGGCGTGCAGCCGGGCGACGTCATCGTGGCGGACGGTGTACGCGACTCCGAGGGCGGGTACCACCCGCTCGACTCCGCCAAGCCGCTGGCCAAGGCCCTGCAGGCGCGCGGGCTGACCGCTCACACCGGCCTGCACCACACCGCCGACCACGTGGTGCGCGGCGCCGAGCGCCGGGCCCTGTACGCCCAGGGCGCCTTGGCCGTGGACATGGAGGCGGCCGCGGTGCTCTCGGCCCGGGCCGAGCTGCGCCCCGCCCTGCCCGCCGCCGTCCTGCGCGTCGTGGTCGACACGCCCGAGCACGAGCTGCTGCGCCCGGGCACCCTCCCCGCCGGCCTGCGCGCTTGGCGGGCCCTGCGCGCCGCCGTACCGGCCCTCACCGAGTGGTACCAGCAGACTGCCGCACCTCACGAACCCCAGCCCTCGACGCTCCCTCAGGAGGCGAGCTAGTCATGGCCATGCCGCTGCGCCAGACCGTACGCGTCAGCACGTACCTCATGCAGCAGAAGCTTCTCAAGCGGCGGGACAAGTTCCCGCTCATCGTCGAGCTGGAACCGCTGTTCGCCTGCAACCTCGCCTGTGAGGGCTGTGGCAAGATCCAGCATCCGGCCGGGGTGCTCAAGCAGAGAATGCCGGTGGCCCAGGCGGTCGGAGCCGTACTGGAGTCGGGTGCGCCGATGGTCTCCATCGCCGGCGGTGAGCCGCTGATGCACCCGCAGATCGACGAGATCGTCCGGCAGCTGGTCGCCCGCCGCAAGTACGTCTTCCTCTGCACCAACGCGCTGTTGATGCGCAAGAAGCTCGACAAGTTCACGCCCTCGCCGTACTTCGCGTTCGCCGTCCACATCGACGGGCTGCGGGAGCGGCACGACGCCTCGGTGGCGAAGGAGGGCACCTTCGACGAGGCGGTGGAGGCGATCAAGGAGGCCAAGCGGCGGGGCTTCCGGGTCACCACCAACAGCACCTTCTTCAACACCGACACCCCGCAGACCATCATCGAGGTGCTGGACTACCTCAACGACGAGCTCAAGGTCGACCAGATGATGATCTCTCCGGCGTACGCCTACGAGAAGGCCCCCGACCAGGAGCACTTCCTCGGTGTGGAACAGACCAGGGAGCTCTTCAAGAAGGCCTTCTCCGGGGGCAACCGCGGCCGCTGGAGGCTCAACCACAGCCCGCTCTTCCTGGACTTCCTGGAGGGCAAGGTCGACTTCGAGTGCACCGCCTGGGGCATCCCCAACTACTCGCTGTTCGGCTGGCAGCGCCCCTGCTACCTGATGGCCGACGGCTACGTTGCCACCTACCAGGAGCTGATCGAGAAGACCGACTGGGCCAAGTACGGCCGAGGCAAGGACCCGCGCTGCGAGAACTGCATGGCGCACTGCGGCTACGAACCGACCGCCGTCCTCGCCACCATGGGCTCCCTGAAGGAGTCGCTGCGGGCGGCCCGCGAGACCATCGGCGGCCCGCGCTGAGCCCGGGGCCGCCCGGCACGCCGTAGCAGGGCGAGCCGGGCGGCTCAGGACAACAGGCGCGCCGCCCGCCGTGGCCGCAGGCTGAGTACCGACAGTCATCGCCCTGAACCGAGCCGCGAGGTGAAGCCATGTCACTCCTGCCCACCATCAAGGGGCCTGCCGACCTCAGACGCCTCTCCCAGGCCGACCTCCCGCTGCTGGCCGACGAGATCCGCGAGTTCCTGATCGACGCCGTCACCAGGACCGGCGGACACCTGGGCCCCAACCTGGGCGTCGTCGAGCTCACCATCGCGCTGCACCGGGTCTTCGACTCGCCGTACGACCGCATCCTCTGGGACACCGGGCACCAGGCGTACGTCCACAAGTTGCTCACCGGCCGTCAGGACTTCTCCCGGCTGCGGGCCAAGGACGGGATCTCCGGGTACCCGTCGCGGGCCGAGTCCGAGCACGACCTGATCGAGAACTCGCACGCCTCCACCGCCCTCGGCTACGCGGACGGCCTCGCCAAGGCCCACCAGCTGCTCGGCCAGCCCGACCGGCGGACCGTCGCGGTCATCGGCGACGGCGCGCTCACCGGCGGCCTCGCCTGGGAGGCGCTCAACAACATCGCCGAGGCGACCGACCGGCCGCTGGTCATCGTGGTCAACGACAACGAGCGCTCGTACGCCCGCACCATCGGCGGCCTCGCGCACCACCTCGCCACGCTGCGCACCACCCAGGGCTACGAGCGCTTCCTCGCACTGGGCAAGGGTGCGCTGCAGCGGACGCCGCTGGTCGGCCAGCCGATCTTCGATGCGCTGCACGGCGCCAAGAAGGGCTTCAAGGACGCCTTCGCGCCGCAGGGCATGTTCGAGGACCTCGGGCTCAAGTACCTCGGGCCGATCGACGGACACGACATCGGCGCGGTGGAGCAGGCGCTGCGCCAGGCCAGGCACTTCGGCGGCCCGGTCATCGTGCACTGCCTCACCGTCAAGGGCCGCGGCTACCGGCCCGCCGAGCAGGACGAGGCCGACCGCTTCCACGCGGTGAACGCCATGGACCCGTACACCTGCCTGCCGATCTCGCCGTCGGCCGGGTCCTCCTGGACCTCCGCGTTCGGCGCGGAGATGGTGGAGCTCGGTGCGGAGCGGCCCGACGTGGTCGCGATCACCGCCGCGATGCTGCAGCCCGTCGGGCTGGCCAAGTTCGCGCAGGCCTACCCCGGCCGGATCTTCGACGTCGGCATCGCCGAGCAGCACGCGGTCGCCAGCGCGGCCGGGCTGGCGACGGGCGGGCTGCACCCGGTCGTCGCGGTGTACGCCACCTTCCTCAACCGGGCCTTCGACCAGGTGCTGATGGATGTCGCCCTGCACCGCCTCGGCGTCACCTTCGTGCTGGACCGGGCCGGCGTCACCGGGAACGACGGCGCCTCGCACAACGGCATGTGGGACATGTCGATCCTGCAGGTCGTCCCTGGCCTGCGGCTCGCCGCGCCCCGCGACGCCGAGCAGCTGCGCGCCCAGCTGCGCGAGGCGGTCGAGGTGCGGGACGCGCCGACGGTGGTGCGGTTCCCGAAGGGTGATCTCGGGCCCGTGGTCCCCGCCCTCGACCGGATCGGCGGGGTCGACGTGCTGCAGCGCACCGGGCCGGAGCCGGAGATCCTGCTGGTCGCCGTCGGCGCCATGGCCCCGGCCTGCCTGGATGCCGCAGCCCTGCTGCTCGCCGAGGGCTTCACGGCCACGGTGGTCGACCCGCGCTGGGTCAAGCCGGTCGACCCGGCGCTGGTCGAGCTGGCGGCCGCCCACCGCCTGGTGGTCACCGTCGAGGACAACGGCCGGGTCGGCGGCGTCGGCGCCGCCATCGCACAGGCCATGCGCGACGCGGAGGTCGACACCCCGCTGCGCGACCTGGGCATCCCGCAGCACTTCCTCACCCACGCCTCGCGCGGCGAGATCCTGGAGGAGATCGGCCTCACCGGCACCGGTGTCGCCGCTCAGGCCGCCGTCTTCGCCAAGCAACTCCTACCGATCCGAGGAGCGAATCAGCACCATGCCGGCTGACCACGGTTTCGACCTGTCCGCGTTGATCGCCGAACGCGGCGCAGAGCGTTACGAGTTGCACGCCCGCTATCTCAACCCGCAGCTGCCCCGGATGCTGCACACCATCGGGTTCGACAAGTACTACGAGCGGGCGGAGGGGCCGTACTTCTACGACGCCGAGGGGAACGAGTACCTCGACATGCTCGCGGGCTTCGGCATCTTCGCGCTCGGCCGGCACCACCCGGTGGTCCGCGAGGCCGTTCAGCAGGTGATGGACCTGGGCCTGCCCGACCTGACCCGCTTCGACTGTCCGCCGCTGCCCGGCCTGCTCGCCGAGCAACTCCTGTCGTACGCGCCGGGGTTGGACCGGGTCTTCTTCGGGAACAGCGGCACCGAGGCGGTCGAGACCGCGCTCAAGTTCGCCCGGTACGCCACCGGTCGGCCGCGGGTGCTCTACTGCGACCACGCCTTCCACGGCCTCACCACCGGCTCCCTCTCGGTCAACGGCGAGAACGGATTCCGCAAGGGATTCGACCCGCTGCTGCCCGACACCGCCATCCCGCTCGGCGATCTCGGGGCGCTGGCCCGGGAGTTGAAGAAGGGCGATGTGGCGGCGCTGATCGTCGAGCCGATCCAGGGCAAGGGCGTTCAGGCCACGCCGCCCGGCTGGCTGGCAGCGGCCCAACAGCTGCTCCACGAGCACAAGGCGCTGCTGATCTGCGACGAGGTGCAGACCGGGATCGGCCGGACCGGCGAGTTCTTCGCGTACCAGCACGAGGAGGGCGTCCTGCCGGACCTGGTCTGCGCGGCGAAGGCACTATCCGGCGGGTACGTGCCGATCGGCGCCACGCTCGGCAAGAGCTGGATCTTCGAGAAGGTGTACTCCTCGATGGACCGGGTGCTGGTGCACTCCGCCAGCTTCGGCTCCAACGCGCAGGCCATGGCGGCCGGGCTGGCGACCCTGCATGTGATGCGGGACGAGAAGGTGGTCGAGAACGCCCACCGGGTCGGCGGGTTGCTCCGGGAGCGGCTGACGGCGCTGGTCGACCGGTACGAGCTGCTGGCCGACGTGCGCGGGCGCGGGCTGATGATCGGCATCGAGTTCGGCCGGCCCAGGTCACTGAAGCTGCGCACCGGCTGGGCGGCGCTGCAGACGGCCCGGAAGGGGCTGTTCGCGCAGATGGTGGTGGTGCCGCTGCTGCAGCGGCACCGGATCCTCACCCAGGTGTCCGGGGACCACCTGGAGGTCATCAAGCTGATCCCGCCGCTGATCATCACCGAGCGTGAGGTGGACCGCTTCATGGACGCCTTCACCGAGGTGATGGACGACGCCCACCAGGGCAGCGGTCTGATGTGGGACTTCGGGCGGACGCTGGTCAAGCAGGCGGTCGGGAGCCGGTGAGCGGTGCGGGGTGGGCGCAGGGCCCACCCCGCTCGGTTAGGACCTGTCTGACAATTCCCGCCGGGCGCGACGCGAATTGTCAGACAGGGACTAGACCGGCGGCTCGACGGTGGTGAAGTAGCCGCCGAGCAGCCGGGCGTCGGCGTGCGCCGGGTCCAGCTCGCCGTGCTCGGCGAGGATCTCCGCTGCGTACGCCTCGGCGTCGTCCTGCGGCTCGTAGCCGAGCGCGCGGGCGGACGAGAGGTCCCACCAGGCACGGGTGTTGGCGCTGATGCCGTTGACGACGGTGTGGCCGACGCCGGGTGCGGTGAGGGCGGCGTGGATCAGGCGGGTGCAGTCGGCGGGGCTGAGCCAGGTGGCCAGCGCCCGCGGCGAGCGCGGCTCGGGGAAGCAGGAGCCGATCCGGATCGACACCGTCTCCACGCCGTACTTGTCGGCGTAGAGCGAGGCGAGGCCCTCGCCGAAGACCTTGGAGAGGCCGTAGTAGGTGTCCGGGCGCGGCGGGATGTCGCTGCCGATCAGGCCTTCGCCGGTGAGCGGGGTGAAGCCCACGGCGTGGTTGCTGCTGGCGAAGACGACGCGCTTCACGCCCTCCTGGCGGACGGCCTCGTAGAGGTTGTAGGCGCCTTCGATGTTGCTGCCGAGGATGTTGGCGAAGGAGTCCTCGAGCGCGATGCCGCCGAGGTGGACGACGGCGTCCACACCCCGTACGGCCTCGCGGACGGCGGCGGCGTCGCGGAGGTCGAAGGCGAGCGAGTCGGGGGCGTCGGGGACGGGCTTGACGTCGGCGAGCCGCAGCCGGTAGCCGTACGGCGGAAGTTGGGTGCGCAGGAAGGTACCGATGCCGCCGGCTGCGCCGGTCAGCAGGATCGTCTGTGTCATCATCAATTCCTATTTATGGTACTGGCCTTGATGTAGTCAAGGTCGAAGTCGTCGCCGAGTCCGGGCCGCTGGGGCAGCCGGACGATGCCCTCGTCGTCGATGGCGTCGACGATGGAGTTCAGGTGCGGGGGCACCTCGTCGAAGTCGAAGTGCGGGTGCAGAAGGCCTCGTTCGTACCACCGGCCGTTGGTGGTGGCGCCGAGCAGGGAGAGGTTGCCGGAGCCGTTGCCGTGCACCTCGCAGTCGATGTTGAAGGCCTCGGCGAGGTGCAGCGTGCGTACCGCCGCGGTGATGCCGCCGACGTCGGTGGTGCCGGTGCGTAGGATGTCGCAGGCGCCGGCGGTCACCCACTCGGCCCGGGTGAAGTTCTTGCCCCAGGAGGTCTCCGGGCCGATCACCGGGATGTCGAGCTGCTCGGCCAGCCAGCGGTACGAGGAGATCGAGGCCTCCTCCATGGGCTCCTCGAACCAGTAGTAGTCCAGCTCCTGGAGTGCCCGGCCGAGCTTGAGCGCCTCGGTACGGGAGTACCAGTGGTTGGCGTCCAGCATGAGTTCCACGCCGGGCCCGACCGCCTCGCGGACGGCGGTGCAGGCCGCGATGTCCAGCGCCACCGAGGGCGCGCCGGCCACCGGGGGCATCCAGGTGTGCAGTTTGATCGCCCGGTAGCCGCGTTCGACCAGGTGCACGGCGAAGGCCGCGAAGTCGGCCGGCGTGGCGAGTCCGCCAGGTGTCTCGTCCCCGCACATGGTGGAGGCGTAGGCGGGGACCGCATCGCGGGCTCCACCGAGCAGCTTCCACACCGGCAGACCGAGGCGGTGTCCGGCGAGATCCCAGAGGGCGAGGTCGACGAAGCCGAGTGCCCGGTCGGTGAGCCCGCCGTGGGCGCCGCGCTGCTTGCGGGCCAGGGAGGTCCACAGGCGCTCGCGGTCCAGCGGGTCCTGGCCGAGCAGGGCAGGGCGGATGTACTTGTCCAGGACGGTGGGCCGCAGATGGTCCGGCTGGACGAGGACGCGGCCCGACGCCCCATCGGTGTCGGTGATGGTGAGCAGGGCCTCGCACACCTCGTGGGCCGGCGAGGGGTGGCGGTGGCCGTGGGCGTCGACGGCGGTCTTCGCGACGGTGGTGAAGACCGCCACCTCGATGTGCTCGATGGTCGAAGTCATCGCGGATCAGCCGTTCTTGGCCTTGTAGTCGGACTGGGCCTTGGTGAAGGCGTCCGCGACGCCCTTGGCGAAATCGGCGGCCGAGAGCTTGCCGAGCAGCACCTTCTGGAAGTTGGGCTCGGCGTCGGTCTTGGTGATCTTCGAGTACTGCGGGAGGTACACCGGCGGCTGGACGAGCTTGGTGCCGGCGGCGTTGAGCAGGTCGCCGGCCTGCTTGGTGATTCCGGACTTGGTGTACCACTCGTCGGCGCACGCCTCGGTGTTGGCGGGGATCTGGCCGACGTTCTGGTTCCAGTAGCTGTTGGACTCGTGCGAGTCCAGGAACTCGATGAACTTCCAGGCGGCGTCCTGGTGCTTGCTGTTCTTGAACAGCCCAAAGCCGTCCACCGGGTTGGCCAGCACCGCGCTGCCGCTCGGCCCGGCGGGCAGCAGGGTGCCGGCCACCTTGTCGCCGAGGGCGGTGCCGACGTCCTTGGTGGAGCCCAGGTTGTGGTGCACCATCAGCGTCTGGTTGGCCTGGAACTGGGCCAGCATCTGCGGGTAGGCGTTGGAGACGTCGGCCTCGGGGGTGGTGTTCTTGTACTGGGCGACGATCTTCTCGATCAGCTCGACGTTCTTCGGATCGTCCACCGTGGACCTGCCGTTGGCGTCGAACATGCTGCTGATGCCGGAGTAGGCGTAGGCCTCGGAGAGCACCTGGAAGACCGAGCCGGAGCCGCCGCGGATGGTGAAGCCGTACTGGTTCTTGCTCTTGTCGGTGAGCTTGGCGGCATCGGCGAAGAGCTCGTCCCAGGTCTTCGGCGCGGTGAGGTTGGCCGCCTTGAACTTGTCGGTGCGGTACCAGAGCACATCCTGGTTGCCGGAGGACGGCAGTTGGAAGAGCCCCTTGCCGCCGCTCGCACTCTTCGAGGTGGCGAGGAAGTTCGCGGAGATCTTGCCGTTCAGCGGGCTCTTGGCATAGCGCTCGTCGAGCGGGGCGAGCGCCTTCTGCGCGGTGAGGGAGGCGAGCAGCGCGGTGGTCACGCCGCCGACGTCCGGGGTGCTGTTGGAGGCTATGGCGGTGTTGTACTTCTCGGCGACCTCGGAGCTGGTGACGCCGACGTACTTGACGGTGATGTTCGGGTTGGCCTTCTCGAACTCGTCGATCAGGTGCTGGAAGAGCGGCGTTCTCGCCGGTCCGGCGTTGTTGTCCCAGAACGTGATGGTGCTCTTGCCCCCGGCGTCGGCGGAGGAGCCGGAGGAGCCGCAGGCGGTCAGGAGACCCAGGGCGGCGAGGGTGGCGGCGGCGGTGCGCAGAGTGCGGGACATGGGTGGGGTCCTGTCTGTGTGCGGGGGAAGGTGCGCTCAGCCCTTGACGGCGCCGGCGCTCATGCCTTGGACGAGGTACTTCTGGACGAACGCGAAGACCAGCACCACCGGGACGGCGGCGACCACCCCACCGGCGGCCAGCGCGCCGAAGTCGACGGTGTTCTCGCCGATGGTGGTCTGCAGCCCGACCGGGACGGTCTGCAGCTCGGGGTCGTTGAGGAACATCAGGGCGAAGAGGAAGTTGTTCCAGCTGCCGATGAAGGCGAACGAGCCCACGGCCACGATCCCGGGCCGCAGTAGCGGCAGCACGACGGCGAGGAAGGCGCGGATCCGCCCGCAGCCGTCCACCATCGCGGACTCCTCCAGCTCGACCGGGACGTTCCTCACGAAGCCGCTCATCAGGATCATGGCGAGCGGGAGCTGGAAGGTGGTCTCGGCGATGATCAGGCTCCACCGGGAGTTGATCAGGTCGAAGGTCTGGAAGATGTTGAACAGCGGGATCAGCATCATCGCGCCCGGTACGAACTGGGTGCAGAGCAGCGCCAGCATGAAGGCCTTCTGTCCCCGGAACCGGAACCGGGCCAGCGCGTAACCGCCCATCAGCGCGAAGAAGGTGACGAAGACGAGGGTGAGCAGGGCGATCCAGACGCTGTTCCGGAAGAAGACCTGGAAGCCCATCCCGTTCCAGACGGTGTCGAAATGCTCGAAGGTGAGCGGCCAGGGCAGCAGAGAGGTGGAGCCGGCCGGGCGGAGAGCGAAGAGCAGCATCCAGTAGAACGGCACCACGGTGAAGACCAGATAGAGAGCCAGCGGCAGGAAGAGCCGCAGCACGCGGCCCTGGCGGGGGGTGGCCTTCGGCCGGGCCGTTCGGGGCGTTGCGATGGTGATGGTGGAGGTCGTCACTTCTCGCCACCGAACTTGCTGAGCCGCAGGTAGAGGATCGAGCAGAACAGCAGGATCACGAAGGCCGCCGTGGTGAGTGCCGATCCGTACCCGAAGTCGTAGGACTTGCGGGCGAGTTGGGCCACGTACAGCGGGAGGCTGGTGGTCGCGCCGGCCGGGCCGCCGTTGGTCAGGGTGTAGAGCAGGTCGACGTTGTTGAACTCCCAGACCGAGCGCAGCAGTGTCGCCAGCACGATGGCGTCCCGCAGGTGGGGGAGTGTGACATGGAAGAAGCTGCGGACGCGACCGGCGCCGTCCATCGAGGCCGCCTCGTACAGCTCCCTGGGGACGGACTGCAGGTCGGCCAGGATGAGGATGGCGAAGAAGGGCACGCCGCGCCAGAGTTCGGCGACCACCGCGGCGCCGAAGACGGTGTCGGGATTGCCGAGCACCGAGGTGCCCTGGCTGCCGATGCCGACCTCGGAGAGGTAGTGGAAGACCCCGGTGGCCGGGTTGTAGAGCAGCATCCAGATGCTGGTGGTCAGTACGCCGGAGACGGCCCACGGCGAGAAGACCAGGGCCCGGGCCACCGCCCGGCCGACGAAGGTCTCGTTGACGATCAGCGCGAGCGCCAGACCCAGCAGCAGCTGCAGCGCCACCTCGGTGGCGACCCACTTGGCCGAGAAGGCCAGGCTGCCCCAGAACTGGCTGTCGCCGAACATCCTGCTGAAGTTGTCGAGGCCGACGAAGGCGTCGTCGTACGGCTCGTTCACCACATGGTGCTGCAGCGCGTAGTAGACGACGCTGCCGACCGGGAAGACGAGGAAGGTCGCGAGCAGCAGGATCGTCGGGGCTATGAGCGCGTAAGGCGCCAACGCCCGGCGCAGCCGGGGGCCGCGGTTGTGGTTCGGGACGGCGAGAGCCACGGCTGAGCTCGCCTCCTCTCTTCCCGGAGGCCGGGTCAGGGGCATGAAGGGTGGGAATCCGCGAGCGTCCACGGCGACACGCTCATGGACGCTGTTCACATGCTTGGACACCCTAGGTTTGCCATGACTTGGCGTCAACCCCTTGCAGCGGCTGGGAAAACATCCCATTTCGAGTCGCTTGCGAAGCCCGGTGTTCACAGATGTGGACTTGGGTCATGATGATGTATAACGCTGTCGACCCGTTCCACCGCCCCCATTGGAGAGCGACCCGCCATGCCCGATACCGCCACTCCCATCGCCGACCGCCTCGACGGTCTCCTCTTCTTCCCCGTCACCGCCTTCGCCGCCGACGGTGGCGTGGACATCGACACGTTCCGGGCGCACGTCCGCGCCCGCCTCGACAACGGTGCCGCCGCCGTCTTCGCCGCCTGCGGCACCGGCGAGTACCACGCGCTCGGGCTCGACGAGTACGAGGCTGTCATCGCCGCCGCGGTCGAGGAAACCGCTGGTGCGGTACCGGTTGTGGCCGGTGTCGGCCACGGCACCGCCCTCGCCCTGGAGTTCCTGCGGCGCGCCGAACGGGCCGGCGCGGACGGCGTCCTCGCCCTGCCGCCGTACCTGATCACGCCCTCCCAGGAGGGCCTGCTGCGGCACTACACCGCACTCGCCGAGGCCACCGAGCTGGAGATCATCGTGTACGCGCGCGACAACGCCGTGCTCGACCCGGCCACCGTGGTCCAACTCGCCGAGCTGGACAACATCGTGGGCTTCAAGGACGGCATCGGCGACCTCGACCGGATGCAGCGCATCGTCAGCGCCGTACGCGCCGCCCACCCCGACCGGCCGTTCCGCTACTTCAACGGCCTGCCCACCGCCGAGCTCACCGGCCTCGCCTACCGGGGCATCGGCGTCACCCTCTACTCCTCCGCAGTCTTCTGCTTCGCGCCGGACCTCGCGCTCGCCTTCCACAAGGCGCTGAACAACGGGGACGACGACACCGTCAACCGGCTCCTGGACGGCTTCTTCGGGCCGCTGGTCGAACTGCGCAACCGGGGGCGCGGCTACGCGGTCTCGCTGGTCAAGGCCGGCGTCCGACTGGACGGGCTCGATGTCGGCCCGGTCCGCTCGCCGCTCACCGAGCCCGCCGACGAGCACGTCGAGCAGCTCGCCGCACTGGTCAAGCACGGCCGCACCCTGCTCTGAACCCTCCGGGTGTCCGGCTCCGGCCGGGCACCCCCGCCTCTCCTGGAGTTGCCGTGCGGACTGCCGCTTTCCTCTACCCCTGGGACGTCGTGGGTGACCCGGACGCCCCGCGCCGGCTCGCCGAACTGGGCGTCCAGCAGGTCACCCTGGCTTCGGCGTACCACTCGACCCGTGCCCTGACGCCTCGCCACCCCTCCCGCCGGATCGTGACCGCGCGGCACTCCGCCGTCTACTTCCCCACCTCCTCGACCCGCTGGCGGGGCAGACGGCTGCGCCCGTACGCCCAGGGCTGGATTCCCGGCCCGGACCCCTTCGGCGAGGCTTCCTCCGCACTGCTCGCGGCTGGTTTTGAGGTGCACTCCTGGGTGGTGCTCGCGCACAACTCCCGTCTGGGAGAGGAGAATCCACGCTGCACGGTGGAGAACGCCTACGGCGAGAACTACCCCTGGGCGCCGTGCATCGCGCAGCAGGAGGTGGTCGACTACTGCGCGGACCTCGCAGCCGAGGCCGCCGCGCGGCCCGGCGCGAGCGGCGTCGAGCTGGAGTCCTGCGGCTGGTACGGACTGGCGCACCTGCACGCGCACGACAAGATCGCCGGCGTCCGACTCGGCCCGGCTGGGCAGTTCCTGATGTCACTCTGCTTCTGTGCGGCATGCCGAAGCGGATACGCCCGCCCTGACGCGCTGCGAGGGGCCGTCCTGGCCGGGCTCGAGCCGCTGTGGCGCGGCGCCGAGGAGCCCGAGGGCGCGAGCGAGTGGGAGCGGATCGAGAGGCTGCTCGGCGCCGACCTCGCCGAGGAGGCCCTTGCTCACCGGACGGCGGCAGCGCGGCGGTTCCAGCGGACCGTGATCGAAGCCGTCCGCGCAGCCGCCGACGCCGACTTCCGCATTCTGCTGCACGCGGACCCGGCCCCGTACCGCTGCGGCCCCAACCCGGGCGTCGAGGCCGACTGGCTGCTCGGGCTCGCCGACGGCCTGGTGCTGCCGAACCCGTCCGCCACCCTCCCGGCAGCCACCCCGCACCGCCGCCCGGGGACCACCCTCGCGGCCAACCTGGGCATCGTCGCCGGGATGGGCGGGAGCCCCGCAGCCCTGGCAGCTGTGCCCGGCGCGGACGAGCTCCGGCTCTACCACGCGGGCCTCGCCTCGGACGCGGACCTGTCGGCCGTCGCGGCCGCACTGAGGGGCTGACGTACGAAGGACGTGAAGTGGCGCGATGACCGGCCGGTCATCGCGCCACTTCACGTCGCCCGGCACGGCCGGCTGTTGCTCAGCTCGAAGACGGCCAGTGGAGTCGGTCGTCCGCGACGGCATCGTCCAGGCGACGAAGACTGCCCGGCGGCAGTAGCCGCTGCCGGTGCAGCTCCTGGGCGACCAGCCTGGCGACCTCGATCGCTCCGTGGGCCTGGAAGTGCGTGTTGTCGGCCGCTCCCGTGGGGTAGTTGGGGCTCAGCCCGGCGGCCAGCCAGAGGAAGTACAGCTTGGTGGCCTCCGCCCCCAGCTGCTCCCAGCGGGAGAGGCTGAGCGCCTGAAGGTCGATCAGCGGTACCTTCTCCCGTGCCGCCAAGTCCCGCATGGCCTGCGGATACAGCCCGTGCGAGGCGTACGCACGGCCCTGCGCGTCGAAGCGCCGGCGTTCGACGGAGGTGACCAGCACGGGCAGAGCGCCCCGCTGCCGTGCGCCGTCCAGGTAGCGCCGCAGGTAGTCCTGGTAGGTGGTGTAGGGGTCGGTGCCGCGGGCCGGGTCGGTGACCTTCTCGTCGTTGTGGCCGAAGGAGACCAGCAGCCGGTCGCCGGGCCGGATGTCGGCCAGGATGCCGTCGAGCAGGCCGAGGTCGTAGAAGCTCTTCGAGCTCGCCCCGGACAACGCCCGGTCGTCGACGGCCAGTCGAGGCGTCGCGAAGACCGGCAGTGCCTGACCCCAACCGGCCCTGGGTGCCTCGGTGGAGTGGTAGACGGAGGCGGTGGAGTCGCCCGCCACGTACACCGTGGCGACTCGGGGTGCGGCGGAGGCCTTCGACGTCCCGAGCGCGGCGATCAGGGGCGCTACCGCAGCGGCGCGGGCGAGCGCGCGGCGGGAGATGTTCGTCATTCTCAGCTCCAGGGTCGCCAGTTGTCGCTGCCGAGCAGGTACGTCTCGCGGGTGTGGAGGGCGGCCTGGCTCTTCGTCAGCCGAGGGCGGTTGGCCGGCACGGTGATCACCGCACCGGGCCCCGAGTTGGCGTACTCGGCGAAGCGCTGACTCTGCCACGGGTAGCTCGACGACATGTTGGCGTACGGCGCGGCGGCGTTGATCCCGGCCTCGATGACGCTCTGACGGATGGTCAGCATCGGCCAAGCGGTGGTGTCGCTGCCGGGGACCCATGGGCGGGCCAGGCAGTATGCGCCGACGGGGGCGGTACTGGTGAAGGTGCACTGGGTGATCAGGTAGCCGCGCGGGTTGGCCCGCGCGGTGCTGGGGGCGAAGACGAAGCCCTGCGGGGTGAAGGCGATGTCGGCCCGGTTCAGCGTCCGCAGCTCGCAGTGGTCGAAGACGGCGGTGGCCCGTCCGAAGACGAAGTCGACGTCGCCCTCGATGTAGCACTTCTGGTAGTACTGCCGGGCGAAGACGGAGAGGCCGAGCGAGTCGGCGTAGAGGGTGTCCTGGTGCCCCAGGAACCGGCAGCGGTAGAAGGCCGACCGGTCGCCCATCACCTTCACCGCTACCGCCTGGGTGCCCGTCACGCCCGGGTGGTCGGCGCGCAGCCAGTCGTTGGCGAAGGTGATGTCGCGTGCGGTGAAGCCGTCGGCCTGCAGGGTCACCGTGGCGCTGCCGGTGGTGCCGTAGGTACCGCCGCCGGGCTTGGCGGTGCCGGCCGCGTTGTCGTACACCACCACGACGTCGGCGGCCTTGCCGGTGCCGCCGAGCAGGGTCAGGTACGGGCGGGAGAGCGGGACGACGACGACCTCGCGGTAGGTGCCGGCGGCCAGCACGATCGTCCAGCCGGTGCCGGGCGTGGTGCCGGTCGGGGTGGCGGAGACGGCGGCCTGCACGGTGGTGTGGTCGCCGCCGCCGGCCGGGTCGACGTACAGGGTGCGGGAGTTGAGGCGGGCGACGGGCGAGCCGTACGCGCCCCACTTGGCGGGTGCGGCGGCCGCCGGGGTGGCGAGGCCGGCGCTGAGCAGGGCGGCGGCGGAGGCGAGCAGGACGGTGCGACGTGTGGGCATGGGCAGCGGCTCCGGTCGGGGGTGGGCCCCGGCGCGTTGGGGGCGCGCCGGAGGCCGGGGGAGGGGTGGCTCAGAGGTGGCCGGAGCCGGCCGAGGCGGTCACCAGGCCGGGGACGGCGGAGGCGGCGTCAACGGCCGTCCGCAGGGTGGGCGTCCAACCGGCGCTGGTGCCGAGCTTCTTGCTGGAGTTGGCGGTGTTCCAGGCGGAGATCAGGTCGGTGGTGGTCCCGTTGACCGAGTTGCCGCTCGCGGTCAGCGCGGTGCCTCCCCAGTTGTAGAGCACCTTCGACGCGGCGGTGCCGGACGGCAGCTTGAAGTAGTTGTTCTGCGCGATGATCTGCGAGGACTTGCCGACGCCGATGCTGTAGCTGTAGTCGCCGGACTTGGGGACGAAGTAGTTGTTGTAGACGTCCACCTGGCCGAACCGCACCCGGGGTGAGCGCTCGACGGTGTTCTGCCACAGGTTGTGGTGGAAGGTGACCCGCAGGTGGCCCGAGTCGACGGTCGAACTGTCGCTGTTGCCGACGAGGTTGGTCTTGTCGTGGTCCTTGAAGGCGTTCCAGGACGCGGTGACGTAGTCGGCGCCCTTGACGATGTCCAGCTCGCCGTCGTGCACCTGGTACGGCCGCTTGAAGTACAGCGGCTGGTTGGAGTCGGGGTTCGAGCCGTCGGTGAAGGTGTTGTGGTCGACCCAGATGTGCGTGGCGTTGTAGAGCGTGACGCTGTCGTACATCGAGTTCCAGTTGCCGCTGGAGCCGTCGGTCGGGTCCCACTGGGGGAAGCAGTCGGCGGCGTCCTCGAAGGTCAGGTTGCGGATGATCACGTTGTCGACGTTCTTCACCTGCAGGCCGCCGCCGAGCAGCCTTCCGCCGTTGACGCCGACGATGGTGGTGTTGGCGCCGACGTTGATCTGCACCTTGTCGGCCTGGAGCTTCTGCGAGGCGGCGCGGGCGGTCTCCTGGGTGCCGGACGGCACCTTGGAGGTGCCCCAGACCGAGGGGTCGTACGCGGCGAGGTACTTGGCCAGCGTGTAGCCGCCGGTGGTGTAGGCGGAGCAGCTGAGGTGGTTGCCCGCGTCGTCGGTGTTGAGGTCGATCGTCCCGGAGACGTAGATGATCTTCGCGGTGGCGTTGCCGCCGTTCGAAGAGTTCTTGCCGCCAAGCGCGGCGACCAGCTGGGCCCGGGTCTTCACGGTCACCGTGTGGGTGGCGTCGGCCTTGGCGCCGCCGGAGGTGCCGGTGGTGGCGGAGCCCCAGCCGTCCTTGGCGGCGAGAGCGGTATGGCCGAGGTCGGCGGCCCGGGCCGGGCCGGCGGCGAAGGTGGCGCAGAGCGCCGTGGTGGTGAGCAGCGGTCCGGCGAGGCGGACGGCGCGGGGGATGCGCATGGCAGGGCTCCTCGTGGAACGGCGGGTGGGGAATGCGCGGGCGATACGCTCCGACAAGCCGTTCATCGATGTGAACGGCAGTCGCATCCATGGCCGGACACTAGAGAGGGCTGCGCGACCCTGTCAATGGGTGGCGCCGGACCGGAAACGGCCGGGCCCCGCACCACAAGGTGCGGGGCCCGGCCGGGATGTGACGGAATGTCAGAGGTGTCGGGTGGCCAGCGTCAGCCGGTCGCGGGCGTCGAACAGGGCGTCCCGGATCATCTGCTCCCGCCCGGGTGTGAGCCGCGCGATCGGCACCGACACGCTCACCGCGTCCCGCGCCGGCGTCCGGTACGGGATGGCGATGCCGAAGCAGCGCAGGCCCAGCGTGTTCTCCTCGCGGTCGATCGCGTAGCCGCGCTCGCGAATCTCGTGCAGCTCCTCGATCAGCTTCTCGCGGTCGGTGTGGGTGTGCTCGGTGAGCGGCTCCAGCTCGGCCGGGAGGAGCTGCCTGATCCGTTCGTCCGGATGGGTGGCCAGCAGCGCCTTGCCGTGCGAGGTGCAGTACGCGGGAAGGCGGCGGCCGATCCGGGTGAACGGGCGCAGGCTGTGCTGGGACTGGCGGGTCGCCAGATAGACCACGTTCGTCCCGTCGAGCCGGGCCAGGTGGATGGTCTCGCCGGTGTCCTCCGCCAGCCGGTCCAGGGTGGGCCGGGAGGCCGCCACCACCTCGTCGCCGTCGATGTACGAGCTGCCCACGAGCAGCGCGCGAACCCCGATCCCGTACCGGGTGCCGGTGGCGTCCGTCTCGACCCAGCCCAGCTCGACCAGGGTGCGCAGCAGCATGTACAGACTGCTCTTCGGATAGCCGGTCTGCTCCTGGACCTCGGCCAGGCTGTGCATGCCGGTGTTGCCGGCGAAGTACTCCAGCAGCTCGACGGTGCGTACCGCGGACTTCACCTGGGCGCCGCCGCCGAGGGCGGAGTTGGTCGGCGAGGACATGCCCTTGACCCCTTCTGTTGCGCGGCGTAGTGTCCCGCGAGTTCAAATAGTCGTATGGCGTTCAGCATACTGAACAGATCCAGGGTGTGGGACCGGGGTGGTCCGACTCGCGCTGCATCAGTCCCGCGCAGCGGACGCTACCCGACCGGCACCTCGGTGAGGAGGCCCGCGCAAGTGCAGTCCGACGCAGTGAAGCCCGACGCAGTGCAGCCCGAGGCAGTGCAGACCGTTCCGGTGTGGAGCGCCGATCCGCGGACCGGTGAACAGCGCGCGCAGGTGGCGGTCGAGGCCGGACCGCCGGACGTCGACCGGGCGGTACGCGCCGCCGCGGCGGCCGAACCCGCGCTCGCCGACCGCGCCCTGCGTGCCGCCCTGCTCCGGGCTGCGGCGGAGCGGCTGGAGTCGGCCGCCGAGGAGGTCATCGCCACGGCCGACGCCGAGACCGCACTCGGTGTGCCCCGGCTCACCGGTGAACTCGCCCGCACGACCTACCAGTTGCGGGCCTTCGCGGACATCGTGGACGAGGGCGCCTTCCTGGATGTCGTGATCGACCACGCCGACCCGGCCCTCGCCCGGCCCGACCTGCGCCGGATGAAGCTCCCGCTCGGTGTGGTCGCCGTCTTCTCCGCGAGCAACTTCCCGCTCGCCTTCAGCGTCCCCGGCGGTGACACCGCGAGCGCCCTGGCGGCAGGCTGCCCAGTAGTGGTCAAGGCTCACCCCGACCACCCCGCCACCGGCGAGCTCTGCGCCGGGCTGATCCGGGAGGCCGCGCGCGCGATCGGCGTGCCGGAGGGCGTTCTCGGCCTGGTCCACGGCCTGGAGGCCGGACTGGAACTCGTCCGCCACCCGCTCACCGCCGCGGTCGGCTTCACCGGCTCGGTGCGGGGCGGGCGTGCCCTGCACGACGTGGCGGCCGCGCGGCCGCGGCCGATCCCCTTCCACGGCGAGCTCGGCAGCCTGAACCCGGTGCTGGTCACCGAGCGAGCCGCCGCCACCCGGGCGGAGGAGCTCGGTGCCGGCCTGGCGGGCTCCTTCACCCTGGGCAACGGCCAGTTCTGCGTCAAGCCCGGGCTGGTCCTGGTCCCTGCCGGGGAGCCCGCCCTGGAGAAGGCCCTGGTCGCAGCCGCCGGGCAGGCTCCGGCCGGGCCGCTGCTGGATCCCCGGATCCGCGAGGCCTTCCTGGCGGGCGTGGAGCAGCGAAGCGCGTTCCCCGGGGTCGAGGTGCTGCTGGCCGCCGGCTCGGCCCCCGTCGAAGGCGCACCGCTGGCCGTCCGCGCCGGGGTGCTCGCGGTGGCGGCCGCGGAGCTCCGCGAGGAGCTCCTCGAGGAGTGCTTCGGCCCGCTCACCGTCCTGGTCCGCTACTCGGGCACCGAGGAGCTGGCCGCGGTACTCGACCGGCTCGCCGGGAATCTCACGGCCACCGTCCAGCTCGCCGCCGACGAGCGTGGGCCCGAGGCTGCCGCCCTGCTGCAACGCCTGGTACCGCTGGCCGGGCGGCTGGTGGTGGACGGCTGGCCGACGGGTGTCGCCGTGGCTCCGGCGATGCACCACGGCGGGCCCTACCCCGCGACCACCAGTACCTCGACCTCTGTCGGCGGTACGGCGATCGAACGCTGGCTGCGGCCGGTCAGCTACCAGAACGGCCCGCCGGAGCTGCTGCCGCCCGAGCTGCACGACGCCAATCCGCTCGCAGTCCCGCGCCGGGTGGACGGGCGCCGCGAGAGCTGACGGATCGTCACAGTTCCGTCCGGCGGCGTCGGATCACCACGCAGAGGTCCACCAGCGCGAAGATGGTCAGCAGTCCGCAGCAGACCGCGAAGCCGATCAGCGTGCTCTGTCTCGGCGTGCTGCCGGGCGTCGTACGGGCGGCCCACACCGCGAAACCCGCCGTCGCCAGCGCGAAGAGCGGGGTGAAGGTGACGGACAGCAGGAACCGGAGCTTCAGGTCGCTGCGGGCGGTGGCCGGTTCGGTGCCGCTGTGCCACTGCCGTGGAGTCTTCGCCGGACGCATTGCCTGATCGCCTCCGCCCCGCCGGTCTACGATTCCAGCGTACGTCCGGCGATGGAGAGGGGCAGTGGCAGTGGAGCAGGAGAGCGACTACGTCGGCCTGCCGGTCGAGGAGGCCAGGGCCCTGGCCGTCGAGCGGGGCTGGGAGCTCGTGCGGCTGCTGGAACCCGATGCGCTGATCACCATGGAGTACCGCGAGGGGCGGCTCAACTTCACCGTCCGCGAGGGTGTGGTCGAGCGCTGCTGGACCGGCTGATCACTTGTGGGCCGAACACCCGTGACGGCCGGTCATCGGCCCGGTGCCCGCCAGAGCGCGGTGATCCGCTCGTCGGCGGCGGCGAGGAGTGGTTCGACCAGGGGCAGCGCCAGCAGCACCAGCACGCCCGCCGCCCAGCCTGCGAAGACGTCCGACACCCAGTGGGTGCCGAGGTAGACGGTGGTCAGCCCGATCGAGACGGCCGTCAGGCCGGCCAGTACCGTGCCGAGGCGGCGCCAGCGGACGGCCAGATAGGCCAGCACGCCCCAGGTCACCACGGCGTTGGCGGTGTGCCCGGAGGGGAAGATCGTTCCGCCCGAGAAGAGCTCGGGGGAGCCGATGTAGTGCGCGTAGTGCGGCCCGAGCCGGCCGGTGACGATCTTCACCCCGCCGACCGTGATGTTCAGCAGCAGCAGCGCCGCCCCCATCACCAGCAGTGGCCGAGCCGTCCGGGTCCGGTACGAGCGCCACCCCAGCCAGAGGCAGGCGACGATCGCGGAGGGCCCGCGCTGGCCCGCCACGATCCAGATGTTCAGCAGCGGCTGGACGTCCGGCCAGCGCTTGTACGGCCTGAGCTGCTTCAGGGCCCAGTCGAGGTCCACCAGCGTGGTGTCGCACACCACGGCGACCACGACGAGAAGGTAGATCAGACCGGTCAGTCCGAAGAGGATGGCGTGGCGGCGGCTCATCGGCGGCCATCCGGCCTCGGGGGCGCCTGTCTCGGGGGATGGCGCATACCTGGTGTCGGAGGGTCGGGTCTGGGCTCGCACGGCCTCGACACTACCTTCTGGACCTGCGAGGACCCGGCCCGGTCCGGGATCCGTCACGCGGCTGTGACCCGTCTCTCTCCGCGAGCTCCGGCGCGTGCCCTCGGCCCGTTCGCCCGAGGGGGACGGCCGCTTCCGCAGGGTGGGGGGCCTGCGGAAGCGGCCGCCGGAGCGGCTAGCAGTGGAACTTGGCCGCCGCCCAGTCACCGTGGTCGCCGGTCTTGGTGCCGACCGCGGTGATCTTCAGATGGACCCGGTCCGCCGCGCCGAGCGGCACGGTGATGGCCAGCGGTGCCGACTGCCAGGTCACCGTGGGCGAGGTCCAGAGGGTCTTCCCGTCGGCCACCACCGAGAAGGTCACGTCGCCGTAGCCGTTGATCTCGTCGTCGATGCCGACGGTCGCGGTGAAGGACGAGCAGCGCCCGCCGGTGAGGATCTCCAGATCGGAGTCGGCGTGCGCGCCGATGCCCTTCTGGAAGACGGTCCCGTTCAGCGTGATCGGGTGGCCGTCCGCCGCACCGGTCTCGCCGTTGCTGCGGTCCCGCTCGGCCGGGCCCCAGCCGTTGGCCTGGGTCAGCCAGGGCAGGTCGCTCGCCCAGACGTCACCCGCCGGTCCGCCGCCGGGACCGCCGACCGCGCTGGCGCCGTCCAGCACCAGCTGGAAGGCCGCCGAGGTGCTGATCGCCGCCGTCTTCACCTGGACGACGCCCGTACGGTCGGCCGCGTCGTACCACCAGCCCTCGCCGGCCGCGTCGAAGGCCGCCTTGCTCGTGAGCTTCGGCAGCGCCCGCCCGCCGAGCGTGACCTGGCCGGGTGCGGTGGTGCTGTGCACGCTGAACAGGTACGGCCGCGCGGCCTGCTTGCCGGTGAAGTCACCGACGCTCGCCGAGACGTCGATCCGCACCTGGCCGGCCCCGCTGGTGGGGGCGTTCACCTCGGCGGTCTGGGTGGCGGACTTCCCCTGGCGGTGCTGCTTGGTCACCCCGTCGTCCTCGTAGAGGCTGAAACTGCTGTGCCCCTGCGGGTAGACGTCCCAGGCGAGCGGCGAGGCCGCCGTCCGGTCCAGGTAGGAGCTGATCCCGGGCCACATCGGCACCGCGGCTCCCGCCTTCACGAACAGCGGGAGCGTGTCGAGCGGCGCGCTGTACCCGTTGACGGTGGTCGGCCCCTGGTAGGTGCGGCCCGACCAGTAGTCGACCCAGGTGCCCTTGGGCAGGTAGATGCCGTCGCGCACGGAGCTGTCCGCATAGACGGGGGCGACCAGGAAGTCCTCGCCGCTGAGGAACTCGTACTTCGCGGCGTCGGTGGCCGTCACCGGGTCGTCCGGGTACTCCAGCGCCAGCGGCCGCACCGGTCCGACGCCCGTACGGTTCGCCTCGGCGGCGTAGCTGTACATGTAGGGCAGCAGCGACTCCTTGAGCTTCAGGTACTTCCGGTTGATCGAGGTGTAGGGCTCGCCGTACCGGTACGGCTGCTTGTCGCTCGGCGCCCAGCCGTCCATCGACATCACGGCCGGCAGGAAGGACTTCCACTGCAGGTCGCGGGTGTAGGTCTGGGGACTGCCGCCGAAGATGCCGTCCACGTCACCGGTGTTGTACGCCATGCCGGACATGGTGGCGCCGGCGTAGGTCGGGATCTGCCAGCGGATGTAGTCCCAGCTGCCGGACTGGTCGCCGCTCCACTGGACCCCGCAGCGCTGCGCCCCGGACCAGCTCTCGGGTGCCCAGGTGAAGCCGCGGGCGTCGCTGTTGTCCTCGATGCCCTGGTAGGCGGCCTTGCAGCCGTCGAGGGCGAACTTGTAGCCGTTGCCGACCCAGGCGACGTCCAGCTTGGCGATCCGCTGGCCCGCCTTCACCTGGTCGGCGAGCCGGCTGAGGCCGTTCTCCGTCCAGAGGCCCAGCTGCATCTTGCGCTGCTGGAGGCCCTGGGCGGTCTCGGCCAGGTTCTCGTATCCGCAGCCGTAGCCGTCGTTGACCAGCATCCAGCCGTTGGGCATGTCGTTCTTGACGTAGTCGTCGGCCACCTTGAGCGCGTCCAGGGTGTGCCGCTCGCCCCGGTTGGCGTTGTGCAGGTAGCAGTCCGAGTCGCCCATCTCCAGGCCGTAGACGGGCGGCAGGAACGGTTTGCCGGTGAGCGAGGTGTACTGGCCGATCACGTCCTTGGCACCGGCTCCGGCGAAGTAGTACGCGTCGAAGCGCATCTCCTGCTCGGTGGTGGTGACCGGGTCGTTGAAGGCGTAGGTGCCGGGGGCGTAGGTGTTGCGGAAGACCCCGTAACCGGCCGAGGAGAGGTAGAACGGCACCGAGTTGGGGTGCCCGCCCTCGTTCCAGTTGTAGTCGACGCCGATCTGGACGGTCTTCCCCCGGTGGGAGAAGGAGCCGTTCTGCTCACCGGCGCCGAAGTACTGCTCGGTGGCGCCCCTGGCCAGGGTCTGGGTGGTGGCCTTGCCGTCCCAGGACAGCGGCTTGGACTCCTCCCAGACCTTCGTCCCGTCGGCCCGGTACAGGGCGAACCGCAGCGCCGCCTTGTAGACCCGCAGGGTGACCTTGCCGGTGGATATCTCGTAGCGGTCGCCCGCGTCGCGCCAGCTGGTGGCGGGCGGGGCGCCCTGCGGCAGGACGACGTCCGAGCCGGTGGGGTCGGTGAAGGGGCCGTTGGGGGACAGCTCGATCCGGAAGACCTGGTCGGTCACGAAGCTGACCCGGGCCTTGGCGGTGCCCGCGGAGACGGCGTACACCGCACCGTTGGCGCTGAATCCGGTGACCGCACCGGCGGTGCCGGCCGCCGCGGCGGCGGGGGTGGACAGGGCCGGGGAGACGGTGGCCCCGGCCAGGGCGAGTACGGCGGCTAAGGCCACGGAGGCGGGCCGCATTCGCCAGGCTTGCAAAGTTCTGCGCATATGCACCTCTCATCATGCAAGAACGAGCACTGATGAGCAGGTATAGCGCACCGAGTGGCGCTTGACCACACCCCCGCGGGCGCGGAACGCACTCAGGCCCCGCCGGGGGGCGGGGCCTGAGTGGTGAGTGAGTGGGTTGATCAGGGCAGCACACGTTCGACGGCTGCGGCGCCGTACTTCGCGAGGTCCTGCCGGGCCTTCTCGATGAGTGCCGGGGTGGGCGTGCGCCCCGAGGCCATCACGAGGTCCTCGGGGTCGACCGGGTGTTCGGCACCCGTGTGCAGCAGATGGTCCGGCGTGGGGTAGGAATCGACGTCGGTGGGCTCGTTCATGCAGTGCCTCCCGGGGAATCCGAGCGCCGGCCGGGCCCGACCCGGTCGGTCGCCGTGCCTGTCGCAGGTGACAGGTCTCCGCACCCCGAGTGTCCACCCGGACGGCCCCGAACGCACAGTGGCGCGCCTTGCGATCAGTTCTGAGCTGCCCGGTCGGCTACGCCTTGGGGTGGAAACGCAGGCGTAGCAGCCGTACCCAGGGCGACCGGCGGGACGGCTGAGGCGGTCGGCCGGTGACCTCGCGCTGGATGTTGTCGAACAGGTCGTGGAGCAGGGCCTCGTGCAGCCACCGGATCGCCAGCGGCCACAGCAGGCGCATTCCGCCCTCGACTCGCCCCTCGGCGGTGTGGACGACCTGACAGCGCTCCGGTCCGTCGGTGACGACCAGGAACTCGTGCCAGCCGCTGAGGCCGAGCCCGGGGGCGAAGGTGAACCGCACCCGTCGCCCGGGCTCGTACTCGCTCACGGAGTACCGGATCCTGCCGTGCCCACCGCTCGACCCGACGGCGAGACCGGCGTCGAGGCGCAGGGGCGACCAGGCGGGGACGGGCCAGATCCGGTCCTGCGGTGTGCTCAGCAGGGCCAGGAGGGCGCCCACCTCCGCAGCGGGTGCGTCGATCGTGCGGCGCTGGGTGTTCTGCACGTTTCCTCCTCGGCGCGCCTCCATACGGCGGCGTATGGAATGGACCGTACGCTAGCGTATGGACATGGAGCAAGAGCGACGACGGCTGACCGCGGACGACTGGGCGGCGGCTGCGCTCACGGCACTCGGGGAGGGCGGGCTCGCCGCGGTGGCCGTCGAGCCGCTGGCCGCGCGGCTCGGCACCACGAAGGGCAGCTTCTACTGGCACTTCGCCAATCGGGAGGCGCTCGTCGTCGCCGCGCTCTCGCTCTGGGAGGAGCGGTTCACCGAGGCGGCCATCGCGGCGCTGGCCACCGAGCCGGACCCGGTGGCCCGATTGCGCATGCTGTTCACGCGGGTGAGCGAGGACGCGGGGGAGAACGCCGTGGCCGTCAACGTGCTCGCCTCGGCCGACCACCGGCTCGTCGCGCCCGTGGTGCGCCGCGTGGTGAAACGGCGGATCGACTACATCGTCGGGCTGTTCGAGGAGATCGGCTTTCCGCCGGACGTCGCGGTCCATCGCGCGACGCTGGGTTACACGGCTTACGTCGGTCACGACCAGCTGGCCGCCCGGTTGCCGGGGGTGCTGCCGCTGGACGACGCCGATCGGCTGGCAGGCTACATCGACTCCGTGCTCGACCTCCTGCTCCACGACGCCCCGAGTTGTCAGAGGCTCCGCCAGTAGGCAACCGATCAGCCACGAAAGGGGCGCGGGGAACTGCGCGAGATCGGAAGGCAACGGCCTGTGCCCTACCGCTTCGCGCAGTTCCCCGCGCCCCTGAAAGATTGCCGAGCTGCCTGTCGGCGGAGGCGCTCAGTCGAGCGGGCCGCCCGCGACGTAGATGACCTGGCCGGAGACGAATCCGGCGCCCTCGCTCGCGAGGAACGAGATGGTGTGCGCGATGTCCTCCGGCACGCCGACCCGGTTGACCGGGATCTGGGTGGCCGCGGCCTGCTTGAAGGCCTCGAACTCCATGCCCACCCGCGCGGCGGTGGCGGCCGTCATGTCGGTCGCGATGAAGCCGGGGGCGACGGCGTTGGCCGTGATGCCGAACTTGCCGAGCTCGATGGCCAGGGTCTTGGTGAAGCCCTGCAGGCCGGCCTTGGCGGCGGAGTAGTTGGCCTGGCCGCGGTTGCCCTGGGCCGAGGAGGAGGACAGGTTGACGATGCGTCCGAAGCCGGCGTCCACCATGTGCTTCTGGACCGCACGGGTCATCAGGAAGGCGCCCCTGAGGTGCACGTTCATGACGGTGTCCCAGTCCGACTCGGACATCTTGAACAGCAGGTTGTCGCGGAGCACCCCGGCGTTGTTGACCAGGACGACCGGCGTGCCGAGCTCGGCCGCGATCCGGTCCACGGCCGCCTGGACCTGCTCGGCGTCGGACACGTCGGCCCCGACGGCCAGCGCCCGGCCGCCCGCCGCGACGATCTTGTCGACGGTGTCCTTGCCCGCAGACTCCTCCAGGTCGACCACGGCGACGGCGTACCCGTCGGCGGCCAGCCGCTGAGCGGTCGCGGCGCCGATTCCGCGCGCCGCGCCGGTCACGATCGCGACGCGGGGGCTGGTGCTCTGCTCGGTCATTCTCGTACTCGTCTCTCTCGGTGGGGTGACGGGCCCGGCCGCCACCGGGGGAACGGCCCTACCCGGAAGGGTGGTGATGAGAGCGCTGCGCGGACACCCTACCGGCGGGTAGCGTTCCGGACCAGAGTGCAGAGTCGCAGGTGACAGAGGGTAAGGGTGATCGTCGGCGGACTTCTGATCGAACGAGTGGTCGTGACCGCGACATGCGGCGGAAATATGCCAACTTCACCGAACAAGCGTCTACTATTGGCCCCCGCCTGCCAGCGCGGGCCGACCGTTTGTATAGTGTGCGCCAGCAGCCACCGGCTGCACGGCTGGCGTGCCTACCCTCACAGCGTGGCGCTCACTCGCCGTTACTGCCCCGCCCGGGTGTCCCACACACACCGGGTGTGACATCGGGACGGATTCATGGTGCTGGGGGAGATCCCGACGACCCGCGTGACCGGTCGACTGCAGCAGTCGCCCGGACACCTCATCCGCGTGGCCCAGCAGGTGCACACCCGCTTGTGGTCCGAGCACGTCGGAAACGAGCTGACGGCTCCGCAGTTCGCCGTCCTGCTCGCGCTGGCGCTCGAACCAGGCGCGGACCAGCGCACCGTCGGTGAGCGGGCCTCGCTCGACAAGGCGACGATGGCCGAGATGGTCGCCCGGCTGGTCCGGCGCGGCCTGGTGCTGCGCCGTCGTGACCCGGCGGACGGCCGGCGCAAGCTGCTGGCCCTCTCGCAGAACGGTGCACAGGCAGTCCGTGAGGCCACCGGCGGAGTGGTCCGCGTGCAGCGCACGCTCTTCGAGCCGCTCAGCCCGGACGAGCAGCTCGAACTCGTCCGTGTGATGGCCAAGATAGCCCGGCTGGAGCCCGCCGCCGTGGCCGCACTGACCGACGCCCGCCCGCTGCTGGACGCCCAGCGCGCGGTCGGGTACCTGATCCGGGTCAGCCAGCAGGTGCACACCAAGCTGTGGTCCGAGAAGGTCGGTTCCGACCTGACCGCGCCGCAGTACGCGGTGCTGGACGCGCTCGAGTCGGAGCCCGGGGCGGACCAGCGCACCGTCGGCGAGCTGGCCTCGCTGGACAAGGCGACGATGGCCGAGATGGTCAGCCGGCTGGTCCGGCGCGGCCTGGTGCTGCGCCGCCGGGACCCTTCGGACGGGCGGCGCAACCTGCTCTCGCTCTCGCCGGCCGGTCAGGACCTGCTGCACCGCTCGGCGGCCGGGGTGCGGGAGGTGCAGGAGCTGCTGCTCTCCCCGCTGGAGACGCACGAGCACGAGACCGCGATGGTGCTGCTCGCCAAGGCGGCCCGGCTGTAACGATTCGCCTGAATTCGTCCCGGCAGTAACGATTTGCCAGGCCGGCAGAGAGGCCGTCACCCCTGCGGGTGACGGCCTCTCTGCCGTCGGGGCGTCAGTTCCAGTCGAAACCCTGCGGGTCCGGGCCGAGGCGCTTGCCGGTCTCCACCGTGGCGATCGCGGCCAGGTCGTCGGCGTCCAGCTCGAATCCGGCCACGTCGAGGTTCTCCCTGATCCGGGAGGGCGTCACGGACTTCGGGATCGCGATGATGCCGCTCTGCAGGTGCCAGCGGAGCACCACCTGGGCCACCGTGCGGCCGTGCTTCTCGGCGATCTTCGCCAGGACGGGCTCGCTCAGGAGCGACTTGCCCTGGCCGAGCGGGCTCCACGCCTCCGTCGCGATGCCGTGCTTGGCGTGGTACTCGCGCAGCTCGGCCTGCGGGAAGTGCGGGTGCAGCTCGACCTGGTTGAGGACCGGTACGACCGAGCTCTCCTGCAGCAGCACGTCGAGCTGCTCGGGGCCGAAGTTGGAGACACCGACCGACCTGACCCGGCCGTTGGCGGCCAGCTTCTCGAAGGCCTTCCAGATGTTCAGGAAGCTGCCGTGCATCGGGCGCGGCCAGTGGATCAGGTACAGGTCGACGTAGTCCAGGCCGAGCTTGGCGAGCGACTCGTCGAAGGCCCGGAGCACCGCGTCCTGCCCCTGCTGGCCCGACCAGTCCCTGGTGCCCGAGTTCCACAGCTTGGTGGTGATGTACAGCTCCTCGCGGGGCACGCCCGCCTCCGCGATCGCCTGGCCGGTGCCGGCCTCGTTCTCGTAGATCGCGGCGGTGTCGATGCTCCGGTAGCCGGCCTCGACGGCGGTGCGGACCGCCGTCGCCGCCTCGGCGTCCGGCACCTGCCACACCCCGAAGCCGAGCTGCGGGATCCGGGTGCCGTTGTTGAGGGTGACGTTGGGGATGGTGCTCACTGGAAGGGGTGCCCTCCGGATCGTCGAATAGTGCCGGACGGGACCAACCCCGGCCTGGCCCGTTTTGTTCCCGGACGGCGGTGCTTCACCGGAACCGGTGAATGTTCCGCGGCCCTGACACTCCGTAAGGCCTGACGAAGCCGGACACGGCTCGGGTTCCGGGAAAACCTGTTGCGTACGTCACTTCGTGCCCGGCAGGCTCGATGCCCATGACGTCCTGACCAGTACTCCGCCGTCGCCACCTTCCCGCCCTGGCTGCGCATCGCGCCGGGCGGCCCCGCCGCGCCCGCGATCCGGGCCGCGCTCGAGCACCCCCTGCCCGTACCACCCCGCAACGGAGCGTCATGCCGCTCAGACCTCTGCCGATGCCCGATCCCGGCAGTCCCGATCTCACCTCACCGCTCGCCTTCCTGCGCTGGCTCCAGCGCAGCCAGCGCCGCGGCCAACTGCTCGCCACCTGGTGGGGCGTCCTGGAGATGGGCTGTCAGGCAGCCCTCCCGCTGGCGCTCGGCCTGGGCATCCAGGCCGCCGTGGACGGCGACACCGCGGGCATCTGGCGGGCCGGCGGCCTTGCCCTCGCGCTCGCCGTCCTGCAGTCCGTCGGCGGCGTCTGCCTGCACCGCCAGGCCGTCTGGAACTGGATCACCGCAGCCTCCCAGGTCCGCCAGCTGGTGGCCCGCCAGGCCTCCCGCCTCGGCGCCGGCCTCTCCCGGCGGATCGCCACCGGTGAGATCGTCGCCGTGAGCAGCGGCGACGTGGAGAAGATCGGCTGGTACGTAGAGCTGATCGCCCGGGTGCGCGCCGCCGTGCTGGTCTGGCTCGGCGTCAGCCTGGTCGTGCTGGTCGACCAGCCCCTGCTGGGCGTCGCCGTGCTGCTCGGCGTCCCCGTCCTGGCCGTCTCCGTCTGGCCGCTGCTCGCGCCCTTCGAACGCCGCTACAGCGAGCAGCGCGCCCTCGGCGGCAAGGCCACCGAGCTCGCCGCCGACACCGTGGCGGGCCTTCGTGTCCTGCGCGGCATCGGCGGCGAGGAGCTGTTCCTGGAGCGGTACCGCGCCGCCTCCCAGAAGGTCCGCGGCGCCGCCGTCCGCAGCGCGCGGATCTGGGCCCTGATGCAGGCTCAGCAGGTGCTGCTGCCCGGCCTGTTCGTGGTCGGCGTCACCTGGTACGGAGCCGTGCTCGCCGTCGACGGGCGGATCGGCGTCGGCGAGCTGGTCGCCGTGTACGGAGCGACGGCCTTCCTGGCCGCCCCGCTGCGCATCCTCGGCGAGGCCGCGCACGCCTGGAGCGTCGCCCGGGTCTCGGCCGGCCGGGCCACCCGGGTGCTCGGCCTGAGCCGGACGGCCGACGAGTCAGGGATCACCGAGTCCCTGGCCGGGCCCCTCGGCCGGCCCGGGCGGGCCGACCTGCACGACCCGGTCACCGGTCTCACGGCCCGCGCCGGCCGGCTCACCGCGGTGGTCTGCGGCGACCCGGACCTCGCCGGTGAGCTGGCCGCCCGCCTCGGCGGCCATGTCCCGCTCGCCGAGGGCGAGCAGGCCGAGCCCTCGGTGAAGCTGGGCGGCGTCCCGCTCGACGCGGTGCCGCTGGCCGAGGCACGGGCGGCCGTGCTGGTGCACGACAAGGAGCCGGTGCTGCTCTCCGGCACCCTGGCCGCGCTGTTCGACGTGCCCGCCTCCGGGCGGATCGCGCCGGCCGACGCGATGGCGGCCGCCCAGGCGGACGACGTACTGGAGGCCCTGGTCGACGGCTCGCCCGAATGCGGGGGAGACGCGATGCAGGCCCGGGTCACCGAGCGCGGCCGCTCGCTCTCCGGCGGTCAGCGGCAGCGCCTGGCGCTGGCCCGATCGCTGGTCGCCGACCCGCCGGTGCTGGTCATGGACGAGCCCACCAGCGCGGTGGACGCCCACACCGAGTCCCGGATCGCGGCCGGCCTGCGCAAGATCCGCAGTGAGCGGACCACGGTGGTCTTCGCCACCAGCCCGCTGCTGCTCGACCAGGCCGACACGGTGGTCCTGATCCACGAGGGCAGGGTCGCCGCCAGCGGCAGCCACCGCGAGCTCCTGCACACCCATCAGCACTACCGGGCCGTGGTCACCCGCGAAGAGGATCCCATCAAGGAGACGGTATGAAGCCCCCCGCCATCCAGGAGCGCGGGCCGGCCACGATGCTGCCCGTCGGCTCGCCGTCCGCCGTGCGCGCGTACGTGCGGCTGCTCGCCCGCAGGCACCGGGCGGGCTTCGGGGCCGTGATCGCCCTGCACACCGTCTCGACCGTCGCGGGCCTGGTCGGCCCGTGGGTGCTCGGCTCGCTGGTCCAGGAGCTCAGCGCCGGGACGGCGGAGGGGAAGATCCTCTCGGCCGTCGGCTGGTACCTGCTCGCGCTGCTCGTCCAGTCCGCCTTCATGGGCTGGTCCCGGCTGCGCGGCGGGGTGCTCGGCGAGGAGGTGCTGGCCGATCTCCGGGAGGACTTCCTGGTCCGCTCGGTCGCCCTGCCGCCGGGCGTGCTGGAGCGGGCCGGCACCGGAGACCTGGTCTCCCGGGGCACCACCGACATCGACCGGCTCTCCAAGTCGGTGCGCGAGGCCGTCCCCGAGCTCGCCGTGGCCCTGGTCTCGGTGGTCCTGGTGCTCGGCGCCCTGGTCGTCACCTCGCCGCTGCTCGCCCTCACCGCCGTGGTCGGCCTGCCGCTGCTGCTGCTCACCTCCCGCTGGTACTTCCGGCGAGCCCCGGAGTCCTACCGCGCCGAGTCGGCGGGGTACGCGGCGGTCAACACCGTGCTGGCCGAGACGGTGGATGCCGGGCGGACGGTCGAGGCGCTGCGCCTCGGTGACGAGCGGGTCCGTCTGACGGACCGCAAGATCGCGGAGTGGCTCAGCTGGGAGCGGTACACCATGTGGCTGCGCACCCTGTGGTTCCCGAGCGTGGACGCCACCTACGCCCTTGCGGTGCTCGCCACCCTGACCCTCGGCGGCGTCTACACCGTGAAGGGCTGGATCGACGTCGGCCAGCTGACCACCGGGGTGCTCTACGCCCAGGCGCTCACCCACCCCGTCGACCTCATCCTGCGCTGGTACGACGAGCTCCAGGTCGGCCAGGCCTCGCTGGCCCGGCTGGTCGGCGTCCGCGAGGTCGAGGACCCGGAGACCGACGAGGACAGCCACCCGAAGGGCCGTCAGGTCACCGCCTCCGAGGTCCGCTTCGGCTACCGCGAGGGCGCGGACGTGCTGCACGGCATCAGCCTGGACGTCGCCCCTGGCAGCCGGGTCGCCCTGGTCGGCCCGTCCGGCGCGGGCAAGTCGACCCTGGGCCGGCTGCTCGCGGGCATCTACGCCCCGGGCCGGGGCAGCGTCACCCTCGGCGGCGCACCGCTGGCCAGGATGCCCGCCGAGCGGGTCCGGGCCCAGGTCGCGCTGGTCAACCAGGAGCACCACGTCTTCGTCGGCACCCTGCGGGACAACCTCAGGCTCGCCCGGCCGGACGCGGACGACACCGAGCTGCGCGCGGCGCTGGACGCGGTGGACGCCGGCGAGTGGGCGGACGCGCTGCCCGAGGGGCTGGACACCGAGGTCGGCTCCGGCGGTACGGCGCTGACACCCCCGCAGGCCCAGCAGCTCGCGCTGGCCCGGCTGGTGCTGGCCGACCCGCACACCCTCGTCCTGGACGAGGCGACCTCGCTGCTCGACCCGCGTGCCGCCCGGCACCTGGAGCGCTCGCTGTCCCGGGTGCTGGAGGGGCGGACGGTGATCGCGATCGCCCACCGCCTGCACACCGCGCACGACGCGGACGTGATCGCGGTGGTCGAGCAGGGCCGGATCAGCGAGTACGGGGCCCACCCCGAACTCGTGGCGGCCGGCGGCCCGTACGCGGCGCTCTGGCGCTCCTGGCGGGACGAGGGGTAACCCGCACGGGTGCACCCCGCTACGCCGCCCGGGTCAGTCCCGGGCGGCGTCGGCCGGGGTGAGCCCCCGAGCGGCGCAGACTGCCCGTGTGACCAAGACTTCAGGCGGTTCGTCATCACGCGGGTCCAGGAAGGGCGAGATCGCGGGCATCCCGAACAGGGTGATCGCGATCGGGGTGATCGTGATCCTGGCGGTCTGGTTCCTGTTCGCCAACCTCGAGAGGGTGAAGATCCAGTTCTGGGTCTTCACCGTCACCGCCCCGCTCTGGATCGCCCTGCTGGCCACCCTGGCCGCGGGCGCTGTGCTCGGCTGGCTCCTCAAGGGCCGGAGCGAGAGGTAGACCCCGTCTCGACGGTGGGGACGGGTCTTCCCCCGGAGCCGCAGTAGCGGGACACTTGAACACTTAAGGGGCTGACGGGATGTTGGCCCGGCATCCCAAGTTCTGCTTATGATTTCGGTGTGTTCGACTCACGGCACATCAGGACCTTCCACGAGGTCGTCAGCACCGGTTCCTACTCGGCGGCCGCCCGTGCCCTCGGCTACACCCAGCCCGCCATCACCCAGCAGATGAAGGCGCTGGAACGCTCCGTCGGCGTACCGCTCTTCACCCGGGCCGGCCGGGGGCTGCGTCTCACCGAGGCCGGCGAGGCACTCTCCCGGCACGCCGAGGTGATCCTCGGCAGTCTCAACGCCGCCCAGCAGCAGCTCGGCGCGCTCTCCCGGCTGCGCGCCGGGCGGGTACGGCTCTGCGCCTTCCCCAGTGCCAACGCCACCCTGATCCCCGAGGCGATGGCCCGGCTGCTCGCCGAGCACCCCGGCGTCCGGGTCGAGCTGCTCGAGGCCGAGCCGCCGGACTCGGTGCAGCGGCTGCTGCGCGGCGAGTGCGACATCGCGCTGGCCTTCAGCTACCCCGGTGCCTCGGGCGAGACCCCGTCCGAGCTGGTCGAGATCCCGCTGATGGAGGATCAGCTGACCATCCTGCTGCCGGTCGGCCACCAGCTCGCCCGGCGGCACGCCGTACGGCTCGCCGACCTGGCGCAGGAGCGCTGGATCGCCGGCTGCCCGCGCTGCCGCGCCAATCTGCTGCAGGTCTGCGCGGAGGAGGGCTTCGCCCCGGACGTCGTCTTCACCACCGACGACAACCTCGCCGTGCAGAGCCTGGTCGCGGCAGGCGTCGGCATCGCCCTGATGCCCGCCCTGGTCCTCTCCTTCATGTGCCACCGCAAGGTCACCGGCCGGCTGGTCGAGCCGCACCTGCGCCGCCAGGTCTGCGCGTACGTGCTGCGCGAGCACCTGCGGGTCCCGGCCACCGCACTGGTGCTGGACGAGCTGCGCCGCGCGGCGGCGGCGCGAGTGGGCTGCTGATCCATAAGCGGTAGTTGGCGGAGCGCGAAAGAACTGTCGTTGGACGTGATGGGCCGACCGCCTGGACGCTCCACCCATGACAACTTCCGCCACCGTCGGCACCGACGAGCGCACAGAGCGTATGCACCGCCTGGTCGGCGAGCTGCGCGAAGTCGTCGGGCGCGGCCTGCCCCCCGACCTGACCGCCTACCTGGCCGGCGAGAAGCTCGCGCCCCACCTGGGCGCCGCCGACCTGCTCACCGACGCCCAGCAGGTGGGCGACCCAGACCGCTACCGCCAGCACATCGTGCACGCCGAGGCGGACGGCAGCTTCTCCCTCGTCGCCCTGGTCTGGCTGCCCGGGCAGCGGACGGCCATCCACGACCACGTCTCCTGGTGCGCGACCGGCGTCCACCTCGGCCAGGAGAGCGAATGCCGCTACCGGCTGATCTCCGACGGCCGCACCGCCCGCCTGGTCGCCACCGAGGACGTGCTCAACCGGCAGGGCGTGGTCTGCGGCTTCGCCCCGCCCGGCGACATCCACCGGGTGCAGAACTCCGGCACGACCACCGCGATCTCCCTCCACGTCTACGGCGCGGACATCGCCCGGCTCGGCAGCAGCGTCCGCCGGGTCTACCAGCTCCCCGCCGACGAGCGGTGACCGCGCCGTGGCAC